>NZ_CP032703.1:0-300000 GCF_007833795.1 Candidatus Pantoea soli | reverse complement strand
AATTCCGCTGCGCGAATTAAGAATTAGTCTGATTGATTGTAAATCTATGTCAATGCTAATTTGGCTTTACTCATTCTGTTCATTATTCCTGAGGGAATTATGCAACCACGTATTACGCATCTTGACGGGATGCGCGGATTAGCGATCCTGATGGTCATTGCCTATCACGCTTATGCGCGCTGGCCGGAACTCTTACCCTTTGTTGCCGCAACGCAGCATATCCCCTTATTTTCATTTGGCTGGGTGGGCGTGCAGTTATTTTTTATGATCTCCGGCTTTGTTATTTTTATGACGCTGGACAAATCCCACAGCTACAGCAGTTTCCTGCAAAAGCGCTGGCTGCGGCTGTTTCCGGCGATGCTCATCGCCAGCGTCTTACTGTTTATTGCCGATGGCTTTTTCCCGGAATGGTCGCTGATGACGCCGTATGTAAAGAACCTGCTACCGGGGCTGATCTTTATTAATCCGGAAACGCTGACTCAGCTTACCGGTATTGAGTTTCACTCTATGGCGGGTTCATTCTGGTCACTTTACGTTGAGGCAATGTTTTATCTGATCGTCGGCGCAGTCTATTTCACCTGCGGGCGGAAATATTGCCTGCCCGCGCTGATTGTGCCAATGCTGGCGCTCTCAGCCTCCTCGGTATTAAAATCGCTGGGATATCCACTGCTGATTGACATTATTTCCAAGTTTGGATTTATTCATTATGCCTGGTTTATGGTGGGCTGTCTGGTATATGAACGGTTGCATGGCCGCGACAGGATTTATCATTATGCGCTGACGGCGCTCGCGGTGGTGATTAATCTGAGCTATTACGTCAAAAATACCGGCGCGCTGGCAATTGTCCCGCTGATGACAGTGATGCTGTTCTTTATTGTCAGCTTTTATTCAAAACGCATTGAATCCTTCCTTTCACTGCGCTTTTTCACCCTGGTCGGCTTTGTCAGTTATGCCCTGTATCTGATTCACGAAAATCTGATGATTGCGATGCTGATCAAAGTCAACCGCTACGTGAAGAGTGAGGCGCTGATGCTGCTGATGCCGGTGCTGATTGCCAGTGCGCTCTGTGCCGTGGCCTGGCTGATCACCCGCTATGCGGAACCGGCGGTGCGCGCTGCACTGAAGGGAAAACGCGCACCGGCGGTGCAGGCAAAACCAGAAGGGTAATGCCCGGCTTCCGCCAGCGCCTGTGCTGTCAGTTCCGGCACGGTGGCTGACGTGAGGCAAGGTGACAGCCCGGCAGGCTGCCGGGCTGTGCGTTACACATCCAGCCGGTGAATCACATTCACAAAATCGTGTACGCCGCTGTTAATCTCCTGCAGGCTGCGTGACAGTACGCTGATCTTCTCCTGTTCGGTCATCACAAACTGCCGTACCTCATCCATCTGCTGATACATCTGCTGAATCAGCGTGGTATTTTGCTCCACCACTTCGGATATCTGGCGGGTCGCGCTGGAGGTTGACGCCGCCAGACGGCGTACTTCTCCGGCTACCACGCTGAAGCCGCGTCCCGCTTCACCCGCACGCGCCGATTCAATCGCCGCGTTAAGCGCGAGGATGTTGGTCTGTGAGGCGATCAGGTTGATGGTTTCGACCACTTCACCGATGTTTTTGGCGGACGCCGTCAGCTGCGCACCGATCTGAGACGCGGCTTTAACCTGCTCAGCCACCAGTCCGGAGTTGCGAATGGTGTCTTCCAGCACTTCATTGGCATTGTCGGTGATTTGTGAGGTCTCTTCCGATGTCGTCAGCGCAATGTCGGCGACCCGTTTTGCTGCCTCGACGCGCGCGGTAATATCCGAAGCAATCTTAATGACCTTATACACGTTGCCATCGGCATCCAGCACCGGGTTATAGCTGGCCTCCAGCCAGATGCGTTCGCCGCTGGCCGTTTTGCGTTCAAAGCGCCCGACAAAGTGCTGACCACTGGCGATTTTGCGCCAGAAATCGGGATTCTCACGGTAAAAGTTATCGTAGCAAAACAGGCGGTGATGCTGGCCGGCAATCGCTGACAGGCTGTAACCCATGTGCGCCAGAAAGTTGGCATTGGCAGTGATAACATGGCCGTCCGGCATAAATTCAATCACCGCCATTGAGCGGTCCAGTGCGGTGATGACCGCTTCTTTGTGTTCCAGCTCCTGATGGCGTTGGGTGATATCGCTCGCCACTTTGATCACTTTAAACACTTTGCCTTTTTCATCGCGCACCGGGAAATAGGTGGCGCTGAGATAAAAGCGCTGATGCTGTTTATTAAAGCGCTCAAAGATGCCGGTCACGGATTCACCGGCCGCCAGCTTTTGCCAGAAGGTAAAATAGTCGGCCGATTTGCTGTAGGCCGGACTGCAGAAAATCCGGTGATGCTGTCCCTGAATCTCCTGTAGCTGATAACCCGTGACGTCGAGAAACAGCGGATTAGCGCTGAGTATTTCACCGCCCGGCGAAAACTCAATCCAGGCGACGTGCTGTTTAATGGCATGAATATCTTTGGCTGGATCTGCGGTTTTAGTAAACGGCAGAAAATGGCTGGATTTTTTCACCCCGAACATGAGAGACCTCAGGCGATGGTTGTATTTAACAAACGCGCGGGCACGCTGTGCTCCACGCAAACGGGTTAGCGCGTCTGATGACAGCGCGGATAGTTTCCCCTGTTGGCCATTCACCGGTGAAGATGGAGGCTCTCTGCCTGTCGCAACAGGCAGGTCGGAGTATTATGTAAATAACGAACCTGGTGGCGTCGCAGCAGGAGCGAAAATGCTGTTCGCTCTGCAAAAAGATTATCGACACCGGTGTAAGAAACATGAGTAACAATTATGTGATGTGCGCAGGGGTTTGGCGGAAAGCGCCGCAAGGCGGCACTCAGCGGTATCGTATCGGAGGGGAAGGGTTACTCAGTCAGCCGTGTGATGCACCCGAGGCGGGATGACGGACGTTGAAAGAGCTGGCCGGACGGAAAAGCGCCGCTGCCCGCGTGCAGGCGGGCAGCGGCGTGGCAGGCGACTTCAGACAATCCGGCTGCGGAACATTACAGCTCCAGCGCCCGCGTCACGGCTTCCGGCATGCTCGGGCGGCCGTTTTCCAGGCAAGTGGCGATAAAGGTCGCCTCCGCGTAGACCACGCCTTCTACCTTGATCTGTTGCACAAAATTAACGCGATTACGCTTTTCATTGCGTACCAGCTGACAGGTCACTTCAACCTTATCGCCTTTCACCAGGCTCTTACGGAAGCGCAGTGAATACTCCAGCACCATGTAAAGCCGGCCGTGGCGGAACTCCTCTTCGATATCAATACCGAGCGCTTCACGCATGTAAGCATGGCGCGTCCATTCCATATAAAACGGATAGTAGAGGCCGTCTACCACACCTTGAAAGTCGATATGGTTTTCATCTACATCATAATGCTTCGAGAACATCATCGGTTTCCTGTTGCGGAAAGGGGCTAAGGGATCAGAGCACTTCGTCAAACAGCTGGAACATCCGGCGGAAGGCGCGCTGGCTCACTTCCGGATGGTACTGCGCCACGCCTGCAGCGCTGGCGTGCGGGTCAGTGAATGAGTGCACCGCACCGGCGAAGCTCACCAGCTGCCAGTCCACGCCTTTGCCGTTCATCTCGCTGGCAAAGGCCGCAAGCTGCTCACGCGGCACCAGCGGGTCGTCAGCTCCGTCAAGCACCAGCAGCGAAGCGTAGATAGTGTTGCCAGCATACTGGCCTTTGCTATCCAGCGTGCCGTGGAACGAAACCGCGGCTTTGATATCTGCGCCCGCGCGCGCCAGCTCCAGTGCACAGTGACCGCCGAAGCAGAACCCCACGGCGGCGACGCGCTCTTTTGTCACGGCAGCGTTCGTTTGCGTGCGCAGCGCTGCCAGCGCCGCCTGCATGTGGGCCACTTCTTCAGGCGTATCTTTTACCGCCATCATCATGGCACCGGCTTCTTCAGCGCTGGCAGGACGCTGGCCCTGACCATACAGATCGGCCACCAGTACCACATATCCCTGGGCAGCAATGGCTTTCGCCTGTTCAGCGGCCGCCGCCGTTGCGCCCATCCAGTTCGGGGCGATCAGCACGCCAGGCAGCGCGTGTACGGTATCAGAAGGGTAAACCAGCGTGCCTTCGAAAACCGCCTCTCCGGCAGTGTAGTGTAAGGGTGAAGTGTGAATTGCGCTCATTTATCAGGCTCTTATCAGTATCAGGTGAACCTGAAAACTGACAGACTCGCGTCGGTGAGGCAATGCCCTTTATGTTACAGAGCATAAAATGTTTAGCCAGCCGGGGAGCGCAGCGGCGCGGATGGGTACGGTACCCGCTGGCAGGGACGTGGCGGGTATGCCTGAAGAAGCGGCCCTGGTGCGTCAGGGCGTTTGCAGCCGGTAGTGCCGGAAGGCGTGAGCCATTCAGCGTTACTCTCCTGACTCTCCCGGTCGCCGGCAGCACACCGCGGCCTTTATCGCCTTGCCGGAGGCAGGCAGCTACCGCGGCTGAGATAAAAAAACGGCCAGTGACAGGTCACTGGCCGTGAGTCAGAGCGTGTTACGGCAGATTAACCGCTTACAGCGCCATATCCTGTTTGGCTGACTCAGCGCGCGGCTTCGTCTGCGCCGGTGCGTCCTGCTGATCGCCCATGTTGATAACCGGCGGTTTGGTCAGCTGCAGCACCGATGCGGTGTTATCCCATACCTGCTGGGTCAGCGCGGTGTTACCGTTCAGCTTCTGACCAAAGCTGGGCACGATGGTGCGAATCTTCTGCTGCCATTCCGGCGACGCAAACTGCTCCGGGAACAGCTTCTGCATCACATTGAGGGTGATGGGCGCGGCCGTTGACGCACCCGGTGACGCACCCAGCAGGGCTGCCACGGTTTTCTGCTGATCGGTCACGATTTCGGTGCCCAGTTTCAGCACGCCACCTTTCTCAGCGTCTTTTTTGATGATCTGTACGCGCTGACCAGCCTGAATCAGTTTCCAGTCCTCTTTACGCGCGTTCGGATAATACTCTTTCAGCGCCGCAAAGCGGTCATCGTCGCTCAGCATCACCTGACCGATCAGGTATTTCACCAGGTCAAAGTTATCAATACCCACGTGCGTCATCGGCATGATGTTGCTGGTGGTGGTCGCGCTCAGCAGATCAAACAGCGAACCGTTTTTCAGGTATTTGGTGGAGAAGGTCGCGAACGGCCCGAACAGTACCACTTTTTTACCGTCGAGGTTACGCGCATCGATGTGCGGAACCGACATCGGTGGCGCGCCGACGGAAGCCTGACCGTACACTTTCTGCAGGTGACGGCTGGTGATTTCCGGGTTCTCGGTCATCAGGAAGGAGCCGCCGACCGGGAAGCCGCCGTAGTTGTCCGCTTCAGGAATGCCGGTTTTCTGCAGCAGTTTGATGGCTGCACCGCCAGCACCGATGAACACATATTTTGCGTCCACTTCGCGATCCGCGCCGGTTTTCACATCTTTAATCGTGACGTGCCACGAATTGTCGCTGTTGCGCTTGAAGTCAGTAACTTCTGACGAGGTTTCCAGCGTAAAGTTCTGATCTTTTTTCAGGCTGCCGATCAGCTGACGGGTAATTTCACCGTAGTTCACATCGGTGCCGACCGGTGTCCAGGTCGCGGCGACTTTCTGGTTTGGATCGCGGCCTTCCATTACCAGCGGTGCCCACTGCTCGATCTGCTTGTGATCGGTAGAGAACTTCATGCCCTGGAACAGGGTGGTTTTCTGCAGCGCAGCGTAGCGTTTGGTCAGGTATTCAACGTTTTTATCGCCCCAGACAAAACTCATGTGCGGGGTGGAATTGATAAAGGAGCGCGGGTCATGCAGCACGCCACGCTGAACCTGGCTGGTCAGGAACTGGCGCGTAATCATGAAGGCTTCGTTGATTTCCAGCGCTTTGCTGACATCAATGGAACCGTCTGCACGCTCTGGCGTGTAGTTCAGCTCCATGTTGGCCGAGTGACCGGTACCCGCATTGTTCCAGCCATTGGAAGATTCCAGCGCGACGCCGTCCAGACGCTCAACCATCAGCTGTTTCCAGCCCGGTTGCAGTTCCTGCAGCCAGGTGCCAAGCGAGGCGCTCATAATACCGCCGCCAATCAGCAGCACGTCGGTTTTTTCTGGTGCGTTTTCAGCGTGAACCGCTGAAGAAACAAGCAGTGCCGTCAGCGAAAGTGCGGACACCCATTTTTTGGTCTGATTCATGCCAGTCCTACTTTTATCAATCTTGTGCAGATGAACGTTAAAAATTCGCTGAGCAAATTAAAAGATTGTTACGAAAAGATTAACCTGTTTTTAGTTACTAAAGTATTGAAGCAGGTTAATTAACTTATATAACAGCAGGGTGGGCAAATAACAGGCAGTCAGGCAGGGGCAGAGGCGAAATAACCGTCACGCCAGCGCGGTTAATATTTATAACGGGCGGCTGTACTTAAAGCAAATAATTCCTGCAGGGAATGCGCTGACAGGATGCCGTGGCCGATCGCGGGCGATAAAACCTGGCTTCGCGTCATGCGGGCGCCGGCATTCTCTCTGCGGAAATGAGTCTGGCGCAGGCGCGGGGTTGACAGGTAATACACCGCCGGGTGGGCTGTATGGAAACCTGCCCGCAACGCCGGGCAGGTATCAGGAGCGCGACGGCACGGTATCACCCTCAGCCGAAGGCGACTTTGTCATTGATATGGTAAAGGGTGGCAGTGGCCGCCATAACCGGCTGACCATCATGGCCAGGCTCGTGGGATTCCACATCGGTAATGTGATAGCCCACCGCGCCGGCTGCCTGCGCCTTTTTCACAATCGCATCGGTCAGCTCATCCATGGAGGTGGCCCAGCTTACCGAGGTGACGCCCGCCGGATGCAGTGAGGATAATTCGCGATGCGTTAAGTCGGTGCGAATTAATACCGGTTTAACATTTTGCGGCGTAAATATAGAGATAACGTCATTAATTAAGGCTTTCATGGTCTGACTCCTCATAAATAAAATGCGCGATCTGCGAAAACACGGTCTGGATTATTAAGTGTGACCCCGGCGTGGCGTACAGGCGTGCCGCTGCGCTGGTAGCGTTAATAAACACCCTGCGGCGTTAATCGTTTTAGCTTTAATTGCTAATTAGTTGTTAAGAAAAACATCGCCACAACTGAGATAAGATTTCACGAGAGTTTTTGCATTTGCTTACATGCCTGACGAAATCCTGATAAAAAAGCCGCCACAAAGGGCGGCCGGAAAGAGGCAGTATCGCGGCTTGCGGCATCAGAATTCGCGCTGCCCGCCCAGTTCAATAACGCGATTGGGCGGGATATTAAACTGCTCATGCGCGCGCAGCGCGTTACGCTGGCAGAAGTGAAAAATACCGCCGCGAATACGTGCCAGCCCTTTGCGCTTTTTCATTACCAGCGTGTCATGCGACGTAAAGAAAGAGGCTTCGTTGACGGTGCAGCCAAAGCCCAGCAGGCCGCACAGGTGCAGGATTTCCGCCATTGGCGGCACTTCGCGCCAGCCATAAGCCGCCGTTACCTGCCAGAACGACGAAGAGAGCTGATTCAGGGTGATGCGCTGCTGATTATGGACGCGCGGCGTCTCGGTGGTGCGAATATGCAGCAGCATCACGCGCCGATGCAGGACGCGATTGTGTTTCAGGTTATGCAGCAGCGCCTGCGGAATTTCAAACTCCCGGCGCGCCAGGAAAATAGCGGTGCCGTCCACGCGATTGGGCGGATGTTTTTCCAGCGATTTGACCAGGGCATACAGGCTTTCCTGATCGTTATTAAGACGCCGGATCAAGCGGTTGCGCTCTGTGCTCCAGATCAGCATCAGCCCCATCATGGTCAGCGCCAGCAGCACCGGCACCCAACCGCCGGAGAGCAGCTTCATCAGGTTGGCGGCAAACAGCGGCACATCGATCACCAGCATACACAGCAGAAAAAGCAGCGCGAGCGGCAGCGGCCAGCGCCAGTTACGCAGCGCAACAACCCCGGCAAGGCAGGCGGTGATCACCATGGTGCCGGTGACCACGATACCGTAAGCCGAGGAGAGGGCGGACGACTGGCGAAACGCCAGCACAATCACGGTGACGGCAACAAACAGCAGCCAGTTAACCACCGGAATGTAAATCTGACCCGACTCGGTGTGTGAGGTAAAGATGATGCGCATCGGCGGCAGAAAGCCCTGACGAATGGCCTGATGCGTCAGGGTGTAAACGCCGGAAATCACCGACTGCGCCGCAATGACCGTCGCCAGCGTCGAGAGCACAATTAACGGGATCTGCCCCCAGCCCGGTGCCAGGTTAAAGAAGGGGTTGTTGAGCGCCTGCGCATCTGCCAGCACCAGCGCGCCCTGGCCAAAATAGTTCAGCACCAGAGCGGGCATTGCCATCACCAGCCAGGCCAGACGGATGGGGGTTTTGCCAAGGTGGCCCATATCCGCATAGAGCGCTTCGGCACCGGTGACCGCCAGCACCACCATGCCCAGCGCGGCGAACGCCAGCGCTTTGTGGCCAAGCAGAAACGTCACCGCCATGGCCGGGTTCAGCGCCTGTAACACCTGCGGATTCAGCAGGATGCCGCGCACGCCCAGCACGCCAATCGTCAGGAACCACAGGAACATGACCGGACCAAACACCCGGCTGACCTTCTCTGTACCGTGTTTCTGGATCATAAACAGCAGTGTCAGGATCACCACCGCCAGTGGCACCACGTATTTCTCCAGTTCCGGTGATACCACCTCAATCCCTTCAATGGCAGAAAGCACCGAGATCGCCGGCGTAATGATGCCGTCGCCATAGAAAAACGCGCCACCAATCAGGCCGGCCAGCATAATCACATGGCCGATGCGGGCACTGACGTGACGGCGCGCCAGCGACATCAGCGTCAGAATGCCGCCTTCACCGTCGTGGTCCGCTCGCATCACAAAACAGACATATTTCAGGGTGACGATCAGCGTCAGCGCCCAGAAGATCAGCGATAAAAAGCCCATCACCGCCACCGGTGAGGCGCCGTTGCCGGGCAGAATCGACAGGCACTCTTTCAGGGTATAAAGCGGGCTGGTGCCGATATCACCAAAAACGATCCCGGCAGCAGCCAGCATACCCGCGGGCAGCGACGGCTTCTCTGTTTGACTCATAACATTCCTGCTAAATGGCAAGTGAAGGGGGTGCCGGGCGGGCGAAAGGCGATGGCCTGCAGCACAGCGATAAATGCTGGCAAACATAGCGCTTTCACGGCGTTGCGCCTAGATTATGGCGTTTTTCTGACCACGATTTTTATACCAACCGCTGATATTTTTACACCATTTTTACACCGCTGCGCATTTTTGCTGCGGACGGCAGCCTGCACCTGGCGCGCTGCGCGGTTACACATTTACACAGAGTTAAACCGCGCCTCACCAACCTGCAAGAACCCGGGGTGTCCGCCGGGACGATTTAATCGTCATTTAAGCAGCGCCGCTTAGAGTCGATGCCAGCCATTACTGCTACTGCGGATCGCTCTATTAAGATGATGAAAACCATTCTGATCACCGGTGCCACCGGTTTCCTTGGCGGTGCCGTCACTGTCAATCTGTTAAAAAAAGAGGAAGCGCACACGCTGTTGCTGCTGGTGCGCAGCCGATCAGCGGAAGAGGGGTTAGCCCGCGTGCGCGCCAACCTGGCAAAATTTGGCCTGAGCGCGCAGCAGCTGGCGCAACTGACGCCGGAAAATATTTTGTCAGGCGATCTGGCCGCCCCGGCGCAGTTTCTGGACGATGCGCGCCTTGATAGCGTGACGCACGTGCTTAACTGTGCGGCGGTGGCCTCCTTTGGCAACAATCCGCTGATCTGGAAAGTGAATGTGGAAGGCACCTTCCGCCTCGCCAGCCGGATGAGCCGGGTTGCCGGTCTGCAGCGTTTTATTCATGTCGGCACCGCCATGTCCTGTGCGCCGCAGGCCAACACGCTGGTCACGGAAAACGAGCTGGATACGCTGCGCGATCAGCATATTGTCGAGTACACCTGGAGCAAGGCGACGGTAGAAAAGATGATGCTGGAATCGCTGCCAACGCTGCCGCTGGTGATTGCGCGGCCGTCGATTGTTGTGGGCCACTCCCGGCACGGCTGCTCGCCATCGCCCAGCATTTTCTGGGTGTTCCGCATGGCGCTGGCGCTGGGCGAATTTATGTGTGAACTGGAAGACCGTATAGACGTAGTACCGGTGGATTACTGCGCCGATGCACTGGAGCTGCTGCTGAACGCAGAGCAGATTGAAAAAACCATTATTCATATCTCAGCGGGTGAGAACAGCAGCGTCACTTTCGCGGAGATTGATCGGGCGATGGCGCGCGCGTCAGGCCAGCTGCCGCTCGGCGATCGCTATCAGAAGGTGAATTATCGCCAGCTGAGCGAAAGCAAAAGCCGTTTCCCGGCACTGTTCGGGCCGTGCAACGAGCGCATCGTGCTGCGGGCGATGAAGCTGTATGGCCATTTTTCCCGCCTGAATGTGGTGTTCAGCAACGAAAAGCTGCTGGCGCTGGGCATGCCGCCTTCGTCGAAATTCACCGATTATCTGCATCATTGTGTGGCGTCAACGCGTGACGCTACGCTGGCGGAACTGATGGAAGTGGATTTTAAATAGCGCACAGACCGTGCAAAACGGCCGCCTGCAGAGGCGGCCGGTGCGTGGGCGGCAGCGTCAATGCGCCGCCGCTCCAGACGATTACCAGCCTTTGATGATATCGCCTTTATAAAGCTCGTTGGCCTTATCCAGCACGGCCTGCGAACGGAATGCCTCTTTCAGCTTCTGCACGTTTGCGCTGTCTTTGTTGTCTTCACGCGCCACGATGGCGTTGACGTACGGCGACGCTTTGCCTTCCATAAACATGCCGTCACGCGAAGCGGAGAGGTTCACCAGCGCCGCGAAGTTGTTATTGATGATGGAAATATAGACCTGCGGATCGTCCAGCGTGCGCGCCAGCTGCGGCGTATCCACCTCGACAAATTTAAGCTTTTTCGGGTTGTCGGTGATATCCAGCGTCGTCGGCAGCAGGCCCGCCTCCGGTTTCACTTTGATCAGTCCCTGCGCCTGCAGCAGCAACAGGCTGCGTCCGAGCGTCGTCGCTTCGTTCGACAGGGTGATGGTTGCCCCGTCTGGCAACGCTTTCAGGGATTTGATTTTGCGCGAGTAGCCGGCAATCGGGAACACAAACGTATTGGTGATGACGGCGAATTTATAGCCGCGCTCTTTTGACTGCATCTCCAGATACGGCAGGCTCTGGAAGGCGTTGGCATCCACGTCTTTATTGAACAGCGCTTCGTTGGGCTGTACGTAATCGTTAAACGCAATGACATCCACATCCAGCTGATACTTGTCATGCGCAACCTGCTTCACCGTTTGCCACAGGGCTTCATCCGGCCCGGTGTTGATGGCCACTTTTATTTTACTGTCGTTATTCTGGTCGCACGCGCTGAGCAATGAAACAGAGGCAGCCAGCAGGGCAGTGAGCAGTATGTTCTTCATTGGGTCCGTGTCCTTTTTAAGCAGAGAACCGGACTATATTATACGTCTGGACGTCTGTACATCCGTTTGCGGTGCGACTGCTGCTTATTCAACCAGCGGCGGGGGTCAGCAGTGCGGATCTTCCAGACAGGCCAGATAGCGTTGCGCGGATGCGCGCACGCGTGATTGCGCGTTGCCGATGATTTCACGCCCGGCGAAAGCGCCATACAGGCGCTGATAAGACAGTGGCTCCAGCCGCGTCATCATGTCACGCACCGTTGCGGCCGCCAGCGGCAGCATATTGGGATAGCTCCACATAAACGAGACGCGATCGGCGCCGGGCGTGACCTGCAGGATATCGCCGGTCAGCAGCACGCCTTCGTCGCGCGCCCAGTGCAGCACGGTGCCACCGGCAAAATGCCCGCCAGCGCGCAGCAGCGTTACCTCCGGCATCAGCGCCATGCTATCGCCGTGCCAGAGCCGGATATGCGCGCCCGGAGACATAATCCACTGGCGATCGTCAGCGTGCAGCCAGACCGGCGCGTTAAAAGCCGCCGCCCACTCCCGCTGCGTGGTGTAATAATGCGGATGCGAGATAGCAATGGCGGCAATGCCACCCAGCGCCTGAATCAGGGTACAGGTGGCGTCATCAAGGTGGGCGATACAGTCCCACAGTACATTACCGTGCGCGGTCTGAAGCAGGAAGGCACGCTGGTCAATGGCGAAAGCCGGCACGGTCTGCAGGCTAAGCAAGCCCGGTTCCGGCTGCTGCCACATGTTGCGATGGGTCGCCCGCAGCGCGTCCGGAGAGGTCCACTGCTGGCCGCTGGCGGGGACAAACTGGCGCGCGTCTTCACAGATGGCGCAGTGTTCAATGATGCGATCCTGCTCTTCGTAAGCCGTCCCGCAGGCGGTGCAGATTTTAATCATGGCGTATCCTCAGGGTGATGAAGATAAGCGTAGAGGATTCAGCAGGATTCTGCGCTGCGCAGCGGTCAGGCGCTGCGCGGCTGCAGCTGGTAGATCCAGGCCGCGATGCGCTCACCGGCGGTGGTCGTAACCGTGACTTTGACGCGATCGTAACCCGCCTCAAACTCATCCAGCATTGGCCAGTGCTGCTCCAGCTGCGGTGAACTAAACAGATAGCCGCGCACGTCTGCTGCCTCGTCATCCAGCACAATACCGGGGAAATCTGCGGCGGCGCCCCAGCCGCGGGCATAATAGGTGCCGCGCACCGTGCCTGCCTGCCATTCGCCGCCCAGCTGTTCCAGAATATGCGCATTGGCATGTCCGGGTTGCAGGGTGCCGTAAACAAATAAGCGTTTCATTTTCCCTCGTATCACGTTGTAAAAGTCCAGTAAAAGCTGTGTAACCGTCAGCGAAATCGCCCGTATGGCGATGTTGTTGCGGTGCGGAGCGGCTATTCTGGACTACCCATCCCGTCAGGTAAAATAGCAATGTTTAATGATGCAGACACCGCCGCCGGCCAGCTGCCCGGTGATGCGCAGCCAGCGCATTTTGATGGCAAACGGTTTCACAATGCCAGGCCGCGGCAGCAGCCGGGACTGGCGGGCTTCAGCAGGATCATGTGGGATTTTTTCTTCAACAAGCCGGCCGATACCGTGCCGGACAGGGCGTTGCCGGTACAGCCCATTACCACGCAGGCGCTGGCTGACGCCGCCGCGCACAGCGTTTTCCGCCTGGGACACTCCTCGCTGCTGTTGAAACTCTCCGGTCGCTACTGGCTGGTTGACCCGGTATTTGCAGAGCGCGCGTCGCCGTTTCGCTGGCTGGGGCCGAAGCGCTTTCAGCCGGCACCGATTGCGCTGAGTGCGTTGCCGCCGCTGGAAGGCGTGATTCTGACGCACGATCATTACGATCATCTGGATCGCCATGCTCTGCTGCAGCTGAACGATCGGGTTAACCATATTATTACGCCGCTGGGTGTGGGCGATCTGCTGGTGAAGTGGGGCATCGCGGCGGCAAAAATCACGCAGCTGGCGTGGTGGCAGGCGCAGGACATTGCCGGGATTCGCTTCGTCTGTACGCCGACTCAGCACTTTTCCGGGCGGGGATTATTTGACGGCAATAAGCACCTCTGGTGTTCGTGGACGCTGCTGATGCCCGGGCTGAAACTGTTTTTAGGCGGCGACTCCGGCTACTTCGACGGGTTCAAAACCATTGGCCGCCGGTTTGGTCCATTTGATGCGGTGTTTCTGGAGAATGGTGCCTATGACCCGCGCTGGGCCGATATTCATATGCAGCCCGCCGATACGCTGCAGGCATCAGTGGATCTCAACGCCCGCTGGCTGTTTCCCATCCATAACGCCACGTTCGATCTGGCTTTTCATCGCTGGGACGATCCGCTGCAGCAGATTGTCCGGCTGGCCGCGGCGCGTAATGTTGCGCTCTGTCTGCCAATGCTGGGCCAGGGCATCGATTTGCTGCAGCCTCAGACACAGCCCGACTGGTGGTCAGCGCCGGATCTGACCGCGCGCGGCAGCGGTGACCCGGCAGGTTAAGGCTGCCGCCGGTTTATTGGCTAGAGTGGGGCGGCAAGCGATTGCGTTCTGGCTTCAGCAGGGCAGATATTCTCTCTGCCTGCAATACCGGTTTCTTTCGACACGCTCCCGGCGGTGAGGCCGCCATGCGGGAAGGGAAGCCGGTCAGCCGAACTTTTCTGCGCCATGCGGTACATCACCGCTGCGCACTGTCAGTTATCTTACTGTGAGCCTGTCTATGCATAACACTCCGCTGTCAACGCGCCAGCGATTAGTTCGTCTGGCGCTGGTTGGTCTGATTCCGCTGTTCGTTACTGTTTTTTTCCTGTGGGCCGGGGGCTGGTTAACCCCTCAGCGCCTGAGCGCCGATAAGCTGGTGGATGTGCTGCAGCAGTCGGGCGGCAAACATGCGGGTTTCCGGCGCAACCATGCCAAAGGGATATGCGTGGTCGGAGAATTTGACGCTAACGGTAACGCCAGCACGCTCTCTAAAGCTGCGGTGTTTGCCGCGGGACGGATACCGGTGACCGGGCGCTTTGCCATTGCCGGGGGAAATCCGCAGGCGCCGGATTATGCGGTGCCAGTCCGCAGCCTGGCGCTGGCTTTTCAGCAGCCGAATGGTGAGCAGTGGCGTACCGGCATGAACGCGATGCCGTTTTTCCCGGTGGCGACACCGGCAGGCTTTTATCAGTTACAAAGCGCCACCCGGCCCGATCCCGCCACCGGAAAACCGGACCCGCAAAAACTGCAGGCTTTTCTGGCTGCGCATCCGGAAGCACAGCCCTTTTTTGCCTGGGCAAAGCAGTTCGTGCCTTCCTCCAGCTGGGCCAGCGACCGGTATAACAGCTTAAACGCGTTTGTCCTGGAGGATGCAGCAGGCCATCAGCAACGCGTCCGCTGGAGCATGGTGCCGCACACGCCGGCCAGCGCCATCACGGCCGCTGACCGGCAGGATGCAGATTTTCTCCAGCATGATTTGCAGCAGCGTCTGGCGCACGGCCCGCTGAAGTGGGATTTAATCCTGACCCTTGCCGCCCCCGGCGATGCCAGCAATGATGCCAGCAAAGCCTGGCCTGCCGACAGACCCACGATCAATGCGGGAACGCTGGTGCTGAACCAGGCGGAAGCGCAGCAGCAGGGCCCCTGCAATGACATCAATTACGATCCGCTGATCCTGCCGAACGGCATCGCCGCGTCGGATGATCCGCTGCTCAATGCCCGATCGGCAGCCTATGCCAAATCCTATAATGCCCGCACCGCAGAACAGGCCCGTCAGGGAGAGCGCACACTATGAAATCCGTAACCACCTTTCATCCGGCGCTGCGTGCATTGCACTGGCTGATGGCCATCGCCATCATTGCCATGCTGTTTATCGGCGTGACGATGGTCTCCACCGTCTCTTCCTGGCACGGCCTGCTGGTCGCCATCCATAAACCGCTGGGTGTAATGATTCTGCTGCTGGTCGTGGTGCGCCTGTGGCTGCGCTTTACCACGGATCAGCCGGCGCTGCCTGCCTCGATTCCCGTCTGGCAGCGCGCTGCTGCGCATCTTTCGCACTGGGTGCTTTATCTGCTGATGCTGGCGCAACCGCTGATAGGCTGGGCCATGCTCTCTGCTGCCGGTTACCCTGTCACGCTGGGCGGTGGGCTGGTGCTGCCGCCGATTACCGCGGTCAACAACACGCTTTATGCGTTACTGCGACCGCTGCATACCTGGCTGGCGCTGCTGCTGTTTGTCACGGTCATGATGCATCTGGCCGCCGCGTTACTGCATGCGCTGGTGCGCCGGGATGGCGTATTCAGCAGCATGACAGGGGCCGGCAAGCGTTAATACTCAGCTGCGGCAGCGTAGCGAAGCCTGCAACGCTGCCGCACCGGATGCTGAAGGGAACCGCGCTGGCGCAGGGAAACGATGCCGGTGTTGGTATTCTGCGCATCTCTGCCTAACCTTGTTACAGCCTATTCGCATATCACTGATAACAGGGAGTCACGATGGATATCATTAAACGTACGATTCAGCTGGCGCTGGACAATGTCGAGCAGGGCGGCCGGCCGTTTGCCACGGTGATCGTGCGCGGCAATGAGGTGATTGCGGAAAGCGCCAACCAGGTGGCGCAAACCTGTGACCCGACCGCACACGCTGAAATCCTTGCGGTGCGCGCGGCCTGCCGTCATCTGGGGACCGAAAACCTCAGTGACTGTGATATTTACGTGCTCGCCAGTCCCTGTCCGATGTGTCTCGGCGCCCTCTATTACTGCAGCCCGCGCAAAGTGGTTTATCTCACCACGCGTGAAGCCTATGCGCCTTACTACCGCGACGATCGCCAGTATTTTGAACTGGAAACCTTTTACGACGAATATGCGAAGCCCATCGCCCGGCGGCGTTTACCGATGGAGCATCACGCCGATCCCGCAGCAATTGATGTCTATAAGCGCTGGCAGGCGCTGAATGCCTGATGGGTTGCCGGGGTGTGTTTGCTGCCGTTATCGCCTGGAAGCCCATCGCCTTAAATTCTCAGAGATTGGCTAACATCTTATAAGCCTGTTGATCGGCGCGCGGAAATAGGCCAAACGTGAGTGGCTGAATGCGTTTTACCGCTGCGAACACCCGCAGGTGAAAGATGGTTTATCTGACAGCCAGCGTAAACGGGTGCTGGCTGCGCCGCCTGACCGTAAAAGGCGCACTCCCCGTGCGGTTTGCGCGGTCAGCCGCCCGCAGCAGGATTAAAAATAATGGCGGAATAACAGCGAAAATAAGCCCGAAGACGAAATTAAGTAATTAAGCCAAATGTAAGGATTGCGTAGCGGTTTAGCGCCTTTTCGCGCAGCTAAAAAATATTTACTCTTTTTTTGAAATAAATACCTGTGCTTAATTCAGCCGGCATGCTAAATACTCTGGTAGTAATAGATTATCGATGCTGACTGGCCTGCTGAAACCGTTCTGTCTTCCGCTCCATTGATCAACGTTCTTCAATATCATCGTAACGGCATTCAGGCCGGGGCGGAGGATTTATGCTGTTTAACCTGAGCGGCGATAGCGATCGTCGCATTCGTGCGCTCCAGGCACTGCGCGAGCCGGATGAAAGTCGAGATGATGTTCTGCGCAAATTTACCCGCCTGACCAGCCAGGTGCTGGGCATACCCGGTTGTTTTGTTTCCGTACTGGATGATGATGCGCAATATATCCGCGCGTCCTGCAATTTCTCTCTGAAATATTCGTCGCGTGAAGATTCACTCTGCCGGCACGTGGTGGATGGTGAAACGGCGATGATTGTGCCCGACACCTGGATGGACGCGCGCTTTGTGACCCATCATTTTGTCACCGGCGATCCATTTATCCGCTTCTATGCCGGAGTGCCGCTGCGTAACCGGGAAAACGTGATCCTCGGTACGCTGTGCGTGACCGACAGCCAGCCGCATCCCTTCAGTGATATGCAGATTGCCACGTTGCAGCTGCTGGCTGAAATCGTCATGTCGTTTCTGGAAGCCTGGCATTCCGCAGGGGATACCGACCCGGTCACCGGCTTGCCGAACCGGCATCGTCTGCTGCGCGATCTCCAGACGCTGGCAACGCAGGGCGATACCACACCGCGCCGCCTGGTGCTGATTGACTGCATTGACATGCCACGTGCCTATGAGCTGGCACGCAGCATGGGCATGGGGCCGGTGGAAGAGTTACTGAAAGATGTCGCCACATTGCTGCCGCTGCGTCTGCGTCCCGGCATGGGCGAAATGCTCTATACCGTGGCCACCGGGCGGTTCGCCATACTGACGCCCGATCACAGCCGCCTCAGCGCGTCGTGGATCGCCGGACGGATGGAAGGCATCAGCGCGGATATGGGCGAGGGCCTTTCCGTGGCGCTGACGACCCATACCGGGCAGGCGGATTTTACCAGCGGCGCGTTCCCGGCCCCCGAAATCCTGCGCCGTGCCCTGAGCGCGGTCAACGAGGCCGTTGGCCGCGGCGTGCCGGCCGTCGCATTCAGCGAAACCGAAGACATTCGTCATACCCGCGATTTTACGCTGATGCATGAATTTGCCGCCGCGCTGAAAACCGGGGAGGGCTTATACCTGGTGTATCAGCCTAAAATCTGTCTGAAGACCGGGCAGCCGCTGGGGCTGGAGGCGCTGATTCGCTGGCGTCATCCGCTGCGTGGCGAACTGCCGCCTTCCGCGTTTGTGCCGCTGGTGGAACAGACAGAATTGCTGCATGTCATGACAGAGTGGGTCATCGATACCACCCTGGCGCGCATGGTGCGGCTGCGCAATCAGCCGATCCAGCTGCCGATCACCGTCAATGTCAGCCTGCATGATTTCGCCCGCGAAGGCTTTGCGGCGGCGCTGCAGGAGAAAATGCTGGCGAAGAAATTGCCACCGTCGCTGCTGGGCATTGAGTGCCTGGAGACTGAACGTATTCTGGAGAGTCCGGCGGCGATGCGCGGGCTGGAAGAGCTGAAGCAGCGTGGCTTTACCATTTCGCTGGATGACTTCGGGGCCGGCTACAGCAATATCAGCTACCTGCGCCGCATGCCGCTCGATATTATCAAGCTCGATCGCTCGCTGATTCAGGGGCTTTGCACCGACACCTCTTCGCGCATTATTGCCCGCAGCATTGTGGGGATGCTGAAAGAGCTGGAATACGTGGTGCTGGCAGAAGGGGTGGAAAACGCTGAAACCGCCCGCGCGCTGAATGAGTTTGGCTGCGATCAGGCGCAGGGCTACTATTATGCCCGGCCCCTGGCGGATAAAGACCTCGATCTGTGGCTGCTGAGCAAGCGCGGTATCGGATTTGCCGCCGGCCTTTGACGCACTTTTGCGATCCCCCTGCCGCAGTCATACCGCGGCGGTCTCGCTTATTCAGAGCGTTCCGAACCTGACATTTTCCGGTCCTGATCTATAGTTATAACCCAGCCGGTGAGCACGCCGTCAGGCTGCTGCCCACCCGCCGTGATATCATCCAAAAATCAGATTTTGCAGACGTGATGTAGCCGACGCAAGATCGGAAATTTGAAATCCAACCCTGCGCCCGGCAATGACTCCCCGGGCGTTTTTTTATGCGCTGTTCACTGCGTCAGGTGCCGCTCCCGCCACCGGGAACGGCACCGAATGCCGTCAGACGGTTTCCGGTAGTCCCTGCAGCAGCTTATCCAGCGTGACCGGATAGTCCCTGACCCGCACGCCGGTGGCGTTGTAGATGGCGTTGACGATCGCCGCGCCGACGCCGCACAGACCCAATTCCCCCACGCCCTTGGCTTTCATCGGTGAAGAGACCGGATCGGTGTCGTCCAGGAAGATCACCTCCTGACGCGGTATATCGGCATGCACCGGCACTTCATAGGTCGCCATATCGTGATTGACGAAATAGCCATGACGGGTATCCACCGCCAGCTCCTCCATCAGCGCGCCGCCCAGGCCCATGGTCATGGCACCGATCACCTGGCTGCGCGCGGTTTTCGGGTTCAGTATCCGGCCCGCGGCGCACACCGCCAGCATCCGCCGTACGCGGACTTCACCGGTGGCGGTATCAACGGCGACTTCCGCAAAATGGCCGGCAAAGGTGGATTGCTGATATTTCTGATCGAGATCGCCAAACTCAATGGTGTCCTCGGCGCTGAGCGCTCCCTGTGCCGCGGCTGCGGCAATCGGCACGCGGCGGCCTGCGGCGCGGATTTCACCCTCGGCAAATTCCGCTTCATCTGCATTGAAGCCCAGTTCAGCGGCGATGCGTTCACGCAGTTTGACGCAGGCAGCATAGACGCCGGAAGTCGAGGTGTTGGCACCCCACTGACCGCCTGAGCCGGCGGAAACCGGATGCGCCGAGTCACCCAGGCTGACGCGCACCTGCGACACGGGCACGCCGAGCATCTCTGCGGCGGTCTGCGCGATGATGGTGTAACTGCCGGTGCCGATATCTGTCATATCGGTTTCTACGGTCACGATACCCTGCGCATCAAGGTGCACGCGGGCACCCGAGGCTGAGAGCAGATTATTGCGGAAGCCGGCGGCCATGCCCATGCCAATCAGCCAGCGGCCGTCGCGTACCTGCGCAGGCTCAGCCTGGCGCTGCTGCCAGCCAAATTTATCTGCGCCGGTTTGCAGACACGCAATAAGCTGGCGGCGGGAGAAGGGACGGCTCGGATCGGCGGGATCGACCTGGGTATCGTTGAGAATGCGGAACTGCACCGGATCCATGCCCACTTTCGCCGCCATCTCATCGATAGCAATTTCCAGCGCCATCAGGCCGGGCGCTTCGCCCGGCGCACGCATCGCGTTGCCTTCCGGCAGATCCAGTTCCGCCAGGCGCAGGCCGGTCAGCCGGTTTTCCCCGGCGTAAAGCAACTCAGTTTGCTGCACGGCGGTTTCCGGCGTGCCGCCAGGCAGGTTGCCTGACCAGCTGATATGGGAGATCGCGGTGATTTTTCCGTCTTCATCGGTACCTATGCGAATATGCTGATTTGTTGCCGGGCGATGCGTGGTATTGTTGGGGATCATCGGGCGCGGCAGCATCACTTTCACCGCGCGTTTCACCACGCGCGCGCCCAGCGCCGCCAGCACGGCATCGCTGCGCAGGAACAGCTTGCCGCCAAAGCCGCCGCCAATATAGGGCGAAAGCACCCGCACTTTTTCTTCTGGTATCACCAGCGTTTTGGCCAGATCTGAACGACACCAGTTAATCATTTGATTAGAGGTCCACACCGTTAGCGCATCGTTGTCCCAGATAGCCATAGAAGCATGCGGCTCCATGGCCATATGGCTCTGATCTGGCGTGGTATAAACGGCGTCCAGCGTATAGCGCGCCTGAGCCAACGCCTGGTCAACGTCACCCACCACTTTATCCGGCGTATCTTCCGGGGCCGCAGTGACGGACGGTTTTTCGCTGGCAAGATCGTACGCGCCGGCTTCCCGTTCATACTGCACGTCCACCAGTTTTGCAGCCGCGCGCGCCTGTTCAAAGGTTTCAGCGACAACCAGCGCCACGGCCTGGTGATAATGCTCAATATGGTATTCAGCCAGCAGGCGCGCGGTATTCATCTCGCCAATTTCCAGCTTGCCAGCATTTGCTGCGGTCACCACGGCGAGCACGCCCGGTGCGCGACGGGCGGCTTCCGTCTCCAGTGCGGTAATTTTTCCTTTGGCTACCGGACTGGCCACCACATAGCCATAGGTGACATCCGGCGCTTCATCATGCCATTCGTAAGCATAAGGGGCGCTGCCGGTGGTTTTCAGCGGGCCATCAATGCGATCCAGCGGTTGCCCGATCACGCGCAGCTGGTCAATCGGGTTGGTTCCGGCGGGTTGTTCAAATTTCATGGTTGCGCCCTCGCTTCTGCCAGCACTGAAGCGAGGGTGCGCTTCGCCAGCACTAATTTAAATTCGTTTGACGCGGTCGGATGAGCATCGCTGAACAGCTGCTCATACACCGCCTGCGTGCCGTTGACCATCTGCTGATCCGCCGCTTCGCGCCGCCACGGCTGATGGGCCACGCCTCCCAGCGCAACCCGGCCGCTGTGGTCAGGCTGTACAATGGCGGCCACCGAGATCAGCGCAAAGGCGTAGGAGGCGCGATCGCGGACTTTGCGGTAGATATGTCTGCCGCCCTGCGGCGGGGGCAAAATCACCGCAACAATCAGCTCACCGGGTTGCAGCACTGTTTCCAGATGAGGCGTATTGCCCGGGGCACGGTAGAAATCCGCAATCGGAATGCTGCGGCCGCTGCCGTCAGGATTAATGGTTTCAATGGTGGCATCCAGCAGGCGCATCGCCACCGCCATATCGCTGGGATGGGTGGCAATACAGTGCTCACTGGCGGCCACTACCGCCAGCTGACGGCTGTAGCCGCCAATCGCCGCACAGCCACTGCCAGGTGTGCGCTTATTACAGGGCTGATTGGTGTCATAGAAGTAAGGACAACGGGTGCGCTGCAGCAGGTTGCCGGCGGTTGTCGCCTGGTTGCGCAGCTGACCGGATGCGCCCGCCAGCAGTGCGCGGGCCAGTACCGCATAATCCTGCCGCACGCGCATATCCGCAGCCAAATCGGTATTACGCACCAGCGCTCCGATGCGCAGCCCGCCATCCGGCTCCGCGCTGATGGTGTCCAGCGCCAGGCCGTTAACATCAATCAGGTGCGTGGGGGTTTCGATTTCCAGTTTCATTAAATCCAGCAGGTTGGTGCCGCCGGCGATAAACCGGGCGCCAGGCGTTTGCTGTGCCTGGCGTGCCGCTTCCTGCGGTGAGGAGGCTTTTTCATACGTAAAGGCTTTCATGATGGCTGACCTCCGGCATAGTCTTCAATCGCGGCGAGGATGTTGGCATAAGCGCCACAGCGGCAGATGTTACCGCTCATGCGTTCGCGGATTTCGTCCGGCTGTAGCGCCGGCTGGGCCAGCAAATCTTCTGAAACGTGGCTGGGAATGCCCTGAGCAATCTCCTGCAGCACAGCAACCGATGAGCAGATTTGGCCGGGCGTGCAGTAACCGCACTGGTAACCATCATGGCGAATAAAGGCGGCCTGCAGCGGATGCAGATTATCCGGCGTGCCCAATCCCTCAATGGTGGTGACTTCGGCATTATCCTGCATGACAGCCAGCGTCAAACAGGCGTTGATACGCCGGCCGTTAACGATGACCGTACAGGCGCCGCACTGACCGTGATCGCAGCCTTTTTTGGTGCCGGTAAAATGCAGGTGCTCACGCAGTGCATCCAGCAACGTGGTGCGGGTATCCACCTGCAAAGTATGCGCTTTGCCATTCACGTTCAGCGTCACCGGCATACGTTGCGGAGCCGGCGTAGCCGGCAGGGAAGCGTCAGCCGTGGCGTGAGAAACAGATTCCGCCTGACGGGTGAGGGCGGAAAGGGGTTGCTGATCATTTTCCTGATGCAAATTACCGTTATGTGGGTTGCTCATACCCGTCTCCAGTTAATCATCGGTACCAGTAGCACCGCGGTTTATAAGGTTTTTGGAAGCTTTAAGCATAGACGGCATATCGGCCTGGTGAAGGGAGACGCAGAAAAGGGTACGCTTTCGCTTCATTGTGCAGCAGGCAGGCAGGCATGCTGCGCAGCGGCAGGATGGGCGTTTTTAATCAGGCTGTCTGCCTCTGCTGACAGCGCACCGTGCGGGAAAGGCAGGGGATGCGCTTGCTTATCCGGTGAGGCTGTGTGCTATTCTCCCTGACCTTCATTCCTGCCAGGCTTTTGCTGCCATGCGAAAAAACGCAATACGCACCTCTGACTCATCTTTGCTGAAAACGTCGCTCGGCCGGAGCATGGCGCTGTTCATCGTGCTCACCAGTTTGTTCGTGGTGGCGATCAATGCGTGGTCGCTGTGGAACGGCTGGCAGCAGACCATGAGTGAAAGGAAAGATGATGCGCGCAACCTGTCGATTTCGCTGGCGCGCCAGGCCGAAGATGCCTTTCTGCAGGTGGATATCACGCTGGCGGACGCTGTCAGGCAGCTGCGGCAGCGCGGCAATGCTTACGCGGCCACGCCGGAATTTCTGCGCCAGCTGAAAGAGCAGCAGAGCAAACTGCCGCAGCTGCATGGCCTGTTTGTGTACGACACCGAAGGCCACTGGATTGCCTCATCGGGCAATTTTATTCCCACTAACGCCAGCAACGCGGACCGGGACTATTTTCAGTGGCATCTTCACCACAATGACACCAGCCTGTTGATCAGCCGCGTCATACGCAGCCGCTCAACAGGCGATCTGGTGATTCCGGTATCGGTACGCCTGAACGATGAGAAGGGCAACTTCGCCGGCGTGGCGCTGGCCACGGTGCGGGTGGACTATTTCCGCCAGCATTACGGTTATTATGCGCTGGGCGCCAAAGACACGCTTGGGCTGATTCTGGCGGACGCCTCCGCGCTTTATATTCGCCCTTTCCCTGACAATGTCATCGGCAGGGTGCTCTCGTCGAGCCCGCTGTTTAAAACCGAGCTGAAGGCCGCCTCCAGCGGCAATGCGATATGGCGTTCCTCGCTGGATGGCGTGCAGCGGGTCTTCGGTTATGCGCGGCTGGAGCGCTATCCGCTGATTGTGACAGCCGGATACGATCTGGCGACGATCCGCGATGCGTGGATGAAGAGCAATCTGGTCAATGTGCTGCTAAATCTGCTGCTGCTGATTGCGATTGCCGGCATGGGCATTGTGGTGTTCCGTCAGGTTGGCACCAATGTCCGCAACCAGGTAGAACTGACGTTTGTGCGCGATGAACTCACCAGTATCAATCACACCCTGCAATCCCTGGCGCTGGTCGACGGGCTTACCGGGCTGGCTAACCGGCGGCAGTTTGACGCGCTGCTGGATCAGGCGTTGATGAAATCGCAGAAAACAGGCGATCCCCTTGCGCTGGTCATGGTCGATATCGACTATTTCAAACGTTACAACGACACTTACGGCCATGTGGCGGGCGACGAATGTCTGCAGGATGTGGCGAAAGCGCTGAAAAGCTGCGTGCAATATCACGGTGACGTGGTGGCGCGTTACGGTGGCGAGGAGTTTGCCATCATCCTGCCAAATACCGACTTTGCGGAAGCAAAAATTGTGGCTGAACAGGCGGTGGGCGCGGTGAGAGAGCGGGGGATTGCGCACGAAAGTACAGAACTGGCATCCGGCCTGGTGACGGTCAGCGCCGGTTATTTTGCGCTGCTTTCCCACGGTAACGCGGCCGAGGCGGAACAGCTCAAACGCGAGGCTGATCAGGCGCTCTATATGGCGAAGCGCAGCGGGCGCGATCGGGCTTATGGCCAGGGCTGAGGCGGTGGACAGTCACGCGCCTCCGTCTTTGCCGCTCTGCTGCAGCGCGGCCGGCGATTCGCAGAAGACAGGCGAGACAACCGCCAGCCTCTGCCCGGCAGCATACGGAGCCGCACCGTAGCGCCTTACTGTATGCTGTTGATAAATCGGGCGTTGCTTAACTGCTTCGCGCTGGGCTGTGCGGATTGTCCAGATATAACGGGAACGCACTGCCTGCGCTGGAAATCACGTGCCCGCCGCGCCGGGCGTTTATGAAGCGGTCAGGGACGTAACGCCATGTCGATCGCCGCTTCACAGTGAATCAGTGTGGTATCGAACACCGGCACGCTGACGTTATCCTGATTGAGCAGCATGCCCACTTCGGTACAGCCGAGTATGATGCAATCCGCACCGGCATCGATTAAGCGCTGCGCAATTTCAACGTAAAGCGCGCGGCTGGCTGGCACCACGTTTTCTTTGCACAGCTCTTCGTAAATGATGCGATGCACATCGGCCCGGTCCGCAGCTTCAGGCACCCGCGGCTGCAGCGCAGCGGCTTTGAGACGATCAAGATAGAAGGGCTGTTCCATGGTAAACGCGGTGGCCAGTAAACCGGGCGTTTTAAGACCCTGTTTAACCACGCGGCTGGCAGTGGCATCAGCAATATGCAGTAACGGGATAGTGACGTTGACCATCATCTGATCGGCCAGTTTGTGCATGGTGTTGGTCGCCAGAATGATAAAATCTGCGCCGCCGCGCTCCAGTGCCAGTGCTTCGGCGTTCAGGATTGCACCTGCCTGGTCCCACTGACCGCTGGCCTGTAACTGCTCAATACGGCTGAAATTGAGCGAACGGATAAGTAACTCCGGGGAATGCAGTCCACCGAGGCGCTGGCGCACTCGTTCACACAGCTGCCGGTAATAAATTTGCGTTGAGGCGGCGGACATGCCACCCAGTATGCCGATGGTTTTCATCTGGTTTCTTCGCGGTCAAAGGTGAACGGAGTCAGCAACGCGCACATTGCGGATGCCATAAAACGACAGCAAACCGGCTGCGTAAGCTGTCAGAGCTATACCGCATAGCCAATGCCGGTACGTGTTGCCGGCAAACCCGTGGCGTAGCCGAAGCTGCCTCAGTCTGCTAAAAGCGCCTGAATTTGCAAAACGTCTTTTCCTCAGCTGGATGGGTAAACTTATCGCGAACGAGGTTAAGAAGAAAGTCGCTGATAAAGCCAGGTTTAGGTATCTTTCTTCTTAACAATTTCCTGGCTGCGGGCCTAAGATTGGAGTCTGCCTTAAGTGCGCATAATCATGATTATGTTAAATAATTATCTTAAATGACTTTTCACCCTCTCACCTTTTCATTTACGTCGAAAAGCCACTGGGCAGCGGATTTTGGGTTCAATACCGGTCAGAGGATCAAAATGTTCCCGGAGGCGGGTCAGTTGAGTATCCTGCTGGCTGAAGAGTGATTGGCAGATAAAAAATCCCGTGAACACTTTTCGATTCATTAATTGTTCACGGCTTATATGTCGGCTATACCAGCATCCGTCATGAATTTCGTACCGATATCACCGCGATATGGTACAGTCGCTTCCATCCATAAGCTTGAATGACAAATATCTGAAATAATTGAGATTTACAACTGATACGCCTGTTAATTTTTCCCTGAGGCGCTTTTTCAGCTCATTATGCCATTTTACCCAATGGTATCAAAGAGCCACCGCAATAACCGCTGTAGTCTTCGGGACGGATACATCTGCCACAAAAACCATCGAGCACGGACAACTGGTCATACGGCCGCTGGCTGAACGACAGGTAAAAACATCCCAGCACGCTTGAGCCGGGATCTTTGTTCATTCAATAGGAGTTGCTATATATCCATCAAGGATATAAACATCTTCAACCTTACAGTCCGGATATATCCATTTAACCCAGTTGGTAATAACCCATTCTGTACTTAATGCTCTACCTTCAATTGACGCGCTTTCGATTGGTAAAGTTATTAAAATCAGGCCAGCTTTGTGACCAGAACATACAACTATGCCATGAGTTTCAAATAAATCTATGACCATAAAATCAACCCATTCTTCATATGGCCAAACAGCAGGTAACCTAAAGATAGTTCCTCGCTTGATAGATTTATTTTTATAATCAATAAGTTTCATTATTTCACCTTCAAATCATGACCACCTGATTTATCTACACTGTTAGGAATTTTTTGCATAGAGAAATCAACTTCGCCCAAATGCTTACTTTCGGGCTCACAGCTTCAAATCGGCCATGCTGGGTATCAAGTGACCTGCTCCCCGTTGATTAATACACCGTGATGTTAGTAATGTCTTCATAAGTCACATGAGGACGTCCCCATGAAGAAGCGATTTTCCGACGAACAGATCATCAGTATTCTCCGCGAGGCAGAAGCCGGGGTTTCGGCCCGGGAACTCTGCCGCAAGCATGCTATTTCAGACGCCACCTTCTACACCTGGCGCAAGAAGTTTGGCGGCATGGAAGTCCCCGAAGTGAAGCGGCTCAAGTCGCTTGAAGAGGAGAATGCCCGCCTCAAGAAGCTGCTCGCTGAAGCCATGCTGGATAAGGAGGCGCTTCAGGTGGCTCTGGGCCGAAAGTTCTGACGACAGACCAGAAGCGGGAAGCCGTGGAAGTCATGTGTGAGGCCGCAGGTCTGTCGCAACGTCGTGCCTGCAGGCTGGCAGGCTTGCCCCTGTCGACCTGCCGTTATTCGGCTCAGCGTCCGGCTGCTGACGCGTTGCTGTCCCTACGCATTACAGAGCTGGCACTTGAACGCCGCCGCTTTGGCTACCGGCGCATCTGGCAGTTACTGCGCCGGGAAGGCCTTCACGTCAACCACAAGCGGGTATACCGCATCTATCATCTCAACGGCCTGGGTGTAAAGCGCAGGCGACGCCGCAAGGGGCTGGCGACTGAGCGGCTTCCGCTTCTTCGTCCGGATGCGCCGAACCTGACATGGTCAATGGATTTTGTCATGGATGCTCTTGCCAGCGGCCGCCGGGTTAAGTGTCTGACCTGCGTGGATGATTTCACGAAGGAGTGTCTGACGATCACCACGGCATTCGGGATTACAGGCGTTCAGGTGACACGCATTCTGGACAGCATTGCGCTGTTTCGTGGCTATCCTGCAACGATAAGAACTGATCAGGGTCCGGAGTTTACCTGCCGTGCGCTGGATCAATGGGCCTTTGAACATGGTGTTGAGTTGCGCTTAATCCAGCCAGGCAAGCCAACGCAGAACGGATTTATTGAGAGCTTCAATGGCCGCTTCCGGGATGAATGTCTGAATGAACACTGGTTCAGCGATATTCTTCATGCCCGGGAAATCATTAATGACTGGCGGCAGGATTATAACGAGTGTCGACCACATTCATCTCTGGATTACCAGACGCCAGCTGAATTTGCAGCAGGCTGGCGAGACGGGAAATATGAAGAAAAACCAACCGACATTACTAACTGAAGGTTGTATCTAATCCTGGGGGCAGGTCACAAGTGCATATAAATTGCCATCTGCTCCTCGATAGACATCTCGATTATTTAGTTTGGTCAGCTTATTATCTTTCACCATACCTTGTTCAACGACAACCTTGTTAACTGTTTCTTTTATAATAGCTACTTTTGGAACGCTTACATGCAGCGTTGCCTGCGCGTTTTAAGGGCACTTTATTTTTTGCGCTTATTACTGCGCTTCCGCTTACTCCAACCGCTTTCGTCTTTGGGCCTTGTGCCGCCTGCGCTGAGGCCGGTTTTTCATCCTCCAACTTAGCACCAACATGACCGCAACCTGGGGGCAACTGGCTCTGCGTATCATCCAACTTGCGGTGGCTACCTTCGCCATCCTCTACATTCAGCAGCCCGCACAGGTGGTTTTCCTCGCCGCTACCACCGTCCCACAGCAGCTCATAACGCAGCAGGTGGCCCCGGCTACCGCCATGTAACAGCAGATATTCCAGCTCAGTCAGTCGCATACAGTGCACCTTAAGCTGGTTATCACTCCAGTTCGTCCGTGCAAGGATATCACGCCGGGTGAACCGTACCTCTGACGGCTGGCAGTGCTGCTGCTCGGCCATTTCCTGCACCATTTCTTTTATCAGCAGTAATAACTTTCGCGTCTGTGGCGGCATCTCGTCCAGCGTCCGCCCCAGCACCTCATGTGCCAGCCGGTTCGCCAGTGCGATATCCGACGGCACCACCTCGATATACTCCAGCCACTGCCCGCGATGCTCAACCCGCTTCACCTCACGCTGATACTGGTACAGCAGAGCGACACTTTGTATCAACGTCAGGTACTTCATATGGTCTCGCCGGGTGCGTGTTTTGTCACTCAGGAAGGTAAGCTGCTCTGCGTAAGGATTGACCACCTTTACGGCCGTAACAGCCGCTGTGCGTTCTGGTGCAACTTCGTAAAGTATCCTCTGTCATTCGACTGCAGCAGCCCTTCCAGTGTCTGTGCCCGCCGCTGCATCGCATGTATCGCCTCGGTCTGCGCCCTGGATTCGTTCACCGTCAGCACCAGACAGCGATTCAGCAGCTCTTCGTCCACATCGCTGGCCGTGGTGGTTAGCATCAACATCACCGCCCCTTGAACGCGAACTCCCGCGTCACCAGCTCGCCGCTGGCTTGATCCTTTCCCGTACTGGCGATTTTCAGTTCCCCGTCCGACTGCAACAGCTTCAGCGCATAAGCTGCCTGCCTGACGCCCTCCTCCTCTGCTATCGCCAGGATTTTAGGAAGGTTGAGGTACTGTGTGAGCAGGGGGAGTTGATCATCCGGCTGGCTGAGGAGTGATAGACAGGTAAAAATATCCCGGCCAACAGAGCCGGGATTTGCGTATGTCACTTGGGATTTAAAGACGAGGCCGGTTTCTCTTTCGACATAAGACATTGCCCCACGCCAATAATAATCCCGTTTCCGATTGATATTTCGGTCCCTCTGATTAAGTCATTTCGATCAAAATCAAAATCACCAACTAAATAATAGGATGCCAGAGATAAAAGTAATCGACCACCCACAAGAATAATGAAAAGGCCAACTGTCCATGAAGTGACCAATAATAATAATAGTTTAATTTTCTTATTCTGCATCACTCTTTTTCTCCAATTTCTGCTGAAATTTTTCGGCCAGATTCTGTGCGAAATTTCCAGGATATTCAGAACCAGCAGATTCAGCTACTGCTCCTGTTATTTTAGGCATTGTAAATTGAGGAATTGTGGCTTGCAGTTTCTCAACTCCTTTACCTATCGTTGCGCCTCCAGGGGTTCCTAAACCTGCTCCGATCATCGGCGCTACAGCATCTTTCCCCTGCAATTTAGCTCCTGCATAGGCACCAGTAACACTTGCTACTTCAGTAAACCAGAACCCTTTACCCTGAGTTAATCCACTGATCCCTGTGGCTATAAGCGCATCTGTGGCACTGAATGGTCCCCCGCTGTTCAGCTGATTAAATACATTAGCCGAACCACCGATTGCACCTGCACCGACAACACTTCCCGCTGTGGCTGGCAAAAGAACAGGAGCCACAACTGTAGTCATGCCTGCACCCCACGCCGTTAATAAGCCGGTTGCCGCATTCTGTCCGGCAGGTAATTCACTCGTCACCAGCTTGTCAGAAGCATACTTAATTTGCTCTGGCGTTGCCGGGTTCAGCACTTTGCCATTCTCATCAGTGAGGTTGGTATTATACACCAGCGAACCCTGAGCCTGAACATTATTCCAGAAGCCAGTGCCAAAACTATCCAGGCCACTCAGCGCATTATTCTCAACTACCTATTACAGCCGCTGTCCCAGCCTTAACCTCAAGGGTAACTGGCTGGAAGAGGCGGGGTTTGCGACCGATACGCCGGTTACCGTCACCGTTGAGGGCGGAGGGCGGACAGCTGATAATACGACCTGTTGAGTAACGGATAAAATATCCCGGCTCATATTAGCCGGGATATTTATTAAGGCCCTTGCCATAACAGCCTGGCTCTTAAACTATCGGGTGCCATTTTAAACAATGACTTAATATATTCTATGTGCTGATTATAATTAGGCGATATGTCCGCGTTACATTTCTCAAAATAATATTTAGCCTGGTTATTTAAAAAACATAAATCATGCTCACTAAAGTCTGAGGTAAGCAGCGTATGCATAAGGTTATGCACTAACTCAGCTTCAAAATAGCATGATATATCTCGCCCCTTGTCTTTCTTACCCAATGACTGGATATTTCTAATGTAAGGCAGAGCAAGAGATAGCATTTTTACATATATCTCATTCTTTTTCATAGGAATAAATCCCCCATAAGATCATCAATTCCTTGTCGGCATAGGTTTAGCTCCTACTGGAGCATTCTTTGTCTGAGTCCATGATCCGTTTTGCAATAATTTGTCTATGTAAGATTTATCTCCTGTCTTTTTATATATTTCCTGAGCGGCTACCATCCGATGGTTACCTTCCGATATATAATGATTTGCCTTACTATGTTTACATCCAGCGATACGGCCTTCAGGAGCATTAAATCTATAATTAGCCTTGACTTGATTTGGCACTTCCCAACGTTCAGTCATCCCATTATTCCTCAAAGCTTAATACTGCCTTAACGCCTGATTTTTAGCTTTTTGTTGTTACAACTGATATTTTCCTATCGATCACAACATTACCATCAAAACTATCAAATGGAACTGGTCTGTTTTTCCAGCCTCATCAATTCGCTCGATCGTTGGAGCCTCTGGAAGTCACCGCTGCGCCCGGTATGCTCCGGTTGCAGCGGCGGGAACTGGATGTTTTCAAAGCGTAAAAGCAAAAATACCGGCCAGTTGGCCGGGATTCATCATCTGGTTTTGAAAAAAGTAACTTAGCATCATTTAAACCAGGTCTATTAGCCCCACCTGCAAAATCAGGATCTTCAGACTGAACAGGATCATCTTCCCATTCACAGATCGGGCAGATCTCGTAACTGCCTAATTCCCCGATTGTCTTATTACCACAACAAGGGCAAGGGTAAAGTTCATTTTCCGTCATTGTTTGCTCCAGTACTCCATACCTTTTTCCGGCTTAAACATTGTTCCTGGAACACCGCTGGCATCTTTAGACGCAAACGTATTTGTTGCAGGATTGTAATATAAAGTGTCTCCGTTAGGGCGAGTTTTTATCAACGTATCAGAAGGAGGTTTAGTTACAAAAGAATGTGCTGCTTCTACCTACTGCCTGGAGTTCTGATATTGAGGGAATTCCTTTTTATCTTTGTCCCAGTGATCATAAGCATTTGAAACAGGTTCTTTTTTCTTAGTTTAGACGCTTCAGCGAGATCACCCTTAGCCAACGCATCCTCTGCTGCTTTTAAACACGCCCGAGGCAATACGCTCGCCCGGTATCAGAGAAGCGGCCACGTTGAGATAATCCAGCGCTGACTGTGCCTCCGCTGCACTTTTTATAGTACCCACTACAGGCACAAAGTCAGCAGCCGTTGATACCGTGTCTTTCAACGCTTCACGCCGTTCCGTGTACATCTGCACCGAGCAGGCTTCAGCGCTCATTCCGGAGCAGTTTTCCTGCTTATAGCGTTCGTTTTCGGCTGCCGCTATGAGGCGGGGTCTGCACAACCTACCTCAAATTTTTTTGCATCAACTACAGAATTAGATATCGTCTGTGTGGCAAGAGCATCGGGCATTTTCTTTCCTGGCAGGAACATACCTGCCAGCATTCCGCCCGTTGCCTCCAATGCAAGCTGGTTACCTTGAGCGGCTTCTTTCATCTGCTCAGCAACCGCTGTCCAAGTATCACTCTTCATCAACGCAATAACAGTACTGCCGCTGCTTGGTTCTTACCTGGCAAGCCATTTGGCGCTTTATCGCAGTAAATGTCTCCCGTTGCACAGGCCGCCAATGCCATAGCACCATCAACAATGTAATCCGCCCCACCTAATGCCGCATCGCCGGTATCAGCAAGAGCATTAATAATACCGATCGCAATAGAAGATGTTGTACCCTCGCCAGGTTTATCCCTGAGCTGATTTTTCAGGGATTCAGCGGCTTGTTTAACGGTTTCACGCGCTGCATCACCGTTCAGCGAGTTATTCTCCACGCCTATCAGACTTGCTGAACATTCAGTTTCGGGGAGTCGTCCGGCGACTCCCTCCGCGAGTCATGCGGGAGTCATCACTTTAAAATACACGACTCTCCTGACGACTCAGTAATATTTAACCTTATGATTTTTAGAAAGATAGTCATGTGTGACTCTACGGCGAGTCACTGGCGAGTCGTCACAGAGTCGCAGACGACTCTGATTGACACATTAAAAAATTTTACTTTGCAATTCAAAAAACCTAACACACTGATTTTAAAAACTAATCAGAAAAATGTCTATTTTGCGTGGGGTGTGGAGATTTTGAGGTGAGAAGCAAGCTATCGTAAAATAGCCTGCCGGGGTGGATTCAGTATTTACAGCTAAAAAGGCGGCAATAAAAAAGCCTCTATAATAACCAGAGGCTATTTTAAAGATGTATATTACTTATCGTTCCTTTCGGATCAAAGAATCATACTCCCCAAACTCAGGGAATATATCATAATTCCCTGTCACATCGACTGTTGTTTGACTCTCTTCTAGTTTATAGGGGTTAAACTGTTCTTCCCTTACCACAGCACTACCATCTTCTTTAAAGATATATGTAGTACCATGCGACACATTTAATATACCTGCACCTTCGCCTTCGTGTTCAGCAAACTCTCGATAAACAGCCATTGATAGAAAAAGACCTCCACTTTCTAACAATTGAAACTGATACATTAGATACTCTTTTTGCTGCTCATCCAAGAAGCCAACCCCTACCATTTTTTTGTTTTTTATCACTTCTAAAAAACACGTTGGCTCTTTATCTGAATCAATAAGCACTGTATATGGAAGGCCGCGAGAATGTAGCTTCCTGGCCTCATTTTCAGTCAATGGGGTTATTGGTTCTTTGTAACCAACAGACCATTTTTTGCAATAAAAAATCTTATGCCTCATTTATATACCTTTCCGTTAGTATCACGAATTATCACGTTAGCTTGCTTAGCTGAGTCAAGAACAGATTGTGGAATTGGCTTAATTTTCGGGGGGATTTTCAGAATATTTGGACTCTGTAATTTTTTACCACCTAACCTCTTCATTTCTTAAGAAAGTTGATTAGTACGATCTAATATGCGATACGAGCCGCACAACGCGGCGAAGAAGAGCTTTGCAGGCGCGCGGCGAGCTTCGCATTCAGAAGGTTCTGTTGTAACGGCCTGCTATTTTGCGGGATGTATGCAGCACACGCAGGATACGAACCACGGTTTCTTCTGCAACATAGATAATGATGAACGGGAAGCGGGGGACAACCAGCTTACGCTGTTTCGCAGTTTTTCCGGCCTTGACGCCTGCCTGCGGGTTTTCCCTGAGGATATTAACCATGCTGACAAGCCTGTCATCTGCCATGCTGGCTACCGACACCCCGGCTTCCTGATACAGATAACGGAAGATCGCTTCTCTGTCTGCCTTTGCCTGGATCTCCCACTGAACGTCTGGTGTCACAGCTTACCTCGCGCTGCCTGCGCTTTCAGTTCATCCATGTGGCTGTTCATTTCATCATCGCTGATGAACTGGCTTTCACTTGCATCATAGCGACTGAACGCCTGCGTTATCTGCTGTTCCAGCCAGACATCGTGCTCACTATCCTGATACTGCCGTTCTTCTTCTGCAAGTTCTTCGGCTCGCTGGCGCATAAGTTCAGTCAGACTCATTTTCTGACGTTCTGCTGCCTGCATCGCCAGGCGCTTCGTTTCATCATCTATTCTGAAGTGGATTGTGCTCATCTTACACGCCTTTCTGTGGTGTCGTTTGTGGTGTCATTATGACCTTTATTTTTTTACCTGTCAGGCTTTTCTTCTTCCCGCTGCTCCGACGGATGCGTACTCCCATGCAGCGCCTGAAGCGCTTTTATACTCATCTGCGTACTTTCCACGCTTCTATGCCCCAGCATCGCCTGGATCCATCTCAGATCTGCGCCGTTCTCCAGCATCTGCGTCGCCATCGCATGGCGGAACAGGTGGCAACCCCCCTTCTTTATTCCCGCCGCTCTCAGGTAAGGCACGAATGCCAGAGTGATACCGTTCGCCGTTAACCCTGCCAGCCCATCCATCGCCAGGAACAGTGCCCGACAGTCTGAACTGCCAGGATGTTTGGGCGAACCTGATGCAGATAACGGTTCAGCCATCCTAACGCACGCTCACCCACCGGGATCACCCGGTCTTCCTTGCCTTTGCCTTGCACGATGGTCAGGATTTTTCGGCTGAAGTCCGCACTGTAGATCTCAAGGTTGGCAACCTCGCCACGCCTTATTCCCGTTGACCACAGTAGTTCAGGTAACGCCCTGTAATGTGCTCAAGTCGCACAGGGTCACGATCTCCTCTACCTGCTCTACGCTCAGTATCGTGCGCGGCAGGCGTTTTTCCAGTCGCGGCAGCTCAAGGTCCGCCGCCGGGTTTGCCAGGAAAATGCCCTGTTTCGCCAATCAGCTGAACCACACCTGTAGCGGCTGGAGCGTGGTGCGCTGGGTGCGGCTGGTCAGCGGCTCACCGTTTGGCTTGCGGTACTGATACAGATAACGCTGGCAACTTTCGAGTACTGGCCAGGTCACTTCTGCGGCATAGCCGATACCCCGTTCCGTTGCCCAGCAGAAAAAGCGGTAGCTGTGATGGGTCTGTACTATGGAATCAGGTGTCGGGGCGCAGCCCTGACCTGGCCGTTTTGGAGTACCGTCACGGACGGCGGTACTCCAAAAACACATCTTGTCTGATTGTAAAAACGTAGGGTAGAAAAATCCCGCCAACGATAGGCGGGATATCCGGGTTAACCTTTGCAGCGACTCAGTGCATGGCGAAGGCCTGCACCGATTTCTGCGGGGGAACTGTCTGCAGGAAGAATAACATCTTCAATGCCATCTCCTTTTGTACTTCCCCATGCTTCCAGTTTTTCATGGCGAGTGGGCCGTATGATGATAACTCCATTCACACAATGAATAATGCAATGTTTCATATATTTGAATAAAGCGCGTTTGGTTTTATAACCGTATTTATCCATCAACATGGCTATCCAATACGCATACTTCTCCTTACCTTTCTCAAGATCAAAAAAAGCAACACGATCCTCTAAATTATTCAGTGTCCGGCTATTGGATAAAGCCTGTAATATAGTTTCACCGACACATTCGTCGTCAGCTTCAGGTAGTAGTAAATGGGGAGGGAATAGTGGATCTGCACTAGTTATTCCTAATCCTGATTGAGTTTCAATGAGTAAAAACTCATTAGTACAATAACAAGTTGCCCAATAATCCTGTTCTTTATTAAATTTCATCTATAGACACTTCCCATTGTACCGATGTACTGATCATCAAGTTTCTCGTCGTAGCTGCGGCCCATCGCCGCCAATTCCTGACGCATTCCCTTACAGGCTGATGAAGAAAGATTCTTACACGCAGAGTCCAGAGCAACATCAAACGCATCACTTTTGTTCTGCAAGTCGCTTACCAGTTGTTCTGCTTGTGCCTTCCTCTCACCTTTCAGATACGGCAACGACCATTGTGCATCCTGTCGTTGCTTCTCATCCTTGGATCGTAACGCATTATTCTCAACCGCATTCTTACTCGCCATCGCTCCGGCGCCTGAGCCCATTTAACTGCCCCATAAAGTGAAAATCCCGGCTCGATAGCCGAGTTTGTTATTTAGGAAAGAAGCTTGAACAGGTCATTTCTGAGCTGATCTAATTCATCATTTTCACTCATCAAGACCTGTCCGTTTCTATACAGCACGAGATCGTTTAAAGATCCCATACCGGCATAGAGATTTCGAAACATGTGCCTGGTATCATCAGGATTAATTGTGTATTTTTTAGCCAGCCTAAAAATACTGGCTGACCATTCTGCATAACCACCTGGCTCTAACAAAGTAGCCATGCGCTCCAGTGTTGTTTTCTCAATAGTCATTTTAATGCCTTAATCTCAATAAATTCAGCACCTTTAATCACCCACGCCTTTGGAATAACAATCTGCTGAGTTCCACCAACGTATAAACCATTTTGGGAACCAACCTCTCCTGTAAAACGAGGTAGTTACTTTGGCTGGACGCGATTCCAAGTCAGAACTCCGCGCAACTGAAGCAAAAGAACCCCAACGGCATGAAGGGCAACCCGTCGCAACTCACACTGAAGGGCCGCTGGATGGAAGATCTCGGCTTTAACACCGGACAGCCCGTTATCGCGGCTGGTGATTGAGGCGGAGCTTAAGATCTGACAAGCAGATAAAAATGTCGGCCTGTTAAGGACCGAGGTTTTTTAATTAAACGCACTCAATATAGGAGTTCGTCATTAAATAACACCGTTCAATTCATTCAAGAAAAAATTGAAATTTTTTTCTGCCCTTTACCCTGATCTCTATCTTTATTTTTCTCAAATAGTTCAATGATAATATCAAAAGCAGATCCCGATTTTTTCCGGGAAACGACTGATTTTTTTTCAATGGAAACACAAATCGCAAGCCATCCCTGAACTTAACATGTCCCAAAGGGCATCAGTATTATTACCGTAACATGCCCCAAAATCTAAAGCGTTCGCTAAAATCGGACTCTTAAATCCACTTCATCACCATCTATTGCGACATTGTGGCACATACATGCCCAAGATTATTTCCATTTTCCTGTTGATGTCGCCGTTACATAATGATCTGTAGTGATTTACAGTAATCCATCGTTAGAATACAACAAGCGTGTACCTGCTTGCTCTTCTCTTGAAACGGTATTATTTAATCCAATCTCAGCTTCATATCAATACCGGCCTGGAGCTGAAGATAGCAAATTTGTTGTATCATGGAATACATCATCTCCTGTCTGCCCACCAGAAACCTAATTGTAAGCGAGATGATGCAGGAAACGTTTACGTCATTACCGGCCCCGCGCCGTTTTGCACCGGGACCGGATAACACGGGGTTATTGCTGCGCCAGCTGTTTCAGCAAACGCTGCGCGGTTTCTGCTGAAGAGCCCGGGTTCTGGCCGGTAATCAGCAGGCCATCCTGCACCACATAAGAGCCCCAGTCTTCCCCTTTTGAATATTCACCGCCTTTGGCGATCAGTTCATCTTCCACCAGGAATGGCACCACTTTAGTCAGACCGACGCCCTCCTCTTCGCTATTGGAAAAGCCGGTGACCCTTTTACCCGCTACCAGCGGCTGGCCTGAGGATGCGGTAACATGGCGTAGCACGCCTGGCGCATGACACACCAGCGCAACCGGTTTTTGCGCGGCGATAAAGGCTTCAATCAGCGCAATGGAGTGAGCATCTTCGGCCAGATCCCACAGCGGGCCGTGCCCACCGGGATAAAATACTGCGTCATAGTCCGCGGCAGAGACCTGATCCAGCGGAACAGTCGCGGCCAGCTGTGCTTTCGCTTCTTCGTCCCGGGAAAAACGCCGGGTTTGTTCCGTCTGCGCATCTGGCGCATCGCTCTTGGGATCCAGCGGTGGCTGACCCCCTTTCGGTGAGGCCAGCGTCAATGTGGCGCCCGCGTCTTTAAAGGCGTAATACGGCGCAGCCAGCTCTTCCAGCCAGAAGCCGGTTTTGTGTCCGGTATCGCCTAACCGATCGTGTGACGTCAGCACTAACAAAATCTTCATGGTTCCCCTCCGTATGTTATTGGGCCGTATTAAACGTAGCCCATGAACGCGGCTTCGGGGAGCGAACTCATCAGTTGAGCACACAATGCGCGGCGTTTCGCTTAGCAGGAGAGAAATCAGCTACGCTGGCCGATGGAGCCGCGCACCACCATCCAGCTGTCGAACGCCGGTAGCGCACCGGCTGGCTGCTGGCGGATGTGACAAATCAGGCGCCGCGCCGCCTCACGGCCCATCTCGTACACCGGCTGCGCCACCACCGTCAGCGGCGGCGTCATCAGCTCTGTCCAGGGAAAATCATCGTACATTACAAAAGAGATATCGTCCGGCACACGCAGGCCGCGCCGGGCCAGGCCGCGCAGCATGCCCATGGCAATCAGGTTATCTGAAGCGATCAGCGCACTGGGGGGGGCTTTTAGCGTTAGCAGCGCGGTGAGGATCTGCTCAATATGCGCTTCGTTAATGGCATTCAGACGAACCAGCGCCGGGTCCAGCGTCCGGCCCGCTTCGTTATGTGCATCAATCATGCCCTGCACGCGCTGCGCCACTGGCGTCGGCCCCAGCGTCATGCCGTGCGTATAGGGAGCCGCGATACGCATACTGGAGATGTAAGCGATACGTTCGTGACCGGCACGCAGCAGCCGTTGCGTTGCCTCTTTGGCCACCGGCAGAAAGTTGGCCTGGATGGTCTCAACCGGCAGGCCTTCCACGGCGCGGTCAAAGGTCATTAACGCCCGGCCCTCGGTCAGCACCTGATTGAGATGGGCGTTATCCTGCGCCAGTGAACTGCAGGGCGCGACGATAATGCCATCCACGCGCTTGGCCAGCATCACGCGCACGGCTTCCCGCTCCTCTTCCACCGTCTCATCACTGTTACTCAGCAGCAGATGAAACCCGGCCTGACGGGCAACATCCGCCATGCCACGCAGCGCCAGGCCAAAGTGTGGGTTTTCAATGTCACCGACGATCACGCCGATGGTGTTGGAACGCCCGGTATTCATGCTGCGCGCCAGTTCATTCGGTCGGTAACCCAGCGCCTCCGCCGCCTGCGTTACGCGGGCGAGTACATCCTCGCTCACGGAGCCATAACCGCCCAGCGCTCTGGCCGCCTGGGCTTTTGATACCCCTGCCACGCGCGCGACATCGGCCACTGTCGGCCCCCGTAATGGCTGTTTTTTTGTTGTCATAATTATTTCGAATCACAAGTTGATAACATCGTAATTGACGCTGCAGAACGCGTGTGCTTAATATCAGTATATCCATTTGAGACCGGTCTCACAACCAGCACCGGTTTCATTTTGACCTTCATTGAGACCGGTCTCAACTCTAACTCACCGGCTCAATGGACTCTGAAGTTTCACCTGCAAAGACGGAAGAGCCTTATGACATCGCATACACGTTTTACCTCTCTGACCGCCGCACTGTTTGGCACCGCAGTTATGCTCACGGCCAGTTTTAGCACCCTGGCGGCAAGTGATAACAATCCATATGGGCTGATTGAACCGGGACACCTGCGCGTGGCCAGTCTCGGCGATGCCAAACCTTATACCTTTACCGACAAAAGCGGCAAATTCACCGGCTTCGACGTCGAGTTTTTTAAAAATGTGGCTCACCGCATTGGCATCGATCAGGTGGATTTTGTCGGCCAGGATTTCTCCGCCATCCTGCCCGCCGTGGCTAATGGTCAGTACGATGCCGGTGTGGCCGCTATTGGCATTACCCCGGCGCGCGAAAAGACGGTGGATTTCTCAACCGGCTATCTGGCGGGCTATCTGACGGTGCTGACCCGCAGTGATTCCGGCGTGAAAGACGTCGCGACGCTGACCCATAAACGACTGGGCGTGATTCAGGGCACGCTGCAGGAGAGTTATGCGCTGCAGCATTTTAAGCAGACCGACCTGGTGCGTTTTCCGGATAACAACGCTGCCGTTTCGGCGCTGAATAACGGTACGCTGGATGCGATGTTCCTTGATTACGAAGCGGCGAAAGATTATGCCACCCGCTTTAAACTGGCGACAGCGGCGAATATCCCGTCGTTTGATGCGCCGGCCGGCGTCGCCATCGCCAAAAACAAGCCGGCTTTTAAAGCGGCGCTGGATAAAGCCATCAAAGAGGCGATGCAGGACGGCACCTGGAAACAGCTGTATGAAAAGTGGTTCCCCGGCTCGCCGATGCCAGAGCAATATCTGCCGCATCATCCGTAATGTCCGCGCACGCTGTGCGCATGCCTGCATCCGGTGATGGGGAACGCCTGTCACCCGTACAAGAGAAACGGCTATGGATCTGATCACTGTTCTTTCGCGTACCTTCTTTGATATTCCGGCAATGATGGATGTCCTGCCGCAGTTGCTGGCCACCGGCCTGGTCAACACCATCATTATTTCCGTTGCCGCCACGATACTGGGCACCTTTTTCGGCCTGATCCTGGCGCTGATGGGTATCTCTCCTTCGCGCTGGCTGCGCGTGCCGGCCCGGCTGTATACCGACCTGTTTCGCGGCCTGCCTTCCATTCTGACCATTCTGCTGATAGGTCAGGGACTGGCGCGATTCAGTTACCAGCTGTTTGGCCCGACGCCCTATCCGCTTGGCATCTTTGCCCTGAGCCTGATCGCCAGCGCCTATATGGGGGAGATTTTCCGCTCAGGTATTCAGAGCGTGGAACAGGGCCAGATGGAAGCCTGTCGTGCGCTGGGCATGAGCTATGGCCGGGCGATGCGGCTGGTGATCATTCCGCAGGGAATTCGCCGCGTGTTACCCGCCATCGTTAACCAGTTTATCGCCATCATCAAAGACTCCTCGCTGGTGTACCTGCTGGGGCTGATGACCGGACAGCGTGAGCTGTTCCGCGTCGGTCAGGATGCCGCAGTGCTGAGCGGGAATCTCTCTCCGCTGATGCTGGCAGGACTGTTTTATCTGGTCATCACCGTACCGCTGACGCACGCGGTCAACTACATCGACATCCGCTATCGCACCGGACGCCGGCGCGCCTCGGCACCACAAAGCGGCCTGAAAGAAGTGGATGAAGTTGAGGTAAAACGCGCGATTGCGCCGACCGCCTCCCTGAGCAGCGAACGAGGACACTAAGATGACATCTGCTTCTGCCTTTCACGGTGCCAGCCTTGAGCTGCGCAATCTGACGCTGGCCTACGGCCCGATTGAGGTGCTGCGTAATGTCTCGCTGAATATCGCACCCGGCACCACTACCTGCATTATCGGGCCTTCCGGTTCCGGCAAGTCGACGCTGCTGCGCGGCATCAACCGCCTGCATGAGCCCAAAAGTGGCGATGTTCTGCTGGCGGGGCGCTCGGTGTTAAAAGACAAACCGGACGCACTGCGGCTGCGTATCGGCATGGTGTTCCAGCACTTCAATCTGTTCCCCGATCACAGCGCGCTGGAGAACGTGGCGCTGGCACCGTGGAAAGTTAAAGGCCGGCCAAAAGCGGAAGCGCTGGCTATCGCCCGGCAGCGGCTGGCCGAAGTCGGCCTGGCGCAGCGCGCCGATCATCGTCCGCGCGATCTCTCCGGCGGACAGCAGCAGCGCGTGGCGATTGCCCGGGCGCTGGCCATGGAGCCGGAGGTCATGCTGTTTGATGAAGCCACTTCGGCACTCGATCCCGAGCTGGTAAAAGGCGTGCTGACGCTGATGGCCGACCTCTGTCAGCGCGGCATGACCATGGTGGTCGTCACGCATGAGATGGGCTTTGCCCGGCGCGTTGCTGACCAGGTGGTGTTTATGGATGAAGGCGAGATTGTCGAAGCGGGACCGCCCGACCAGCTGTTTGAACGGCCGCAATCTCCTCGTTTACAACGTTTTTTATCGGAGGTGCTGTGATGGCACATCGCACCCTTTCAGGCCCTGTGCGCACGGCGCTGGTGGGATTTGGTATTGCCGGGAAGGTCTTTCACGCGCCGCTGATGGCGCACAATCCCGATTATCAGCTGGCAGCAATCGTCACGCGCGACGAACAGCGCGTGGCTGCCGCCCGGCAGCTGTATCCGCAGGCGCGGATCGTGCCGGACTGGTCCACGCTGCTGCAATTAATTGATAACGGGGAGATTGCCCTGGATCTCATTGTGCTGGCTACGCCGCCGGCGCAGCACCGTGAACAGGCGCTTGCGGCCAGCGCGCGCGGTCTTCATCTGGTGGTAGACAAACCTTTTGCCCCGGCAGTGCAGGATGCGGAAGCGATGATCGCCGCCGCCCGCCAGGCCGGTACGCTGCTGACGGTGTTTCATAACCGCCGCTGGGACGGGGATTTCCTTACCCTGCAGCGCCTGATTCGCGAAGAGGCGTTTGGCACCGTCAGAAGTTTTGAATCCCGCTTCGAGTGGTGGCGTCCCGCTGGCTTTGGCAACTGGCGTGACACCGTCACACTAGCCGAAGGCGGTGGCCTGCTGCTGGACCTGGGCAGCCATCTGATCGACCAGGCGATACAACTTTTTGGCCCGGTAGAGACCGCCAGCGCTGAGCTGGCGCGGCATTCGGGCAGCGCATCTGACAGTGATGAAGACTGTTTCGTCTCTCTGCTGCATCGCAGCGGCGTGCGCTCACGGTTGTGGATGAATGGCCAGGCTGCACTCAATGCACCGCGCTTTCACCTGTTGGGCAGTCGCGGCGCGTTTACCCATTTTGGCCTGGATAACCAGGAGCCGCAGCTCGCCGCCGGGATGTCACCGGATGACAGCGAGTATGGCGTCACGCCAGCGGCCGGCGCTGCACAGGCAGGCACGGCGGAGTCACAGCATGCTGTCCCGCTGCAGCGCGGCAACTATCCCGCTTTTTATCAGCTGCTGGCCGGTGCGCTGAAGCACGGTACTCCCCCGCCGGTCGAGGCCGAAGAGGCACTTGCCGTGCTGGCGCTGATTGAACAGCTTCATCAGCATCATCGCGTACGCCGTGCCTGATCGCCTGACTTTCAACAGAAGGAAGTAAAGAATGAGTGACAAATCTGCAGTAAAAACCGTTGTGGTGCTGGGTGGCGGCATCCTGGGGATTTCAACAGCGTGGCAGCTGGCTAAAGCCGGTGCGCGCGTGACGCTGGTAACTGAAGCGGAACTCTGTTCCGGCGCGTCCGGCCGTTCGCTCTCCTGGCTGAACTCAGCCGGCGAACGCTCGCAGCCTTATCACGCGCTGCGCATGGCGGGTATCGATCGCTATCGTACGCTGTTTGCCCGGCACCCCGATCTGCCGTGGCTGCGTTTTGATGGCGCGCTGTTCTGGGCCGCGGACGATGCCGCAGGCACCCGTGCGCGCCACGCGTATGAAAAAGCGCAGGGCTACGATTCACGCCTGGTCACGCAGGATACCGTGAGCCAGATTGATGCGCAGGTCAACCGCACCGCGCTGGCAGAGGTCGCCATTGCTAACCCGGGTGAAGGCTGGGTCAGCCTGCCGCACCTGGCGGAACATCTGGTGCAGGCATTCCGGGCGGCGGGCGGTGAGGTGATTGAACATGCCGGTCGCGCCAGCGTGATAACCACCGACGGGCGGGCCACTGGCGTGCGCAGCGAGCAGCGCGGCGAGTTTACAGCGGATCGGGTTCTGGTGGCCTGTGGCCCGTGGACGCCGCAGGTGGTCGCCCCGCTGGGCGTGCACATCCCTGATGGCTCCCCGGTTTCGATGCTGGTCACCAGTACGCCACAGCTGCATGCGGTGAAAGTGGTAATGAACACGCCGCGTGCCGCTATCCGTCCCAATCCAGGTAACACGCTGGCGGTGGATCATGACTGGTATGAAGAGGATATCGTGGCGCACGCCGATGGTCAGTACAGCATCGACGAAGCCGTGATTGACAAACTGATGGCGGAAGCGGGACATCTGGTTGGCGATGGCCAGCCACTGACCGCCGCCGGCTGGAAAATCGGCCTGAAGCCTATCCCGGGTGACGGTGAGCCCGTCGCCGGCGAACTGAGCCGAGTGCCAGGCTGCTTTGTGGCGTTTACCCATTCCGGTGCCACCCTGGCGCTGATTCTCGGTGAGATTCTCGCGGAAGAGATGCTTTGCGGTACGCGACATCCGATGCTCGCCAGTTTCCGTCCGGAACGCTTCCACGCTTAACCTGTGCTGCGCCACCGCTGTGTGGCGCACTTTTTCTGCCCGTTTCTGCCCCTCTGTTTTCGCCGCTGCCGTCACGCGCAAAAAAATCCTTTTTTTGTGTAAGAAATCCGCCGCTGTACCGACTTAACCGGTACGAAGCGCGTATGGCTTCGGTTATCCGATTTCAACCCAACCCCACTGTAAGAAAAGGAACTTAGCATGAAGAAGAACTCCACTGCGGCTTTACTGGCTCTGACCGTTAGCAGCGTCCTGGCAGGCGCAGCGACCCCGGCAATGGCCGCTTCAGCGGCACAAACCGAGAAGTGCTACGGCGTTTCGCTGAAAGGCAAAAACGACTGTAAAGCCGGGGCCGGCACCTCCTGCGCTGGCACCGCGAAAATGGATTATCAGGGTAACGCCTGGAAAATGGTGCCGGCCGGCACCTGCGTCACCCTGAAATCCCCGACCTCTGCGACCGGTTTCGGCCAGCTGGATGCGTTCAAAGAGAAAGCCTGATCCGCTGATACAGGAGTAGTCATCATGAATCTTTCCCCTCTGGCTGCTGACGTGAATGCCGCTGCGGTAGCTGCTCCTGTGAACCGATGCCTGCCCGCTCAGGCAGGCATCGGCCTGAAGCCGGCGCACATCGCAGAGCTGCTCCGGCAGCCTGCCGCAACGGGCTTTGTTGAAATTCACGCAGAGAACTATCTGGTGGCCGGCGGCCCGCTGCACAGCGGCCTGCGCGCAGTTTGCGAACATTATCCGCTCGCTGTGCACGGCGTCGGGCTGTCGATTGGCGGCGAAGCACCGCTGGATCGTGATCACCTGAAACAGGTGGCAAGCCTGGTTGAACGCTATCAGCCAGCCGTCTTCTCAGAACATCTCGCGTGGTCCACGCACAGTCACGCTTTTCTTAATGACCTGCTGCCGTTGCCATACACCAGGGAAACGCTGTCGCGGGTCTGCGATCACATCGATCAGGTGCAGGAGGCGTTACGCCGCCCGATGCTGCTGGAAAACCCGTCAACTTACGTGGAGTTCAACGCCTCAACCCTGAGCGAAACCACCTTCATCAGTGAGATTGTGCGCCGCACCGGCTGCGGTTTACTGCTGGACGTTAACAATCTCTACATCAGCGCAGTGAATCATCATCGCGATGCGCAGCACATGTTGTCTGAGCTGCCGCTGGATCGGGTAGGCGAAATCCATCTTGCAGGCTACGCCGAAGCTGTGGATGACGCCGGTGACCGCCTGCTGATTGATTCGCACGATCGGGCAGTAAGCGATGCGGTGTGGGCGTTGTACGAACAGGCGCTGGCCGGCACCGGCGCGGTCGCCACGCTGATTGAATGGGATGGCAACGTGCCTTCGCTGGCGCGTTTGCTGCAGGAGGCTGCCCGCGCGCAGAGCGTAATCGATCGGGAGGCGTGCCATGCAACGCGCCTTCGCTGAAGCCCTGCTCAACCCGGAAGCCGCCCTGCCAGCGGGATTAACGGTCTGGAATGGCAGCGATCCGGCTGTGCGTTTTGCGATCTACCGTAATAACGTTATGGCGTCGCTGGTTGATGTACTTGCGGATAATTTTCCGGTGTTACAGGCGCAGGTTGGCCGCGATTTCTTCCGCGCCATGGCTGCCGCGTTTATCCGCCAGCATCCGCCCGCGTCGCCGGTGCTGGCATCCTATGGCGGACAGCTGGCCTCGTGGATGGCGACTTTTGCGCCCCTGGCGTCCTGGCCCTGGCTGGCCGATATGGCCGCGCTGGAGTTTGCCTGCGTGGATGCACTGCATGCCGCTGATCGCGACAGAGAAACCGTAACGCTGTGCGCGGGCTTCGATCCGGAGAGCGACGGGCTGGTGCTGGATCCGTCGCTTCGGGTGGTGACCTCGTCCTGGGCCATTTTCAGCATCTGGTGTGCGCACCAGACGGAGGATGCACAGGCTGCGGTCGATCCGCTGCAGGCAGAAAACGTGCTGCTTTTCCGCCTGCAGGATGACGTCAGGCTGATGCCGGTCAGTCGCGGTCAGGCAGCGTTCGTCCGCGCCCTGCTTAACGGCAACACGCTGCTGGCCGCGCTTGACGCGGTGGTAGCGACCGGAGAACCGGCCGATGCAGAGCCGCGTCTGCTGGCGCTGCATCAGCATGGGTTAATAATAAAAACACAGGAAAAACAATGTTAAATACACTTCACCAGGGAATTCACTTTAGCGAGCGGCTGATTAAAACCGCACTGCTGCCGCTGGCCGCGCGTCTTGGCCTGGCCGCGACCTTCTGGCTCTCAGGGCAGACCAAAATTACCGGGCTGCAGATTGATATCCTCGGCGGGTCGCCGCTGCAGTTCGGTATTCCGCAGGTCACCGACGGGGCCATCGCGCTGTTTCAGCAGGAGTATCGTCTGCCGCTGCTGGACCCGGCGCTGGCGGCAACGCTGGCCGCCGCCGCGGAACACATCCTGCCGCTGCTGCTGCTGATCGGGCTGGCAACGCGCGTCTCCGCGCTGGGATTACTGGGCATGACGATGGTGATCCAGCTATTTGTCTATCCCGATGCCTGGCCGCTGCACCTTACCTGGATCGCCGCGCAGCTCTATCTGCTGATCTACGGCGCCGGCAGGCTATCGCTGGATCAGCTGCTGCCGCGCCGCCGTTAACGCTATTTGTCCTGCGGACGGTCCGCATCCCGCTGCGTGAAAGCCCGGGAGACCGTCCGCAGGTCGGCCAGCTGCTGCCGGAAGTGGCGGCAGCCCTGACATTTCAGCAGATGCCAGCGCAGGGCCAGGCGTTCAGCGAGGGCGAGCGGTCCGTCCTGCGCCTGCGACATCAACCGCGTGGCGTGAATACAATTAAGCATCCTGTTCCCTCCCGCTGGCAAACCAGCGCTGTGACAGACATTCGCGCAGGCGCATCCGGGCGCGCCAGAGCATGACGTTAAGATTGCTGACGCTGATATCCAGCGCCAGGCAGATTTCGGGCGTCTCCAGCCCGATAAACTCACGCATCATAAAGGCGCGGGCCGGCTGCTGCGGGAGGTGCGAAAGACATAATTCAAAGATGCGCCAGAACTGCGCCTGCTCCATGGCGTGGTCAGGCTGCTGCCAGCGTACCGGCCGTTCGCCTGCCGGCCAGTGGCCGGTCTCATCAAACAGCGCGTCAAAATCTTCCTCACCCTCGTCCTGCAGTGAAACCGGTGCGTGATAGCGGTAGCGCAGCGCGTCGGCAATTTTGTGGCGCAGGATGGCAAAAACCCAGCTTCTCCAGGCGGCTTTGCCGTGAAAGGAAGGGGCATTTTTCATCGCTCCTTCGAGGGCCTCCTGCACCACATCTTCAGCCTGACAGCCATCGCCGAGCTGCAGCCGGGCAAATTTCAGCATCTGCGTGCGTAATGCGGTGAAAAAGTCGTGCTCATCCACCCCCTGTGGAAAGTCCGTCATCGTCTGCATCCTGTTCTCTGTGGGTGATCGCTGTGCGGTAAACAGGCAGGATTGCCGCTACGGGAAACCGCTGTTTTGGTGACAGCCAGTCTTGCCTGCTCAGGCGCGTGATTATCCGCAGCGGTGGGAGAAAGCTGAATACGACGGGTCTTGTTTTCGCTGGCGCGTCAGCCCGGAGTCCGGCAGGACAGGCTGACGCGCGGAGGGAAGGGATAATTTAAAACGACATGCCGGCGTGTTACAGCAGCTGGCTCAGATGTAACTGGCTCATCAGTAACGGGTTGTCGCTGTAATCGACCGGCAGCGCCAGCACCGCCGGGCCGTCCACGTCCATGGCTTTGCGCAGCACAGGTTCCAGCTCCGCCGCGCTGTTCACCGTAAAACCGGCCGCGCCAAAGGCTTCCGCATAGGCTTTGAAATCGACCGGGCCAAAGTTAACCCCCGATACGCGCTGGTATTTTTTCTCTTCCTGAATTGCCACCATGTTGTAAGCGTTATCCACCCAGATAATGTGCAGGATATTGGCTTTCAGCCTGACCGCGGTTTCCAGTTCCATACTGGATTGCAGAAAGCCGCCGTCACCCGATACTGACACCACCTTGCGCGACGGGTCCACCAGCCAGGCACCAATCGCCCACGGCAGCGCAACGCCCATGGTCTGCTGACCGTTGGAGATCATGATCTGCCGCGCGCGGAAACTGTAAAGATAGCGGGCAATCCAGATGTGGAAGCTGCCCATGTCTACCGTCAGGCTGACATCGCTGTTGATGATATCCTGCATCGCCCGGACAATGCGCAGCGGATGCAGCGCGAACTGATCCAGCCGGGCACCCTGCAGCGCCAGCAGCTGCCGCTGTTGCTGACGATCCTCCAGAATCGCTGCCGCTTCATCGCTGAGTTGCAAGGGCGCTTCCACGCAGGCAGCAATTTTACGCACCGTCTGAGCGATATCGCCGACCAGTTCTGCGTCCGGCAGGTAGCAGTTATCGGTCTCGGCCGGTAACACATCAATGTGAACCAGCGTGGCGGAGCCGCGATTCCACATCGCCGGTTCATATTCCACCGGACTGTAGCCGATGGTGATAATCAGATCGGCCTGCTGCAGCAGCCGGTCACCGGCCTGATTGTTAAACAGGCCAATACGTCCGGCGAAACGGGAAAAGTGCGCCTGCCGTACTGCACCCGCAGCCTGATAGGTGCTGGTCACGGGGATGCGGCTTTTGCTCAGCAGTTCATGGATTGCCGCGCTGTTCTCCGGCTGACTGGCCATCAGGCCGAGCAGAATCACCGGATTTTTCGCCCCGGCAATTTCGCGGCTGACCGCCGATACCAGATCATCGGGTGCGGCTCCCAGCGTGATCTGCCCTTTTGGCGGCAGCAGATTACCGGCTACCGGCTGGTCGACAATATCCTGCGGCAGGCTGACAAACGCGCTGCCGCCGCGCCCGTTTTCCGCATGGCGAAACGCATTGGACACACATTCCGCCAGGGCAGAGGATTCGTTTACTTCCACCGCAAACTTGGTTACCGGCCGGAACATCGAAACGGTATCCATGCTCTGATGCACCTGGCGGTTGCTGTCGGAACGCTTCACCGCACCGCCCAGCGCCACCACCGGATCGCCTTCGCTGGTGGCAGTTGCCATGCCGGTGACCAGATTGGAGCAGCCCGGTCCGGAGGTCACCAGCGCCACGCCAGCCCGCCCGGTCAGTCTGCCGACGGCGGCGGCCATAAACGCGGCATTGGCTTCATGCCGGACCGGTATCAGCTGAATCGGCGAATCCACCAGCGAATCAAAAACTTTATCAATCTTGGCGCCAGGGATGCCAAAGACATGCTCCACGCCCTGCGCTTCCAGCTGTGCGACCACCAGATCGGCGCCGCTATTCCATCGTGTCTCGGTTTTGTCTGCTTTCATCGTGACCTCAGTTAGCTTTCAACAGAACGGATGGCTTCATCCAGATTGTCCGGGTTCAGATCGGCCTGCAGGAACTCGCGATCCTGCGGTAAATCGATCACCAGTTTGCTGATGGCCCCGAAGCTCAGGGTGCCCTCTTCCAGCACGTAATCGAGAATGTGTCCGCCTCCCTGACGATCGTCAGTGATAAAGTGCTCGTGATAGCCCGCCACGTTGATGCCCTGCATATATTGCGGTGTTCGGAAGCCGATCAGTTCGCCCTGCCGCGCCTGAAAATCAAACACCGGCTGGTTACCCAGCACCTCCGGCATGCTGCGGTAAGGGCGGCACTGGCATGGCACGGTGCGCGTCTGCACGGAGCGGAACTGGCCGCGGATGCGCAATGCGCAGAACTGATTATCGGAACGGATGATGCGATCAATGACGGCATGAACTTCCTCGCGCGTCGCTGTGCTGCTGAAGCGGTGCTCATACTCCGGCGCGAAAAAGGTCATGACGGCAAAGGGGGTTTTCTGCTCCGGGCTGGCGGGTCGGGCGCTGCCGTCTGCGCGTAGCTGATACACTTCCCGGTCAAACGCCACCAGTTCACCATCCAGCTGATTGAACGTCCCCAGACCGAAATCGCCTTTTTTCAGCAGGTCTGCAACCGTGGTGGAACCGTCGTAGACGCCGTTGAGCAAGGCGCTCATCAGCGAGGTCTGATAGATAACCTTTTCTGCTGAGTTTTCTGCCAGCAGGCTAACGGTTTCCCTTAGCTGATCCTCACATGAACAATCAGATACAAAATCACACATTTGCTGCCTCACAAACTGATAGTTAAGCCGTGTTAATATCAGGATGAGCTACCTGGCTCACAGAATCCAATAGCGAAAGCTGCAAACTTTGAGACGTTTTTGATATGGAACTTCGCCATCTGCGTTATTTCGTTGCCGTAGCCGAGACGCTGCACTTCACGCGTGCCGCGGAAATGCTGGGAATTTCACAGCCGCCGCTGAGTCAGCAGATTCAGCGTCTGGAGCATGAGATTGGCACGCCGTTACTGAAGCGTATGACGCGCGGCGTGGAGCTGACCGACGCGGGCAGCGCGTTTCTGCCGGATGCCCGCGCTATCGTGCAGCTTGCCGATCATGCACTGGAGAAAGCACGCGGCGTGGCACGCGGCATCAGCGGCCAGATGTCGCTGGGTTTTGCCAGTTCAGTGGCGTTCTGCGCGCCGGTTTTTACCCTGATCCAGTGTTTTCAGACGCGTTATCCGGCGATGGAACTGATCACCCGTGAAGAAAATATGGCGCTGCTGATGCAGGATCTGCATGAGGGACTGCTGGACGCCGCCTTTATCCGCCTGCCGTGTGAAAGCAGTAAAGCGTTCAATCTGAAAGTGGTGGCAACGGAACGGATGATGATTGCCCTGCCTGCCGGGCATCGGTTAAGCCAGCAGCGCACGATAGCGCTGTCGCAGCTGGCGGAGGAGACGCTGATTATGTTTCCGCGGGAAGTGGCGCCCAGTCTGTATGAGCTGATTGTCAGTACCTGTCTGCGGGCAGGTTTTTCTGATACCGGTTTTCGTCAGGCGCCGCAGATCGCCTCGTCGCTGGCCATGGCTGGCGCGGGCTGTGGCATCGCGCTGGTGCCGGCCTCACTGTGCTGCGTCAGTCATCCGCAGCTGGTGTTTTGTGAAATCGAAGACAATACCCTGTTTACGGATATTGCCTTCGCCTGGCGGCGTAACCATCCGGCGAAACCGGTGCTGCACCTGCTCAGCCTGATCGGCGAAGCCAGCGATTAACGCCGCCATGTCATTCACATCAGGGTTAGCGTTCCGCTGAAAGCTTCTGCAGCACTTTCAGCTCTGCCACCGCTTCCTGCATGGCGTCCATGCCCGCGGTCAGCGTGCGCAGACTCTCAAGCTGCGCGGCGATGTCGGCCCGCTCATTGCGCGTCTGCTGGCTCATCGCGGCAATGGCATCGGCAGCGTGGATGCTGCGTTCCGCCATGTCGTTGGCTGTCTGCACGGTGCTGGTCGCGACGCTGCGGATACGGGTAATGGTGCTGACCGCATCGTTGATGTTGCCGGCGGTCGCTTCGGCCTGCTCCTTAGAGGAGTGGGCCAGACGCCGCACTTCACCCGCGACGACGGCAAAGCCGCGCCCTGCTTCTCCGGCCCGCGCGGCTTCCACCGCGGCATTCAGCGCCAGGATGTTGGTCTGAAAAGCGATATTACTGATGCCAAGCGTAATCACATTGATGCCGTTGGAGATGCGCTCCAGATCGTCCAGCCCTTCCCCCAGATGGCTCTGCGCCTGCTGGCTTTCAGTGGCGATAGCGCTGATCGCACGGATACTGCTCTCCGCCATACTCAGCATCTCGCCCTGCGTATGGGTGGCGGCTTCCAGCGCCGGCAGCGCCTGCACAATGGGCGTCAGTTCCTGCTGATAGTTCACCACGCGCGCCAGCACGCGGCTCTGAATGCTGTTCAGCGCCTCCCAGCGGCGCAGCGCGCGCTGCGCATAGTGCGCCGCGTAGCTGGCATACTCTACCGGGAAATCGGTCATCGCTTTGACATCGCGATTGAAAAACACCAGTGCCGACAGCGTCTGGTTAATGGGCACCCCGAGAATTTCACCAAAGCTGGAGAACCCCGCTGCCGGAATCCCTTTAAAGAAATGCGCGGACGATAACTGGCTCAGGTTCCCCTGACGGCGCAGTATACAGTCGTTCATCATGATGGCGGCGGGCTTGCCGTAGCGGCCGGTGAAGGTTTCCCAGTCGCGCAGCGTGGCGGCTTTAAAATCCGTCTCCTTCATCAGGTAAAGGCGGTCGCCAAACTCCAGATCGCAGAAAAAGTGCACGCGACCCTGCTCAATTTTTGCCACCGAGCGAATGAAAAACGCATCGCCAACTTTTACCGCAAAGGTCAGCCCCTGCAGACGCTGCTGCACCTGCTGCTCATCACAGCCCAGCTGCGCCGCCAGCGCCTGGGTAAAGCGCTGCTGCTGCCCCTGAGCGTTGAAAACCGAGCTGACGGTACGCGTCAGCGGATCGGCCTCAGCGATCAGCCAGCTTTTATCCAGCGGCGTAAAGTTCTGGCTTTTAAACGGGGCGAAAGATTTACCCGGCGCCATGCGGCAGAACACAATAACGGCTTTGCCCTGCAGGACGCGACCGCCCGCGCCAATCCAGGTGCCGTCAAAGGTCACGCGACCGCCGGCAGATCCGCCAATGGCCAGACAGGGAAAACGCCCGGTGTTATACCAGGCCTGCATCAGGAACCCTTCCGAGGCGGAGAGGCCATCGCAGTAAATCATGGCGAAAGTGCGATCGGCGGACAGCGGCATGCGCAGCTTCAGCGCCGCCAGGTCTCGCTGAATGGCACCGATACGCTCGGTGACGGTGTGGGTATCGCTGAGATGCAGATCGACCACATGGGTTTCGTGCTCCGCAATCAGACTGTCCGGCAGCCAGAGCCAGCTGCCCTCCTGCCCGTTGCCGTCGCAATAGGTGCTCTGCTTGCCGCTGGCGCTGAGCGCACCGTTAGAAGAGAGTGTAATAACCGTTAAATCTGCCGACGTGAAACGCTGCCACGCCTGACAAACGCGGTGAAAATCCGCTTCCGGCGGAACAAAGGTGAGTAAGATGCCTGAAGCCCGTGACGACAGGCCCAGCGCAGAAAGCGACTCAGGGGGCTGATGACAGTGATAAATGCCTTCTGAGGGATGCGATGCACCGGTCAGACGGCTGCGTGCCATCATTGTCTTAATAAAAGACATAGGGATGTCCTCCTGCAATTATTGTAATGCGTGCGCGTGGTGCGCGTGCTGGTGTAGAAAAGAGGGCTAAAAGCAGGGTCCGTTCGCTATCAGAACTCGTGAAACAGTCACCATCAACACGCTAAGGCACGTGCTGATGTAAAGACGTTATCGACCGGCGCGGCCTAAGCTTCAGTGATTGCTGCTATCGGCATAACCGGTGATACAGACTTGTTAAATTCATGAAAAGAAAGGATTAAAACCCGGCGCTTTTTGCACGCCTTTTGCACTATGCGCGCCGCCGTGAACAGCAAAAGGTGCGGTGACAACGGAAACTTCGCGCGTTTTTGCGATCCCGCTCCATACTTTCGATGTCGAAAAGCGGAGCCCGTCAATGAAAAAACCAACCCTGTTACAGGCATTTCACTGGTATTACCCTGAAGGTGGTCAGCTCTGGCCAGAGCTCGCCGAACGTGCCGCCGCCCTGGGCGAGGCGGGCATCACGATGATCTGGCTGCCGCCGGCCTATAAAGGCGCTGGCGGCGCGGCCTCGGTAGGCTATGACACCTACGATCTGTTTGACCTGGGCGAGTTCGACCAGAAAGGATCGGTTGCCACCAAATATGGTGATAAAGCGCAGCTGCATGCAGCGATAAGCGCGCTACAGCAACAGCAGATTGCCGTGCTGCTGGATGTGGTGGTGAATCACAAAATGGGCGCAGATGAAAAAGAAGCGATCCTGGTGAACCGGGTTGATGAGCAGAATCGCGACCAGATTCACGAAGAGGTGATCAACTGCGAGGCCTGGACGCGCTTCACCTTCCCCGCCCGCGCCGGGCAGTATTCCGCCTTTATCTGGGATCATCACTGCTTCAGCGGGGTCGATCACATCGAAAATCCGGACGAAGACGGCGTGTTTAAAATCGTCAACGACTATACCGGTGACGGCTGGAACGATCAGGTCGATACCGAGCTGGGCAATTTTGATTATTTGATGGGTGCCAATATCGATTTCCGTAATCGTGCCGCCACGGAAGAGATCAAATACTGGGCGCGCTGGATCCTCGACACCACCGGCTGTAACGGGTTTCGTCTGGATGCGGTGAAACATATTCCGGCATGGTTCTACAAAGAGTGGATTGATCACGTGCAGGAGGTCGCCAGTGAACCGCTGTTTATCGTGGCGGAATACTGGTCATTTGAGCGGGAGAAACTGCAGCAGTATCTCGATCAGGTCGAGGGTAAAACCATGCTGTTCGACGCGCCACTGCAGTTGAACTTCCACCTGGCGTCAACCCAGGGCAGCCGCTACGACCTGAGCCAGATCTTTGCCGGCACGCTGGTAGAGGCGGATCCGTTCCATGCCGTCACGCTGGTTGCCAACCATGACACGCAGCCGCTGCAGTCGCTGGAAGCGCCGGTGGAGGCCTGGTTTAAGCCGCTGGCTTACGCCCTGATTCTGCTGCGGGAGAACGGCGTGCCCTGCGTATTCTGGCCCGATTTGTATGGTGCGACCTATGAAGATGCCGGCAGCAATGGTGAGATGCAGCGGGTGGAGATGCCGGTTATCGATAAGCTGGAACAGCTGATGATCGCGCGTCAGCGATTTGCGCACGGCGTACAGACCACCTGGTTCGATCACCCGAACTGCATCGCTTTCAGCCGCAGCGGTACCGAAACTGAGCCAGGCTGTGTCGTGATCATGTCAAACGGCGACAGCGGTGAAAAAACCCTCGCACTGGGTGAAAACTATGCCGGGAAAACGTGGCGGGATTTCCTGGAAAATTGTGACGAAACCATCACCACCAATGCGCAGGGCGAAGCCGTGTTTATCTGCAAGGGCGGCAGCGTCAGCGTTTGGGTGATGGCGTAACGCTAAGCGGCGCGTGCAGGAAACGGCCCGGCACATCGGCGGCTAACGGATGCAGCGTGTCATAGCGACCGAACCAGCGGTAGCGGTGCCGGGCAATGATGTTGTAAACCGCATCGCTGACCGGCGCCGGCAAAAAGCGTAGCAGGGACGCCAGCCGCCACGGCCAGGGTAACAGACGCAGGATGCGGAAAATGGCCGCCGAGCGAAACCAGTGGTGGTCCCCCTCCAGCAGCACAAGGGTGTGCACATTTTCCGGTGACTGGCCGATGCGACGCAGCAGTGCGGCGCCCGCCGGGCTTTGCACCGCCGCAAAGTGAACATGCTGCGGCAGGCGATGCGCCAGCAGAAAGCGCACCCAGGCATTGCACAAGCGGCAGACGCCGTCATAAATCACTATCGGTTGTTCTGCGGTCAGCGCCGCTGCTGTCTCTGTCATGTCGCCCCCTGCTGACGGATATGCTGTGAGTGTAGCAGGCGGGCGCGGCTGGCCGCGCTGTCAGGGGGCGCGGGCTGATGGCTGGCTCAGACGTAGCCCATCAGTTTCAGCATAGATTGCGCCTGGTGCATCGCTTCCGCACGATGTGATACGCCCAGCTTCTGATAAAGGTTACGGATGTGGGTTTTGATGGTGGTTGCCGCCACGTCCAGTTCACCGGCAATTTGTTCATTGCTGTAGCCCGAATAAATCAGCCCCAGCACCTGCCATTCCCGCTGCGTCAGCGGGCTGGTGCGGATCAGCTCCGGTACGTCAGGATGATTCAGCAGGCGGCTGACAAACCCCTCGTCAAAATGCGCAAACTTGTGGCGGTGATATTTATTGATTTCGCTAAGAATGCGCCGCGCCCGATGCTGATCCAGTTCATTCAGCGTATTGAGCTGAATCAACTGCCGCAGCTGCTGCGCCATCATCTCGCCTTCGATCACGAAATGGCTGACGAAACCGGTGCTGCGCGCCAGCGTCAGGGCCTCCATCAGCGCCTGCTGCGCCTGCGCTTTACGCCCGGTTTGCCAGTAAATCTGATTGAGCAGCAGCAGGTTCCGGTTCAGATCGCTCATCAGCCGCAGCGATCGCGCGTTGTCATTCAGCTCATCCAGTATCACTTCCGCCTCGCCGGCATTGCCCAGCAGAATTTGCGCGCGCGCAACGTTGCGCCACTGTCCCTGCAGAAAATGGTTATTGGCAGAGGCGGGTTTCGCCGTCTGTCGCATCCAGTGGCTGGCGCTTTGCGTATCCCCGGTCATCTGCCAGTAAATCAGCCGCACTTTATCGGCATTGGCAATCCAGTCACTGTGCAGGACACCATTGCTGAGCAGGTTTTCCAGCCGGCTGAGGTAGCTGCGGGCATTATCCAGATTGCCGCGCGCCAGCGAGCACTGGATCAATAGCCCCAGGCACTGAATCTGCTGCTGTGGCGGATAGCCCTTCAGCACTTTCATGCCTTCACGTGCCGCATGCTCCGCCTCATCCAGCCGTCCCCACGCCCACATTAACTGCGCGCGGATACGCAGCAGAAATTCATGCAGCGGAAAATGTGCCAGATGCTGCTCACTGACCAGCACAAACGCCTTTTCCTGGATCTCCCACGCGGCCTGCAGAAAGCCCTGCGCAAACAAAATCTCGCTCTGCTGGATCAGACTCCACAGCGCGTAATGCCAGGCGTCTTCCCGCCGCGCCATTTGTTCAGTCTGACGCATCAGCGCCAGCGAGTTGGTGAGTTCGCCTTTACAGTGCATCACTTCACCGTGGACCGACGTTGCGACGATACGACTGTAGCGACGCGTCTCCGGCAGGGTTTCCAGCGCCAGCCGCGCCAGCCGTTCCGCCTCATCCGCGTTACCGTGATTGATCGCCACCTGCGCGCGCACCGCATTGAATTCCCCCTGCAGCGCCGCATCAATGACGCAGCTGCAGCCCTGCTCAAACCGCGCCAGCAGCCGGTTAACTTCAGAAAAGCGGTGCTGGCTCTGCATCAGCCATGCCTGCAGCAGCACCAGCGCGGGGTTCTCCAGCAGCGTTGCCCACGGCAGGCTATTCAGCGACTGCTCCAGCAGCGCCAGCTCGCTGCGGTTAAACAGCGTCCAGGCATGTTCCAGCAGCACATCGCGCAGCATGTCGGTGTCACCGGAAGCCAGCGCATGATGAATGGCTTCGCCAGGAAAGCCCTGCGCCATCCAGCTTTGGGCCGCCGCGCGATGGATAGCTGGCAGCTCAGCAGCCAGCTCCCATTCACAGCGCTGACGCAGAAAAGAGCCAAACAGCGGGTGATAACTGAACCACTGGCCGGAATCATCCATGCGCTGCAGAAACAGCCCCTGACGCTCAATCTCCTCCAGCCGCATCCGCCCGTTGGCTTCGCCGGTGACACAGGCGACCAGCGCATCATTCATGGACTGCAGTAGCGCGCTTTTCAGCAGGAAATGGCGCGTCGCGGCATCAACGTTATCCAGCACTTCTTCCACCAGGTAATCAGACAGATGGCTGGCATTGATGCCGGAGAGGCGGCGTGCAGAATCCTGCGCCGACCCCGCGCCCTGACGTGCGGAGAGCGCAATCAGCTGCAGGGCGGTCGCCCATCCCGCCACGTCATCACAGATACGCCCGCTCTCATCGGCGGCCAGAGGCGCGGCCAGGCGACCATCAAAAAACTGTTTCGCCTCATGATGGGTAAACGCCAGCTGCTGACTGCCCAGCTCCAGCAGCTGCTCGCGCACGCGCAGATTGGCAATGCCCAGCTGCGGCAGGTTGCGCGACAGCACCACCAGCGTCAGGTTATCGGGCTGATGGCGCAGGAAAAAGCGCATGGCTTCATGAATGGCGGGATTGGTGATGTGATGATAATCATCGATGATCAACCAGAGCGGGGCGCGCCACTCGTTCAGCTCGATAAACAGCTGCGCAAACAACGCGTTCAGGTTGACGTACTGCCGCTTCTGCGCCAGCGATTCACTGCGACTGCAGGCACCTTTGGTGGCCTGCTGCAGCGCGGCAATCAGATAATCGGCAAAGCGCTCCGGCTGATTGTCACCTTCATCTAATGAGTACCAGCCGAGGTCATGTTTATCCGCTGCCCACTGCGACACCAGCGTGGTTTTACCGTAGCCCGCCGGACTGGTGATCAGCACCAGCCGGTAGTTGGCGGCTGCGCTCAGCTTCTGCAGCAGGCGGTCCCGGGTTACCGTGGTGTCCGGACGCACCGGACGACTCAGTTTCGAGGGTATCAACATGGGCGCACGCTTCTCCGTTAACGTTTAGCGCATCATTATTTTACGCTTCGTAATTAATCTTCATACACGTTCATAGATTCGTTACCTGAATGCAAGCGAACGTATAAGTCAGCCTTTACAAAAGCGAGGGGTATCACACTCCTGCCGCGCTTTCAGATTTACCTCAGCCTCTCCTCCCTCTCTGTCCTCCCTGCTCTATTTGCGCCAGGAGGAGGCACAGCCGCCACGTCAGCGGCACACTGCGCAGCATAACCCTCACTGTTTTACAGGACACCTGACCATGACCCAGCCTACGTTTGACCCGGACCGTTTTTCCGCTGCCCTGACGCGCCAGTGGCGGCGCATTGGCCTGCAGCGCGCGCAGGAGATGACCCCTGACCAGTGGTGGCATGCCGTCAGCGGCGCGCTGGCGGAACTGCTGGCCGGGCTGCCTGCCCGGCCGGTGGCCGTCGCGGGTCAGCGCCACGTTAACTATCTTTCCATGGAGTTTCTGATTGGCCGCCTGACCGGCAATAATCTGCTTAACCTCGGCTGGTATGACGGCGTTAACGCCGTGCTGGCGGAATCCGGCGTGGCGCTGAGCGCGGTACTGGAACAGGAGACCGATCCGGCGCTGGGTAACGGCGGCCTGGGGCGACTCGCTGCCTGCTTCCTGGATGCCATGGCCACCACCGGGCAGGCCGCCACCGGCTACGGGTTGAATTATCAGTACGGGCTGTTTCGCCAGCAGTTTGTCGATGGTGCGCAGCACGAGCAGCCGGACGACTGGCAGCGCGAGCATTATCCGTGGTTCCGGCACAACAGCGCTCTGACGGTTCAGGTCGGACTGGGTGGCAAAGTGGTCACTGAACAGGGCGTGCCCGTCTGGCAGCCCGCGTTCAGGCTACAGGGCGAAGCCTGGGATCTGCCGGTGGTTGGCTTTCGCAATGGCGTCACCCAGCCGCTGCGCCTGTGGCAGGCAAAGCATGCGCATCCTTTCAGCCTGCAACGTTTCAACGATGGCGAATTCCTGCGCGCAGAGCAGACGGGTATCGACGCGGAAAAGCTGACCAAAGTGCTCTACCCCAACGACAACCATCAGGCCGGGAAAAAACTGCGCCTGATGCAGCAATATTTCCAGTGCGCCTGTACGCTGGCCGATATTCTGCGCCGCCATCAGCAGGCCGGGCGCAGCATTGAAACCCTGCCGGATTATGAGGTGATCCAGCTTAATGATACCCATCCGACGCTGGCGATTCCGGAACTGCTGCGGCTGCTGCTGGACGAGCACGGGCTGACGTGGGAAGCAGCCTGGCACATTACCCGCCGCACCTTTGCCTATACCAATCATACCCTGATGCCGGAAGCGCTGGAGTGCTGGAGTCTGCGCCTGGTCCGCACCCTGCTGCCGCGCCATATGATGATCATTGAGACCCTGAATGCCCGGCTCAAAGCCCTTGTCTCCGCGCGCTGGCCGGGCGATGACGCCGTCTGGTCCCGACTGGCGGTGGTGCATAATCAGCAGGTACGCATGGCCAACCTGTGCGTGGTCAGCGGCTTTGCCGTGAATGGCGTTGCCGCGCTGCACTCCCGTCTGGTGGTGGAGGATCTGTTTCCGGAGTATCACGCGCTGTGGCCGGAAAAATTTCACAATGTCACCAATGGTATTACGCCGCGCCGCTGGATCAATCAGTGCAACCCGGCACTGGCGGCGTTGATCAACAAAACGCTGCAGCGTCCGTGGCTGAACGATCTGGATGCGCTGCAGGATCTGGCTCCACTGGCCGATGACGCGGCATTCCGCGCGGAATATCGCGCCATTAAGCAGCAGAATAAACTGGCGCTGACGCACTGGATTCGCGAGAAAACCGGCATTCAGGTCAGCCCGGATGCGCTGTTTGATGTGCAGATCAAACGCCTGCATGAGTACAAACGTCAGCACCTGATGTTATTGCATATGATTGCGCTGTGGCAGACGCTGGTCAGCGATCCGCAGGCCAACCTCGCTCCGCGCGTGATGCTGTTTGGTGCCAAAGCCGCACCGGGCTATGCGCTGGCGAAAAATATCATTTATGCCATCAATAAAGTGGCGGCGACCATTAACAACGATCCGCGCGTCGGTGACCGGCTGAAAATTGTGTTTATCCCGGACTATAACGTCTCGGTGGCCGAACGCCTGATTCCGGCGGCGGATCTCTCCGAGCAAATCTCCACCGCCGGGAAAGAGGCGTCGGGCACCGGTAACATGAAGCTGGCGCTGAACGGTGCGCTGACCATCGGAACGCTGGATGGCGCTAACGTTGAGATTGCAGAGCAGGTCGGCGACGGGAATATTTTCATCTTTGGCCACACCGTTGAGCAGGTCAGCGCGCTGAAGCAGGCGGGCTATGCGCCGGCGGTCTGGCGCAAAAAAGATGCGCAGCTCGATCGCGCGCTGACCGCGCTGGAAGATGGCACCTTCAGCGACGGCGACACCTGTGCTTTTAGCGCACTCACCGACAGCCTGGGCGCGTTGGGCGGCGATCCGTATTTGGTGCTGGCCGATTTCCGTCACTACCTGAATGCGCAGCAGCAGGTGGAAGCCCTGTGGGCGGATAGCGAAGCCTGGACGCGTGCCGCCATTCTGAACACGGCGCGCTGCGGTATGTTCAGCGCCGACCGCGCGATTCGTGATTATCAGCAACGTATCTGGCAGGCGACACGCTGAGGAACACCATGAAAACCAAAGAGTATGCCACACCTCATGCCGAAGGCCTGATCGCCCCGGAATACATTGATGCACACGGTCGGCCGCAGCGTATTTCACCCCAGACGCACCAGCGCCTGGCACGTCTGATACAGGCGCCGCCGTCGCAGGCCTTGCCGCTGCCGCCGGTGGCGATTTTCGCCCATGGCCAGCCGGCCAGCCTGATGCCGGCGCTGGAGGGGCTGTCCTCGTGGCAGCTGGTGGAAGAGAGCGGTCAGCAATGGTCAGGTGAATGTGCACCTGGCCAGCCGCTGCTGCTGCCGGCGCTGCCGGCGGGTTACCATCGGCTGACGCTCAGCCTGCCATCGGGAACGCACCCATGTTCCATTATTATTGCACCGGCGCGCTGCTATGAACCGGCCGAACTGCTGGCGGGCGAATCGCTGTGGGGCAGCTGTATCCAGCTCTACACGCTGCGATCCGCACGCAACTGGGGCATCGGTGATTTTGGTGATTTACGTCAGATGGTGAAGGAAACGGCGCGCCGCGGCGGCGCGTTTGTCGGCCTTAATCCGCTGCATGCGCTGTTCCCGGCCGCGCCGGAAAGTGCCAGCCCGTATAGCCCCTCTTCGCGGCGCTGGCTGAATATTCTCTATATCGACGTCAGTGCGATCGAAGATTTTCAGCAGAGTGACGCGGCGCAGGCGTGGTGGCAGCAGGCAAGCACGCAACAGGCGCTGCATGCGGCGCGCGAAAGCGCATGGGTGGATTACGCCGCCGTGACCGCCCTTAAGCTGGCCGGGCTGCGGTTTGCCTGGCGGCAGTTTCGCCGCCGCGATGCAGAGGATGCGCAGTTCGCGGCGTTTGAGTCGTTTGTTCAGGCGGGCGGAAGCAGCCTGCTGCATCAGGGATTATTTGATGCCATGCACGCTGAGCGCCGCCTGCGCGACGGTGAGGGCCACGGCTGGCAGCGCTGGCCGGAGGCCTGGCAGCAGCCGGACAGCGCCGCCGTGCTGGCGTTTCGCATTGAGCACAGCGATGACGTTCGTTTTTACATGTGGCTGCAGTGGCTGGCGGCAGAGCAGTTTGCCGCCTGCTGGCAGCTGTGCCAGCAGCAGCAGATGCCCATCGGGCTGTATCGCGACCTGGCGGTTGGCGTGGCGGCGGACGGTGCGGAGACCTGGCGCGAACGTGCGCTCTATTGCCTGGAAGCCAGCGTTGGCGCCCCACCGGATATCCTTGGTCCGCTGGGCCAGAACTGGGGGCTGCCGCCAATGGATCCGCAGGTGATGGTGGCGCGTGGCTACGAGCCGTGGATCACCCTGCTGCGGACAAGCATGCGCGACTGTGGCGCGCTGCGTATCGATCACGTGATGGCGCTGCTGCGTCTGTGGTGGATACCGCAGGGCGAAACCGCCGCCCAGGGGGCCTACGTGCACTACCCGGTGGACGCCCTGCTGGCCATCCTCGCGCTGGAGAGCCAGCGACACCGCTGCATGGTGATTGGCGAAGATCTCGGAACCGTGCCGGAAGCCATCGTTGCAAAGCTGCGTGATGCCGGAGTCTACTCCTACAAAGTGCTTTACTTTGAGCAGACCCATCAGCGCCGCTTCCGTGCGCCGGCGGACTGGCCGCGGCAGGCGATGGCGGTGACCACCACGCATGATATGCCAACGCTGCGCGGCTGGTGGCAGAGCGATGATTTACGGCTGGGCAGCCGCCTCGGGCTTTACCCGGATGCGGATATTCTGGCCGGGCTTTATCGTGACCGACGCGCGGCGCGCAAAGCGCTGCTGCAGACGCTGCTGCGCAGTGGCGCACTGCCGCCGCGTCAGCGCTTTCAGCGTGACGGTGCACGCATGACCCGCCAGCTGAGCCGCGCCATCCACCGCTATCTGGCCAGCACCGGTTGTGCATTGCTGGGGCTGCAGCCGGAAGAGTGGCTGGATATGGCTCAGCCGGTGAATGTGCCCGGCACCGTTGACCAGTACCCAAACTGGCGGCGTAAACTCAGCGTCACGCTGGAGGAGATGGCGCGCGATCCGCGGATAGAGGCGCTGCTGGACGCCGTGGCGTCGCGCAACCATCCGGCGCGCTGAGGCACGCTTACCCGGCCCGCCCTGGCGGGCCGTTTTTATTCTGGCTTTTTGAAGGCGTAAAAAAGGTGCGCCGAAGCGCACCAGGTGGGGCAACTCAGCACTGTCGGGGCAGCTTCACCCCTTGCCTTTAACACTGCTGATAAAGGTGTTGCGCGCCGAGGTCGACCCAAGACGCTCGGCTTCATTCAGCAGTTTCAGCGCTTTATCAATATTGCCCTGATCCACTGCCTGACGGATGCTCTGGTTAAAATAGTGCTCGGTATCCTTTTCCAGCGGTGCCGGTTTCGCGGCAGGCGCTGGATGGCTGACTGCGGTGGCAGGCTGCGTATTGCCGACCGTCACCGGGGCGGGCCGTGAGGAGCCAAACAGCGGGCCAACGAGGATCGACGAGGCAGAACTGGTGGAGACTTTCAGTTTGATTCGGCCATCCGGCGCATGACGCGCGATCGGATCGGGAATATCCGGTACGGCATTACCGGTGCCTTTGGCATAGGCCTTCGCCGGATCCAGCAGCGTGGTGGTCTGCGTCAGGTCCTGCGGCGTGGTAAACACCAGCAGATAGATTTTCTGCTGTCCCAGCGCGGGCGTCAGTTTCATTACCCCTTCCAGCCGATCGGCGCTCATGACGCCAGGCTGCTGATAAGTAAAGAAGCGGCTCGGAAACCAGGCGGCAGGCTGCAGGTTTTCATCCAGCACCAGCACGTTTGGCGCAAAAACCTGGTTATTCACCACTTCGCTGCTCAGCGTCACCGTCAGCTCACCCTGATTCGCCGGCAGGCTGTAGCCCACCACGGAACCAGTGATGCCTCTGACATCCAGCGTGCTGCCGCTCTGTGAAAGCGTCGTGGTCAGGGCGCGCGAGGTGTCAGCCGGCTGCCAGCTCAGGTGCTGCAGGCGCGCGGTGGGGATGGCGGGCGCAGCGGAGAGATCCTGCGGCACCAGATTAATATCCGCCTGCGCCGGCAGGACGAAGCCGGTCAGCAGCACGCTGCTCAGGCAAAAGGCAATAAGGTTTTTTTTCATTGTCATGTCCCAACTTGCTGTCAGGCTGCGGCACTGGCCAGGCAATGGCCGTCACAGCCCGGAAAAACGCCGTGCACACAGGCACGGCGGCTGTTTAATTCAGACCAGCGCGGGCCTTACCACCAGATTTCCATCTGTGCACCAAAGGTCCACTCATCGTTATTGCCGCGGCTGTTGGTGAACAGGCCGTTACCGGTGCTGTCCGCAGCGGCCAGCGTGGTGATACCGCCTGAGCTGTCTTTGCTGTAACCCCACTTCTCATCCCATTTTGCATAAGTAGCAAACAGACGCAGCGCCGGACGAGACCAGATGCTGTCACCCGCCTGCCACTGCTGCGCCAGGGTAATTTTGTACTGACCGTTACGCTCGCTGACTTCCTGCGACTTCACGTTGTCGTAGCCCACTTCCAGCAGGGTGCTCATGATCGGCGTCCATTTGTACATCGGACGGACACCCACGGTGTACCACTCGGTGCCGCGGTTATTGTCGAGATCGATGTTCTGATACATGGCGACGTACATCAGATCCCAGCGATCGGCCAGCGAAATTGCGCCGTGGTCCAGCACGCGATACATGCTGCCGTTGTTGTTGATGTTGCTGCCCTGTGGCAGCCCTTTGCCCTGTGACGTCAGCGCATCGGTGGCGTACTGCAGCACAAACTTGTTGTAGCCCTTCAGCATGCTTTGCGTGTGTTCTGCGGTGAACAGCCAGCCATCTTTCGACGCGCCGTCTTCTAAGCGATAGCCATCGCGCGCGTTGGCGCGGCCATAGTCAACGCCCAGTTCCAGCACGCCGTTCGGGTTGGTTTCCAGCCCGGCGAGGCGCACATCGAACACGTCGTCTGCCGTACTGGTGGCATAATCACGAATACGATCGCTGGAGAAGGTGTAGGAACCGCCGGCTTCAGAGGAGCGCGTCGCGGCGAAAGAGAGCTTGCCGAAACCCAGGTCGACATCTTCCAGACCGGCACCCGGCCCGGAAATATCCCAGTAATAGAAGTCGATCATGTGCACATCATGGCGCTGGTAGAAGCGTTTACCGGCCCAGATGGTGGAACCCGGCAGCGCATCAATCAGGTTTTTGCCCTTAACGTTGGCTTCACGGAACGCGGGCGAGGTGGCTTCCCAGTCATTCTGCTGCGATACCGAATACGCCACATTGGTGTCGAAATAGAAGCTTTTATCGCCCTCTTTCCACACTTCCTGGCCCAGCTTCAGTTCAGCGTAGGTTTCACATTCGTTACCCAGACGGTATTTGCTTTGCGCCCCGGTGGCCTGGAAGCATTGCTGCTCCCCGCCGCTGCCGGTCCAGCCGATGCCGGAACGGGCATAACCGGTAAAATCCACCGCCATCGACGGAGCGGAGAGCGTACCCGCAGCGATGGCAATCGCGACGGGGAGTTTGCGCAGAGTTAACATTTTCTATCTCCTGAGGTCATTGCTTTTATTGTTTTGCAGGGCTAAACACCGGGTTCCTGATGTAGCCTGCGGCAGGCGCTCCCGTCCTCACGGAACAGGTGACAGCGCTCCGGCGGCAGGCCAATGCCCATCAGGGCGCCCTCTTCTACCAGCACCACGTCTTCCTGGCGGTAGACCAGGTTCTGACGAATTGCGGGGATCTGAATATGGATTTGCGTTTCGTGACCAAGCTGCTCAACGACCTGGACTTCGCCTTCCAGCGTGACGTCGGCAATATCGCTGGAGAGCAGATGCTCGGGGCGGATGCCCAGCGACATGTTGCTGCCTGGCTGCACGCCGGTGCTTTCTACTGGCAGCCAGACGAGCTGGTCATTCGGCAGGCGAACCTGTACCTGATCAATGGCGGTGGCCGTGACTTTCACGGGCAGGAAATTCATGCGCGGTGAGCCAATAAATCCGGCCACAAAGCGGTTAGCGGGATAGTGATACAGCTCCAGCGGCCGGCCGACCTGCGCAATGCGGCCGGCCTCCAGCACCACGATTTTATCGGCCAGCGTCATCGCTTCGATTTGATCGTGGGTGACGTAAATCATGGTGCGTTTCAGGCGCTTATGCAGACGTGAGATCTCAATGCGCATCTGTACGCGCAGCGCGGCATCCAGATTTGACAGCGGTTCATCCAGTAAAAACACGCGGGGTTCCGCTACCAGCGTGCGTCCGATAGCCACGCGCTGACGCTGGCCACCGGACAGCGCCTTTGGTCGCCGATCCAGCAGATGCGCCAGCTGCAGCACTTCTGCCACCTGATTGACGCGCTGCGCGATCTCGCCGCGTTTGACACCCGCCAGCTTCAGCCCGAACGACATGTTTTCCGCCACCGACAGATGCGGATACAGTGCATACGACTGAAACACCATACCGATGCCGCGCTCAGCGGGTGGCACGTCGTTCATGCGCTGGCCGCCAATCAGCAAATCGCCACGCGTGATGGTTTCCAGTCCGGCGATCATGCGCAGCAGCGTCGATTTGCCGCAGCCGGACGGGCCGACGAACACCACGAACTCCCCTTCGCCAATCTCCAGATTGATGTCTTTTGATACTTCGGTATCGCCCCAGCTTTTGCTGACATGGTGTAACGCGACGCTCGCCATGATGCTTTCCTCTTCGCATGCTCATGCTTGCCTGCTGCCCCGCAGGCAGACTCCGGGGTTCACTATGGGCGGCCGGACACGGGTGAACATCCTCCGCCTGCGCGCTTTTTTACGGGGGATGAGACGGGAGGAGGAGACGATGAGGCAGCAGCGCGTGGCGGACGCCGTCACGCCATTTTTGTGAGCCACCACGCAGAGCTGGCGTACTGATAGTGTGCGCCAGCGCGGATTCCAGCGTGATTTTGCTAGCGGGGTCACGGCTTTGCCGCCAAAGGCGTAGCGTGCGGGAGGATGAGAATAATGGCGGACCGGGCACACTGTGCCGACCAACGATTTCCGTTTCCGTTTACAGGATGGAGTTATGACAATGAAAACCGGCACACGCGTTCTGGCCCTTTCCGCTCTCACGGCACTGCTGTTTTCCGCTTCAGCGATGGCAAAAATTGAAGAGGGCAAACTGGTTATCTGGATCAACGGCGACAAAGGCTATAACGGCCTGGCCGAAGTCGGTAAGAAGTTTGAGAAAGATACCGGGATCACCGTGACCGTCGAACATCCGGACAAAATGGAAGAGAAGTATCCGCAGGTGGCGGCCACCGGTGACGGGCCGGACATTATTTTCTGGGCGCATGACCGCTTTGGTGGCTATGCGCAATCGGGCCTGCTGGCCGAAGTCTCGCCGGATAAAAGCTTTCAGGACAAACTCTTTCCGTTTACCTGGGACGCGGTGCGCTTCAATGGCAAGCTGATTGGCTATCCGGTGTCGGTTGAATCGCTGTCGCTGATTTATAACAAAGATCTGCTGCCCACCCCGCCGAAAAGCTGGGAAGAGATCGCCGCACTCGACAAGCAGATGCGCGCTAAAGGCAAGAGCGCCATGATGTTTAACCTGCAGGAACCCTACTTTACCTGGCCGCTGCTGGCCGCAGGCGGCGCCTACGCCTTTAAAAAGACCGACACCGGCTACGACGTAAAAGACACGGGTGTGGATAACGCCGGGGCCAAAGCCGGCATGCAGTTCCTGGTTGATCAGGTCAAAGCGAAAACCCTGAATGCCGATACCGACTACTCGATTGCCGAAGCGGCGTTTAACAAAGGCCAGACCGCCATGACCATCAACGGTCCGTGGGCGTGGAGCAACATCGATAAGAGCGGCATTCACTACGGCGTTACGCTGCTGCCAACGCTCAACGGCAAACCGTCGAAAACCTTTGTCGGGGTACTCAGTGCGGGCATCAACGCCGCCAGCCCGAATAAAGAGCTGGCAAAAGAGTTTCTGGAAAACTATCTGCTGACCGATGCGGGTCTGGATGCCGTCAATAAAGACAAGCCGCTGGGCGCGGTGACGCTGAAATCGTTCCAGCAGACGCTGGAGAAAGATGCGCGTATTGCCGCCACCATGAACAACGCCCGCAACGGCGACATCATGCCAAACATCCCGCAGATGGCCGCCTTCTGGTATGCGATGCGCACCGCCACGCTTAATGCGCTGAGCGGTCGTCAGAGCGTGGACGCCGCGCTGAAAGATGCGCAGGCGCGTCTGAACAAGTAACTCTGTCACCGGGCCGGCCCCCGCCGGCCCCTCACCGGCTGTAAAGGAACACCGTATCATGTCAGGAATACCGCAAAAGAGGCGGCCCGGTCCGGTGCTGCGCAACGTGCTTGTCGGGATCTGCTGTCTGCTGGTCGGCTACCTTCTGGTGCTGATGTACGCCCAGGGTGAATACCTGTTTGCCGTGGTGACGCTGATTGTCAGCGCTACCGGCATCTGGATTTATGCGAACCGCCGCGCCTATGCCTGGCGCTATGTCTATCCGGGATTAGCCGGAATGGCGCTGTTTGTGCTGTTTCCGCTTGCCTGCACCGTGGCCATTGCCTTTACCAACTACAGCAGCACCAATCAGCTGAGTCAGGTGCGCGCGCAGGAGGTGCTGCTGAGCCGTCAGTATCAGGATGGCGCGGGCATGAATTTTGCGCTCTATCCCGCCGGCGATCGCTGGCAGCTGGCGCTCAGCAGCGAGAGCGAAACCTTTGTGTCCCCGCCTTTCACGCCGGGCGGCGCGCAGACGCTGTCGATGACGCCTGCCGCTGTGCCTGCCGGGCAGCGCGCCACGCTGAAAGTGATCACCACTCAGCGTCAGGCGCTGAGCCAGCTGCGCGCCCGCCTGCCGGATGGCCGCGAGCTGGTGATGAGCTCGCTGCGTCAGTTCTCCGGCACCCGTCCGCTGTATGTGCAGGTTGATGACGGCGTGCTGAAAAATCAGCAAACCGGTGCGCGCTACCGGGCCAATGCGGAGAGCGGTTTTTATCAGCGCATTCAGGCTGACGGCAGCTGGGACAGCGAACAGCTCAGCCCTGGCTTTACCGTCAGCGCGGGCTGGAAGAACTTCGTCCGCGTTTTTACCGATGAAGGCATTCAAAAACCTTTTCTGGCGATATTCGGCTGGACGCTGCTGTTTTCGCTGCTGACCGTGATCCTGACGGTGGCAGTCGGCATGGTGCTGGCCTGTCTGGTGCAGTGGGAAGCGCTGAAAGGCAAGGCCGTTTACCGCGTGATGCTGATTCTGCCGTATGCGGTGCCGGCTTTTATCTCCATCCTGATTTTCAAAGGATTGTTTAACCAGAGTTTCGGCGAGATCAACGTCATGCTCGACGCGCTATTTGGCTTTAAACCGGCGTGGTTCAGCGACCCGACGCTGGCGCGCGCGATGCTGGTGATCGTCAATACCTGGCTGGGTTATCCCTACATGATGATCCTCTGCATGGGGCTGCTGAAGGCGATCCCGGACGATCTGTATGAGGCTTCGGCGATGGACGGCGCGGGGCCGTTGCAGAACTTTTTCCTGATCACCCTGCCGCTGCTGCTGAAGCCGCTGATGCCGCTGATGATCGCCAGCTTCGCGTTTAACTTTAACAACTTTGTGCTGGTACAGCTGCTGACCAATGGCGGCCCGGACCGGCTGGGCACCACCACGCCAGCGGGCTATACCGATTTGCTGGTGAATTATACGTGGCGTATCGCGTTTGAGGGCGGCGGCGGACAGGATTTTGGTCTCGCGGCGGCGATCGCCACGCTGATCTTCCTGCTGGTGGGCGCGCTGGCGGTGATTAACCTGAAAGCGCTGCGCATGAAGTTTGATTAAGGAGGCGTTATGGCTATGGTTCAACCCAAATCGCAAAAGCTGCGTCTGCTGCTGACGCATCTGCTGCTGCTGCTGTTTATCGCAGCCATTCTGTTCCCGCTGCTGATGGTCATCGCTATTTCGCTGCGCAGCGGCAACTTCGCCACCGGCAGCCTGATTCCGGAGCAGATCTCCTGGGAGCACTGGCGTCTGGCGCTGGGCTTCAGCGTTACGCACGCTGATGGCCGCATCACGCCGCCGCCGTTCCCGGTGCTGCTGTGGCTGTGGAATTCAGTGAAAATCGCAGCGATCAGCGCACTGGGCATTGTGGCGCTCTCAACCACCTGCGCCTATGCTTTTGCCCGCATGCGCTTCGCCGGACGCGCCACCCTGCTGAAAGGTATGCTGATTTTCCAGATGTTCCCGGCGGTGTTGTCACTGGTGGCGCTTTACGCTTTGTTTGATCGGCTGGGCCAGTATGTGCCGTTTCTCGGCCTGAACACGCACGGCGGGGTGATCTTCGCCTATCTTGGCGGTATCGCGCTGCATGTCTGGACGATAAAGGGCTATTTTGAAACCATTGATGGGTCGCTGGAAGAGGCAGCGGCGCTGGATGGCGCAACGCCGTGGCAGGCGTTCCGCCTGGTGCTGCTGCCGCTTTCGGTGCCGATTCTTGCGGTGGTATTCATTCTGGCCTTTATTGCCGCGGTGACGGAGGTGCCGGTGGCGTCTCTGCTGCTGCGCGATGTGAACAGTTATACCCTGGCCGTAGGTATGCAGCAGTATCTGAATCCGCAGAACTATCTGTGGGGCGATTTTGCGGCGGCGGCCGTGCTCTCAGCCATCCCGATTACCCTGGTGTTTCTGCTGGCGCAGCGCTGGCTGGTCAGCGGCCTCACCGCCGGCGGCGTTAAAGGTTAATCGCTTCATGTGTCGTACCACTGCTTCCTCAATATCAACCACATATTGAGGCTTTTGGCGGCCGCAGGGCCGCCGTTTTTATTACCTGATACCGGCGCTGAATAGTGCTGAAAATCTCAGTTCATCTCATCATTCAGGTCAGCCAGCGTATGCAGGTAAGGCACATGCTGAATGGCCTCGTCCTGATCGGTAAAGCTTTTCAGCCAGCTGCTGGCCTCTGAAATGTCATGCTGACGGACAGTGCTGATGCCGGCTTTCGCCATCTGTCCCAGCTCATTAATCAGCGACTGCACGCTGATTTTCCTGCCGCTCAGCGCCAGGCTCAGCGCCGCTTCACCAATAATAACGTAGCCCTTACCCTCTTCCTGACCAGACACAGCTCCTCCTCCCTTGCAGATTAATGACAGCCCTCTGACAACTGTAGGCGGAACGGAGAAATATGCCGGAATATTATTCTGAAAAGGTGTCTGAACGGTGCATAAAAGTACACAGTAAAACTGCAGCACCTCGCCATGTAACTGTTTCCACGGCGATAGTCCTGCAGCGAGGGCAGAGTGTAAAGATTGTGATAACGATTGCTGTTTGCATCCGCTGCAGCGGTGACGGATCAGCGACCTGGCGCGAGCAGGTTTTGATCCGGCCCGCTCAGCCTGACCGGCAGTCCGTCACGCAGTCTGTGGCGATAGTTCCACAGCATCAGCTGTGAAATGCCTGCCCCGCACCACATCAGGTGATGTTCATAGCGTAGCCCGGCATTGGCCGGAATGCCGGTTGGCTGTGGTGAGACTTCCAGGCGGCAGCCCTGTCCGGTAAGGCGAATCGCTTCCATCCAGATTTCCGTAGGGTCGGTCACGCTGATGGCTTCGAGAAACATCGGCACGGTTTTACGCCGGTAAGCCGCGCCGATGACGCGACAGGCGTGTTTATAGACAGCCCGATGAAACCGTTCCAGACGCAGCGCGGCATCCGGACTTTTGTCGTCGCGCAGCCATAAATTCAGCGGCCGCAGATAGCAGTTTACAAAATCATCGCTGCTGTAATCGGTGCCTACCTGGCGGATACGGTTTTGCAGCAACTCATCTGAAGGATGGCGCAACTGCTCAATTAACTCTTCCTGACGACATTGCCAGCCGCTTTGCGCGGAAAGCACTTTACCGTGCAGACGCAAACGGATTTCACTGAGGGTTGCGCCCTCTGCACTCATTTCCCGCAGGTTGAGAATGCGCATGATCTGACTGGCACCGTAACCTTCCACCTTATCAGGTGCGGCAATGAGTCCGGCACGACGCCAGTTGCGGAGCGTGGCAGGCAGAATACCGGCGATGGCACAGACGGTATCTGTTGTGTGATAAGACATAGATTGTCCCCCTTATGGGGTGAATAGCCCGGATAGCATCCGGATAAGCCACCAGTGTGAACCTCTCGGATGACAATTGATACTAAAGTGGCATTATTTAAGCACCTTTACACTGAGACATGACCGGGCAATCTGTACAGCTTTCTTTTCACCGGATGGCGTATCTCTCACAAAAATAGCCAGTCGCAACGGTTGCCCCTGCTGCATCTCGCTCGCGCACTGCGCAGATATTCGTCCGATCTCACCTTAACTTCATATAATTGGCATTATACGAAGTCAGGATCGTAGCAGGGATCCTTTTGTGATAGCCTTACAGTCCGTAACATCCGCAAATCTGAACAAATTTCCGGCAACGCTACGCGATTTCTGCAAGGTCTCACCCCTGCTGTTTATGCAGAATTCACGTAGCGTTGCCTGTGCTTTTAGTGAATAAACCATGAACCATTTGCCTGAATTTTCACCGGCAGCTGCTCTTATCAGTAACGGTGACGACGATATCGCAGCACGACTGCGGGAATTTGTGCAGGATCGCGAAGCGTTCTCTGATAACACCTGGCGTCAGCTGCTGAGCGTGATGCGTGTCGGCAGTCGCTGGGCAGCAGAGCATGGGCGTCGCTTCCTGCCGATGGAACCGGCAGATCTGCGTGACTATCTGCTGTGGTTGCAGGCAGCCGGACGCGCCTCCTCCACTATCAGTACCCATGCGGCGCTGATTTCTATGTTACACCGTAACGCAGGTCTGGTACCGCCGAACGTTTCGCCTTTAGTATTCCGGGCGGTAAAACGCATTAACCGCAGCGCGGTGATTGCCGGTGAACGGGCCGGCCAGGCGATTCCGTTTCGTCTGCGCGATCTGCTGCTGCTGGATGCACGCTGGTCAGCGTCCGATCGCCTGCAGCAGCAGCGAGACCTCGCTTTTCTGCACGTGGCTTACGCGACGCTGCTGCGCATCAGCGAACTGAGCCGCCTGCGGGTGCGTGATATTTCCCGTACGCCGGACGGGCGCATTGTGCTGGACGTCGCCTGGACGAAAACCATTGTGATGACCGGGGGCCTGATTAAAGCGCTGGGAGATCTCTCTTCTGCGCGTCTGACCGAATGGTTAACTGCGTCAGGCCTGATCCATGAGCCGGACGCCTTTATTTTTACGCCGGTACACCGCAGCAACCGGGCGCGCGTGGTGACGGATAAAGCGCTGTCCACCCGCGCGCTGGAGGATATTTTTACCCGCGCCTGGCAGGAAGCCAGCCCGCCATCGCCAGCGCGGCTGAATAAAAACCGCTATCGCAGCTGGTCCGGACACAGCGCGCGCGTCGGTGCCGCCATCGATATGGCGAGCAGCAAATACAGCACGGCGCAAATCATGCAGGAAGGCACCTGGAAGAAACCGGAAACGGTGATGCGCTATATCCGCCATGTTGATGCACATGCCGGGGCAATGGTGGATTTGATGGATAATCACAAATAAGCGCGATTTTTGTCTGTTACTTAACCATCTGGCAGGCAAAATTTTACAACTGAGCTATGGCTGCTATGGTGTCAGAGGACAATCGCGACAAACTGGAGCAAGTAATGCTTACAACTATAATTTACCGGAGCCATATCTCCGATGACGTACCCGTCAGCATCCTTCCCGGGATGGTGGAAAAAGCAAGCCTGCTCAATGCCAGCCACCAGGTTACCGGCATCCTGCTGTTCAACGGCACGCACTTTTTCCAGATTCTGGAAGGGCCTGAAGAAGGCGTGCTTGATATTTATAACCGCATCTGTCAGGACCCGCGCCACCATAATGTGGTTGAACTGATGCGCGACTACTCCCCTTCCCGCCGCTTTGGTAATGCCGGTATGGAACTGTTTGATCTGCGCACCCATGACCGCGGCAGCGTGCTGCAGGCGGTGCTGGATCGCGGTACGTCAAAATATCGCCTGACGTATGACGATCGCGGTCTGCAGTTCCTGAGGACGTTTGTCGAAGCACGGGAAAAAGAGAACTATTTTGAAGTGCTGCCCGCAGACTACTGGGACTTTGTGCCCAATGACAGCGGCGCACTGCCGCCTGCCAGCGGTGTGATCTTCCGTCCGGTGGTCGATCCGCTTGGCCGTGAAGTCACGGCAATTGAGGCGATTCCGGATGTGGCGCCGGCGGAGCTACAGGGCGATGCGCGCTATACGCATAACCTGAAGGTCATCATGGAGGCGCTGCGTATTGCCGGTAACGCCTGTCCTGATGGCATGACGCTCTACATCAGCATCCTGCCACTGACGCTGGTGTCAGTGCCGGGGGCCATCGGGCAACTGCTTGGTGCAATTGATAACGCAGGCCTGGTGCCGCAGCAGATTATCCTTGGCGTGAGCGAAACAGAGGTCATTTCTCAGCTGGATGAGTTCACCACTGCAGTGCGTCAGCTCAAGGAAGCCGGCATCAGCCTCTCGATTGATAACTTTGGTGACGGGTCTGCCGGGCTCTCTCTGCTGGCATACGTACAGCCGGATCGGATTCGCATCGGTGGCAATATCGTGCGCGATATCCACCGCAGCGGCCCGAAACAGGCGGTCGTGCAGGCGGTAATTCGCTGCTGTTCGGCGCTGGAAATTAACGTTATCGCCGCGGGCATTGAGCGTGCTGAAGAGTGGATGTGGCTGGAGGCGGCCGGCGTGATCGATTTCCAGGGCAGCCTGTTCAGCCCGGAAGGCACGGCGGTGGCGTGGCCGGAAAACCGCGAAGCGATCTGATCGCGGGCGGCATTACCTTTCACCGGGGGCTACGGCCCCTTTTTTACGGACTGAAAACCTCCCTGTCACGCGCTTTTTGCGCGCAAAAAAAGTGGGCCTGCAGACCCACTTTTCCGGTGACTGCCGGTTTATTCCGGCAGCGCGTAAACCACCACCTGATCGCCAACCTGATCTTTCAGAATCGTGTTGCCGCCCGCGACAAACGCCACATACTGGCGGCCTTTGTATTCATAGACCGACGGGTTGGCCACCGCAGGCGCTTCAACCTGATCGGACCACAGCTCTTCCCCGCTCTCCAGTGAATAGGCGCGGACTTTCGCGTCCATTGAAGCGCCGATAAAGATCACGCCGCCGGCAGTGACAGCCGGGCCGCCAATGGTCGGTGAACCCCAGCTCTCCGGCATAAAGAAGCCATACTGCTGCGATGCACCCACCGGACGACGCCATTTCACATCACCGGTATGCATATCAATCGCCACAATTTCACCAAAAGGTGGCTGCCAGCACGGCATTCCCAGCCAGTTGTTGGCCACCATCAGCCGCATACCGTAAGGCGCACCTTCCTGTGGCGCAAAACCACTTTCGTTGCCGGAACCCTTATCGGCTTTGTCGTAATCGGCACGGCTGTAAAGCTTGACGTACTGCACAATGTGAGAGGTGTTAACGATGGCGATCTGTTTTTGCGGGTCAAACGCCACGCCGCCCCACTGCACGCCGCCGGCGCTATCCGGATAGGTCAGCGCGCCTTCACCTTTGGTGGTCGGTGGCGTGTACATACCGTCATAGCTCAGCTTGTCCCACAGGCGGGAACACTGGCCAGCGCCGACGAGGTCTGCCAGCTTCCAGATAGCAGGCTTTTTCGACTGATCCAGCAGCGGTGCGGGTTTGGTCGGGAACGGCTGGGTTGGCGCGAGTTTTTCCCCCTGCACCGATCCGTCTCCCTGCGGTACCGGACGCTCCTCAATCGGCCAGACGTCCTCTCCCGTCAGGCGGTTAACCACAAACAGGAAACCCTGCTTGGTGGCCTGAATCAGCGCAGGGATCTGTTTGCCGTTAACGGTGATATCCATCAGGGTTGGCGCTGAGTTGATGTCGTAATCCCAGACATCATGGTGCACCCACTGACGCGACCACACCACCTTGCCGGTGTTGATATCCAGCGCAGTGGTGGAGGTGCCGAGCGGGATCGCCTCTTTACGGTTGCCGCCCCAGTAGTTTGGTGAAGGCGAGGAGACCGGCAGATAAACCAGCCCGTGGGCTTCATCGGCGGACATATGGGTCCAGACGTTGGCGGTTCCGGTGCGCTGCCGGATATCGGCCGGGATCGCCTCAAAGGTCCACTCGCGCTTCCCGGTCTGCGCATCAACGCTGAATACCGTGCCCGGAGGCGCTTCAGCATAGGCCCAGTCTTTACCAGCCCAGCCAATCAGCAGATGATTGCCCACCACTGTCGGCGGCTGCAGCACGGAAAGCGGATATTTGGCGTTAAGCGTGTTCCACTGGTCTACATTCAGCACGCCATGATCGGCAAAATTCTCACACGGTTTGCCGGAATCGGCATCCAGCGCATAAAGCCGTGCATCAACGGTACCCATATAAACAATTTTCTGACACGCCTGGCCTGCTACCGGATTTTTAGCCTGCCAGTAAGAGACGCCGCGATTCTTCAGCACCGGCTGCGTCAGCGCTTTGCGCGGCGCTTTGGTGTCATAGTGCCACTTCTCTTTGCCGGTGCCCGGGTCAAGCGCAATCAGGCGATCAAACGGCGTACCGATATAAATCGTCTCATTCGCAAACACTGGCGTGGCAGACCAGACCGTCGCTGGCGTGTCGCCTTTGCCGTCCGATACGTCACCGGTATGAAATTCCCAGATTTTTTTCAGCTTACCGACGTTTTCGGCGGTGATCTGCGTTAACGGACTGTATTTCTGGGCGTTGAGCTGACCGTGGAAGCTATCCCAGGTGGCGGTGGCCGGCACCAGCGGGGTGGCCGGGTTAGCGGCAGAGGCCACCTTGTCATTGTCATGCTCGCCGGTGGAGGCATCCTGCGTGGTTTTCGTGGTGCCGCCGCCCTGCTGGTCGGCCGCGTCGGGACTGACTTTATCGCGCGCGCCCATGGACGCACCCGCCGCATTATCCTGCGCCTGCAGGGTTAACGGCGCAACCAGCAGCGCCAGCGCGGTAACACTGACTTTAATAAAGGGAGAACGTTGATGCTCAGACATGATGGGCTCCTCCGGCGCTGGCGCGATGATGAGCGGGCTTCCTGCCCAGTACGATCACACCTGCGAGGCCGGGCACCATCGCGACGGTAATGATGTACTGATGCAGCAATGCAGCGGAAAAAGCGATGGCGAACAACAGAATCAGCACCAGGGTGATCAGAAAAGCGCGAGCGCCGCGTCCGGATGCGCGTTGCAGCAGCATCGTCAGGATGGCCAGGACCACGCTGGCAATGACCACGCCGAGTGCGCCAATCGTGCCGGTCACACCGGTAAGCGGTGTCAGCCATGCATACAACGCCACAGCAAAGCCAATGACGGCAGCCAGCAGCAGCAACGCGCTGCCCGCGCGCGAGGTTTGAGATTGCGACATACCAGGAATTCCCCTGAGAAAAAAGCAAAACGATAAAGGTAAACCGTCTGCGCACCGGCTGGCGGCATGCATCCTGCTGATTTGATTTAAGGCAGCACAGACATAAGCGGCAGTGGGATTACAGGCGAACGTCACTGAGTATAGAAGAGGATTTCATACCGGCGACGTGAAAGGGAAAGGATGTGCGGGTTTAACCGGCGGCGTGCGCCAGTAGAAAGCGAAATATGCTATTGCAGCGCCTTAATGCCAGTGGTTTTTGCGGTAAGGTGCACTTATGCATGATGCGTGACCGCCCGACAGGTTGTGCGGCAAGCGGGGCGGATGTCGTTTGCTGCCCTGCCAGAGAATGCGCAGGGCGGTGACATCCCGCCCTGCTGGTTATTCTTTGGCGATGGGCTTCTGCTCAACGCTGACTTTGTCCTCACCCTGAATCTGCTGCACGCGCTGTTCCGCTTTGCTTACCGCGTTCGCATCTTTCAAAAGGGTATAGGTCAGTTCAAAGGTTGTGCTTTGCCCCGGCTGCAGCTGCTTTACTCTGCCCTGCTCTTTTTCAATGGTGACCGGATAGGCATAGCTGGTGCCGGGCTCGATACCGGTGACATAACCCTGTTTCAGCGTGTCGGTGTTCTTCCACATGGTCAGCATCGGCAGCTGATGCGTATCAAACTCAATCGACGCGCCTTTATCCCCTTTGCTATTGATGACCGCCGCCAGGGTCTTGCCGTTTGCATCGGCTTTAGGCACCAGATTAAATACCATTTCATCAAAATCTTTTTGCGGTGCGCCGTACACATTCCAGTTGTCTAATCCCTTCTGCGCGTAATCATTAAATGGCGAGACAGACTTCAGCGGGGCGATGAAACGGGCATCTTTCTCCAGAATCGGGGTGCCGAAGTTGCTGTGATAAATAATCTGATAATCCTGCGGATAGTCGCCTTTATTGGTCAGCACATCGTGCAGTGTAAAGGCATCCGCACCCGGGATATAGCGCAGTTCGGTCCAGGTTTCGAGATTGGATTTCTTGAACGTATGCTCTTTCAGCAGGCCGCGGATGCGGATCTCATGCGGGGCTTTATCATCGACGGTAACCTCAACTTTTGACGCTGGCGTGTTGCCTGCTTTGCCGTGCAGCGTGTATATCCGGCCATCTTTGGTGACCGGATGGCCGGTCCATTCGTAGCCGCAACGCACCATCATTTCGTTGAAACCATCCAGCCAGCCCAGACCATTGCGACTTTCCAGGTTGATATAGGCCGGGTTGACCACTTCATCCACCGGTGAATCCCAGCCCAGCCGCACGCCGTGCCCGTTAACCTGCAGCAGATCCATGCCGCGCGTCGGGCTGAGCGCAATGGTCAGCCCCTGCTCGCTGGTGATGGTTAATACCTTAGATCCTTCCTGCTTACCGCCGTGCAGCACTTTTTGCTGAATGCTGAAGGGCTGTCCGCTGGCGTTCAGCTGTTTGCTGTCAATCTGCCAGTTCCCCTTGTCCGTACCGGCTTCAGCATCCGTCAGCACCCAGGTTTGCGCGGCGGCCTGCCCGCTGATTACTGCCATTACCATCCCCGCCAAAACGCGATATTTCATTCTATTGCCTCTCCATGCTGAATTGATTTAGCTAATTTCAGCCCAGCGTACAAATTACGGCCCGGAGAAAACGTGAGATGCTTCACCTCGTGGCACCTTATGCAAATCCGACGGCAGAAATTTGCGTTTCATCACGTTTTACTCTGCTGATTTGCCATTTTTACCGGATAAAAAGCCGGGGAGGCAGCCTGATAAGCACGCTGCCTTAAATCGTTTCAGCTTCACACCTTCGCCGTTGTGCGCATGCGTCTGTTGCGGTCAGCAGCCAGCCGGCACCCTCGCCTTGTTTAACCGCGAACAACTCCCGTTACTGCTCTCTGGCACTTTTCATCAAAGCCTTAAACGTATGTTGTAACTATAATCACGAAAGTGTTACAGCAAATGCGCCAGGCTTTCTCAACCGCAGTAACCATCTACACTTAGCCAGGCTTTCCAAAGCAACAAACACTATGAGGTGAAGATGAGTTTACTGTTCAGCACGACAAAACTGGGCCAGCTGGCACTGGAAAACCGCATCGTCATTGCGCCGATGTGCCAGTATTCAGCAGAAGATGGCAAAGCTACGGCATGGCATCGCATCCATCTGGGCCAGCTGGCGCTCTCTGGCGCAGGGTTGTTGATCATTGAGGCAACGGCGGTCGAAGACATTGGCCGCATCACACCGGGTGATTTAGGGTTATGGGACGATGCGACCGAAGCTGCCCTGCAAGAGGTACTGCAGGATATCCGCCGCTACGCTACCCTGCCGATCGGCATTCAGCTTGGTCATGCCGGGCGTAAAGCCTCCTGCACCGCGCCATGGGAAGGCGGTGAGCAGATGTCGCCGGAAAAAGGCGGCTGGCAAACGGTGGCCCCTTCTGCTCTGGCGTTCAGTCAGGACGAGCATCCGCCAACGGCTCTGAACAAAGAGGCGCTGGACCAGCTTAAGCAGGCGTTTGTTGAAAGTGCGAAGCGCGCGGTACGCCTCGGCCTGCAACTGATAGAGGTGCACGCCGCCCATGGTTATCTGCTGCATCAGTTCCTGTCACCGTTAAGCAACCAGCGCGAGGATGAGTATGGTGGCTCACTGGAAAACCGGATGCGCTTCCCGCTGGAAGTTTTTCAGGCGATTCGCGATGCGGTGCCCGCGTCTGTCCCGGCAGGCGTCCGTATTTCGGCTACGGACTGGATCGAGGGTGGCTGGGATAATGCGCAGTCTATCGCGTTCAGCAAAAAACTGGCGGCTGCCGGTTGTGCCTATATTCACGTTTCCAGCGGCGGACTGGCACCGCAGCAGAAAATCAGCGTTGGTCCGGGTTACCAGCTGCCTTACGCGCGCGATATCCGCAAAGAAGTGGATATTCCGGTCATTGGCGTGGGCCTGATCACCGAACCAAAACAGGCGGAACAGGCGCTGCAGGAGCAGGATGCGGATCTGATCGCGCTGGCACGCGCCATGCTGTACGACCCACGCTGGCCGTGGCACGCGGCTGCAGAGCTGGGGGCTGAAGCTAAAGCGCCACCGCAATATCTGCGGTCGGAGCCACACGGCCTGAAAGGAACCCTTATCAGCAACAAGTAATGTCCTGGCGCGGCAGGCTGACTTTTTGATCCTGCCGTGCCTGCCCTTCTGGGAAATTTCAGATATGCAGTGCCATTTCAGTGACTTCCGCTAATCCGATCTAAGCTTTGCTCGTTTTTCACTAAAAGGAAGATGAGATGAAACCGGTACACTATCTGTTAAGCGCCGCGCTAATGTTCACCGCTGGCAGCGCCTTCGCCGACATGGCAAAAAACCCTATCAGCGTTCACGTCCTCAACCTGCAAACCGGCGTGCCAACGGCCGGAGTCAACGTCGAGCTGGATCAGCAACAGGGAACGCAGTGGATCAAACTGGCCGAAGCCACCACCGATGCCCAGGGTAGAATCCCGGCGCTGTATCCACAGGGAAAAGCCGCACAAAGCGGCATCTATCGCGTGGTGTTTAAAACCGGCGATTACTATAAAAGTACCGGCCAGCAAACGTTCTTCCCGGAGATTCCGGTGATGTTTAAACTGGAGAAAACCGATCAGCACTACCATATCCCGCTGCTGCTCAGCCAGTACGGATACTCGACTTACCGCGGTAACTAAGCCGGAAAAAAGCGCCGCTCTGGCGCTTTTTTATTCTGTCGGCCAGCTCAGGCTGCACCGAACACCGGCAGCCAGCCCAGCCAGCTTAATCCCCACGCCAGAATATTCAGTACGCCAAACAGCAACACCAGCACAATCGCCGGCAGCACACGCGGCTGCGGCTGAAAACGCTGCTGCGCGCGCCACGCCAGCAGTGCCGGCACAATCACTGCCCACAGTGTGGCAAACAAACCGGCAAAACCAATTGCCGCCACAAAACCGTGCGGCCAGAACAGCGAGGCCAGCAGCGGAGGCAGAAACGTCAGCGCTGCGGTTTTCAGCCGTGCCCGTGGCGTATCCGCATACCCCAGTCGGTCGGCGATAAAATCAAACAGCCCGGCCGTCACGCCAAGGAAAGAGGCAATCACCGCAAAATGTGAAAACACCGACATCAGCAGTGACAGTGCCCTTACATGCAGGTGTTCACGCAGCGCCGCCAGCAGCGCGGCGATATCGCCTCCCTCACGGATAATGCCCGGAAAGGCGCTGCGCGGCAGGTTGCCCATGGTACTTGTGATCCAGAACAGATAGAGCGCCAGCGACATGCCGGTGCCCAGCAGCAGCGCACGCGTAATCTGTGACCGGTTACGCTGATAATAGCTGACCAGTCCGGTGATATTGCCATGATAACCAAAGGAGGCCAGACAAAACGGCAGCACGCCCAGCGCATAGGGCCAGTAGCGTTCACCTGGCGCTGCCGGGCTCAACAGCGACGGCACATCCACCTGCGTTAGCAGGCCGCCAAACAGCAGGATCAGCAGCAGGATCTTGGCCAGCACGCAAAAAGTCATCAGGCGGCTGACGCCCCGGGTGCCCAGCCAGACCACCGCCGCCACGCACAGCGTCAGGGCAATTTTGGCCTCAGCGGTGGAAACCGGTACGCCAAGCTGGCTGATCGACTGCTGATAAACCGGCCCGCTGGCTGAGATATAAGCATACGTAAGAATACCCAGCACAAACAGGATGCTCAGGCCATTGATGGCGGCCCAGCCGCGTCCCAGCAGGTCTTTGGTCAGCGTGTCGAACCCGGCGCCGGGCGGATAATGCAGGCTCACGCCCATAAACAGCAGCCCGGACAGCAGCATCGCGCCCCAGCTGACGGCCAGCAGCAGTAACGCCCAGCCAAACCAGGCACCCGCCATCACAACCGGCAGGGTAAACATCCCTGCGCCCACGACGGTGCCGCAGATGATCATCGCCCCCCACCACACGGAAGGCTGGCGGCGGACTAAAGTGGTATCCATCAAATCGCAATCCCTAAAAGAAAATGAATCAGCGCCGTACTGCCGGTTATTAGTCCGGCGGTGTACAGCAGGCGGCGATCATACCCTGAATGCCGCGTCAGCGAGAGCCCTGCAGCCAATTCATTTCAACAAGGGGAACCAGCGGAAGTCAGGCGGCCTGTGCAGGCCGCCGTGAGAGTACAGCGAAGGTTAATCGTAGAAGGCCGGACGGGCAGGCATCGCGATGGGTTCGATGTTGCCACTGCGCTGTGCTGCCACGCAGGCATCGGCGGCCACGGCCGCCGCGTAGCCATCCCAGGCCGAAGGGCCGGTCATGTTGCCGGACAGCACGTTATTCACGAATGCCTGCAGTTCAACGTCATAGGCATCAATGAAACGTTTTTTCCAGTCAGTCAGAATGCCGGTCGAAAGGCGGGCGGCCCGCCGGGTTTGCACTGACATCGGCTCGGGCAGGCGCGCGATGCCCGCCTCACCGACCACCTCACACTGAATGTCATAGCCATATTCACAGTTCACAAAAATCTCAACGTCGATGCGCGTCCCTTTTGTCGTCTCCAGCAGCACAATCTGCGGGTCTTTCAGATGGGACGAAGCCTTGCGGGTTTTACGCGGGTAGATGACCTGCGCGCTGACATAATCTTCTTTCAGCAGCCAGCGCAGCACGTCCAGCTCGTGAATCAGCGTATCGGTGATCGCCATATCGGTGGTATAGGCATCGCCGACTTCCGGATTACGGTGCGCGCAGTGCAGCATCAGCGGCTCACCGATCTCGCCGCTTTCCAGCACACTTTTCAGCGCAAGGTAACCGCTGTCATACGGGCGCATAAAGCCCACCTGCACCCGTTTTTTACCGGACGCCATTTCCGCCTCAACGATATTCATACAACCCTGCGCCGTCACCGCCAGCGGTTTTTCGCAGAATACCGCTTTGCCCGCCTGAATGGCCGCCAGTACAAAGGCCTCGTGGGTGGGTCCCCACGACGTCACCAGAATCGCCTGCACTTCCGGCGCGGTGATCAGATCGTGGGCATTATCATAAATCTCTGCCTGCAGATCGAAATCACGCACGATCTGTTCGCAGTTGCTGCGGTTAATGTCATTCAGCGCCACAACGCGCGCATTTTGCAGCACCTGGCTGCAGCGACGGATATGTTCACGGCCGATGGCACCGGTGCCAATCACACCAATATTGAGCGTCATAACAGGTTTCCTGATTACTGGACAGAGGATGAAGAGGTGAGAAAATCAATGCTGGCGGTAATTTCACGCGCGATATCCCCGGCGCGCCAGGTCTCCATCACCGAAGAGAAAGGTTCAAACGCATACACACCGCGATAGCCCATTTCTTCCAGACGCAGCACCTGCTCCCGGGAGCGCAGGCGATCTTCCGCGCTCAGCATGATGCGCTCTTCGTCAGTGAGCTGCGAAACCGGGCGGTCATCGGTAACGCCGGAAAGGTGCACCAGACCAATATTGCTGACGTCAACGCCGCCGGCAAAGTCCTGTTCCGCGCCTTCGTACAGATGATGATGGAATGTATCGAGCACGATCTTAAACGGCACGTCAGCCTGACGAATCAGCTGCTGAGCCAGCGCCGCCGAGCGCAGCGAACTTTGCGGAAAACCCAGCGGTTCAACCAGACCGGCGATGCCATATTCTGCAAACAGCGGCGCCAGCGTTTTCAGCGCGTCAAGGGTTTGACGATCGGAAACCGGTGTACCGTCATTCAGCGGACACAGCACCAGTGCCTTTGCGCCGGTGGCGCGGGCATCGCGTAATAAGCCGCGCGTTTTCTCCAGCACCGCATCGGTTAACTGATTAAAGGGGTAAACCGCATTAATGGTCTCAATAGTGAGATGATGCTGTGCCGCAAGCTGACGCACCGCCTCTCCTTCCGCACCGTCGGTGACGCTGCCGCCTTGCATATCGTTACGGATTTCAACTTTATTGATGCCCAGCGACGCCACCAGCGAAAAGAATTCGGCAAGGCTGAGGTTCGGAGCAATTTTGCGATTCACACAGAATCGGTCACGGCTGATTTTAACGGTCATAGCAGTTCCTGGGTAATCATCGGCAGAGGATGGGCTGTCTGGCTTTTACGCCTTCACATGCCCGGATAGTAATGAATGTTGGCTTGCCGCACTGCGGCTTCTTTGAGTGATTTCCATCAGCCTGACAGCAGGCCAGATGGGGTGTTCAGTCTTTGCCGTCATACAGCGCATGAAAGTAGTGCTCTACCTGCTCCAGACTGCGGCCACGGGTCTCCGGGATGGCGCGCAGCACAAACAGCGCGCCGCCGACGCCTGTCAGCGCAAAGGTCAGGAACGCGCCCGCCAGCCCGAAGGCTGCCAGCAGCAACGGAAAGGCCATCGAAATGGTAAAGTTTGCGATCCACAGCGCGAACACCGCACCGCCCATGCAGATACCGCGCATGCGTGCCGGGAAAATTTCTGACAGCAGCAGCCAGGTGACCGGCGAGAGCGCGCCCTGCTGGAAGCACAGGAATAGCAACATGCCGCTCAGTACCAGGTAGGCACGCAGCAGATTGACGGCGCCGTTCGCGTGATATTCCGGCATCAGGAAACACACCAGCGCGATAAAAAACAGGCAGGCGGTACAGCCCATCTGGCCAATCAGCACCAGCGGACGGCGGCCGGCTTTGCCGATGAGCCAGATGCCCACCAGCGTCATGACCACGGAGATCGCCCCGTTAGCGATGGTGGCAAACAGCGCGGCGTCGTTGCTGAGCCCGGTGGCGGTCAGCATGGTCGGCGCGTAGTACATAATGGTATTGACCCCGGTCAGCTGCTGGATAGCCGCGATGCCAATGCCCAGTAAAAACACCTTGCGCAGCCAGGGCGTCCGCAGGTCGCGCAGGCGGCCTTTGCCCTGCTGCCGGTTCTCTTCAATGGTCTCTTCAATTTCTTCCAGCTCCCAGTCAACGTCCTCCGCGGCGCGGGTTTTTTCCAGCACCTGACGAGCCGCCGGGGTATTGCCGCGCATCACGTGCCAGCGCGGGCTTTCGGGCATAAAGATCATGCCCAGCCACAGCAGCACCGCCGGCACGGTAGAGAGGGCCAGCATCCAGCGCCAGGTGTGTTCCCCGCCCCAGATTTCGTTAAAGGTGGCGTTGGAGACGTAGGCCAGCAGCTGACCGGAGACGATCATCAGCTCCTGCAGCGTTACCAGCTGACCGCGCTTATTGGCCGGTGCGATTTCGGCGATATAAACCGGCACGGTGGCCGCCGCGCCGCCTACCGCAATCCCGAGAAATAGCCGGGAAAGTATCATCGACACCACGTCCGGAGCGAAAGCAGACCCGACAGCACCCAGCGCAAAGATAAACGCCAGCGTAATGATGATCCTGCGCCGCCCCATGGCGTCGGCGAAATGACCGGCCAGCAGCGCACCGAAAGCGGCGCCAAACAGCAGTGAACTGGTGACCAGTCCGGTGGTAAAAGGCGTGAGCTGTAAATCATGGCGCATAAACAGCAGCGCGCCGGAAACCACGCCGGTGTCATAACCAAACAGCAGCCCGCCCAGCGTGGCGACCAGGGCAATGATCTTTACAAACGGCTCGGTTTTTGTCGGACTATTAGGGCCGGATGCGGTGCTGGTGGTGAGATAAAGTTCTTTTTCCATAATACCTCCTGGTAAAAATACGTTAGGAAATACGGCAGAACGAAACGCAGCCCACACGCTATCGGTATTTATATTTCATGTTAATTTTTATTTGAAACCTATTTTCCAAACTGTGAATTCAAGCCGTTTCAGGTTTTTATTTTGATGGATTTCCATCAGGCGATACCGCATGGCAGGCGGAAAAGTCAGCGCGGGCGGGAAATAAAACGGGGCTGCATCGCGAAAAAAGGCGCGGCGCGAAGGAAGATGATCAATCGCGCCGCATTTTATTTATTCAGCTGAGGCGGAAATTAAAACGCCCAGCGCATTCCGGCGTTATAACGCCAGCCTGCGCTGCCGTTGCCATTAATTTGCCGGCGATAGTCGGCTTCGGCATAGAGTGATATATCGCTGCTGAGCGCGGCCGTTGCCCCCAGTCCGGCATCCCACATCTGTCCGATATGGCCGCTGGTAAAGCTGACGCGCTCTGCGCTGTCGCTGACGCCGGCACGCATTGAGGCTGCGCCGCCCCAGCCGCGCGTATAGCTGGTGCGCACATACGGGGTATAAGTCCGGCCACCCGCATCCTGCCAGCTGCGGTCCAGCTGCAGCCCTGCGCGCCCCAGCGTCTGATCATACGCGCGCCACTGAATGCGCGCGTTATCCGCATCGGTGATGTCGTCCAGCGTCAGCCGCTGATAAAGCAGCTGTGCCTGCGGCGTCAGGCGCAGGCCGCGGATAAGCGGCCACGGATAACCAGTTTCGAGCGAGGTGCTCCAGCCATTGCCGCGCAGTTTGCCTGCTTTTTGCTGACGCGCAATGTCGGTATCACCGCGATGCCAGTCCAGTGATAACGCGCCATCCACATACCAGCCGCTGTCGCGCAGCCAGGTGGCATACAGAGAGAGGGTATCGCTGTCGATACTGGTTGAACTGTATCCGTCAGCGGCGCGCGGGCGCAGACGGGCATTACCGCGCGTGTAGGCGATACCAGCCCGCAGGCTGTCGCTGAGTCCATCCAGATGCAGCAGGTTGCCGCCAAGCTGGACTGCGCTGTAGTCGAGATCAAAATCGTAGCCATACTGCGGCGATTGGCGATCGGTATGGTAGGTAAGTGCAGACCCCAGATAGCGAATAAACATCTCGCCTGCCGCGCCGTCTGCGGAACGCAGTTCGCCGAGCCGCTTATGCAGATCGTCAGTCACCGCCAGGTTGTAGTAGGTCAGCGCAACGGGCGCGGAGATCCACGACGGCATCTGCGGCGTCAGCGCCGGGCGCACCGCACGGCCGGCGCTATCCGTGATGAAATTTGAGGCCAGCCGGTAATGCCAGCCGGTTTCGCCGTTACTGGCGTATAAACCGTACTGATAAGGCCCGGCGGCGACATAATTACGCGCCAGGGCAAAACTCTGCGTGCTGGCGTTGCCGGTTACCTGAGCCAGCGTAATGCCCTGCGGCGGCGTCAGTACCGGCATCGTGCTCATCACCGGCGTCACTGCCAGCAGCGTGGTACCGCTGACATTGCCCTGCACCAGCAGATTGTCGCTGGTGCCGCCGTCGCGCAGTTGCGTATTGAGTTTCGCCTGGCCTCCCGCAGAGGCCAGCGTGCCATTAATCCGCAGCCGATTGCCAGGCGTCCCGCTGCCGTTGGTTAAATCCAGCATACCGGCGTTGTTGACCTGCAGCGAGTCAGCCGTTGCGCCGCTGAGTTGCGGATTGAGGCCGTTACCGGCAAACAGTGTGGAGGTGGGGTCAATATTGATCGTGCTGTGCGCCAGTTTCAGATTGTCGGTCAGCGTCCAGCGGGTGTGATAAAAATTAAGCGTGCTCCAGCCGCTGCCCAGGTTGGTGCCTTTTTGCCTGTCGTCGGTGCTGAACGAGCCGCCGCGGGCGGTGATATCGCTGAAACTCAGCGCGCTGCCCGGCCCGCTGTCGCTGGTGATATGCCGGGTTTGCGCCAGGCTGACGCCCTCAATCCAGGCCTGATTTTTGCCGCTGCCCATGGTTACACTGCCGTTCAGCGTGCCGCCGGACAGCTGCAGGCTATCGTTGCCGTTGCCGGTATTCACTTCACCGGTCACGCTGCCCGCCAGCAGCGCGATCTGGTCATCACTGGCCCCGCCAGCGACCACCACCGTTTCCGGGAAGGGGGCGCTGATCGTGCCGGTGTTAATAAAGCGACTTTGCCCGCCGCGCAGATCGATGATCGGTGCGGCGGTGCTCAGGGAAATAATGTTGCCCTGGTTGATCACCTCACTGGCGTTACGGGTGACAATCGCTGAACCGCCGCTGAAGTCGTAGATGGCTATGGTGCCTGCATTGATTACCCTGCCGGTTGTACTGGCGCGGATGGCAGTACTGTTGCCAGAGACAAAGAAGTAATAGTCCGGACCAATCAGCAAATCATTATGCGTGGCAGAACCATCCTCATTGGCAAACAGATAACCGGTGCCGCCGCCGGTTACGTTGATCCAGGCGTGGCCGCCGGGATCAAAGGCGGTCGCCGAGCGGATACCGGTGCCGCCGTTGATATCCAGCCGGACGTAATTCAGCGCGATGTCAGCCGTTTCTGCCCGGTTGTTGAGCACACGTCCCCCCTCACTGCCGCCGCTGAGATTAACGTGGTCGGCACGTAATCCCGCTGCGCCGCTATCCAGCAGCACCGTATCGGTGCCCCCGCTGCTCCACAGCGTGCTGGGATAGTTGTCGTAGCTCTCGCCCTCACCGTCGCCGGCAATGCTGAGGATGCCATTTCTTCCCACGCGCAGCGCCGCGGTGCCGCCGCCCACATGCAGGTTGCCGGCACGCTGTGTGTACTGACCGTTACCGTCGCTGACATCAATACCGATCCCCCGCGCCACCTCAATCGTGCCGCTGTTAATCAGGTTGCCGCCGCTGTAAAGCCGCGCGGCGGTGCTGTTATCGCCCCCCAGCGTTAAGCTGCCCTGATTGAAAATGGCTGCACCGTTGCCGGCAATCAGCGCCGTCTGGCCGGCACTGTCGCCGCTGATGCGTGAGCCGGCGGATAACGTTGCCCGGGCGCTGTCCACTTCCACCGCGACGCTGTGGCTGCCAGAGAGCGTAACCGTGCCGTTCTGGTACAGTTCCGCCCGATCCCCTACACCCAGCATGCCGTGCGCCGGGGCATACGCGGGGGCATCGCCTGCACTGACGTGCAGTGCCGCATAGTTTATGATCGCGGCGGGCGTGACACCGTCACCACTGAATCGATATCCTTCGGCATAGAGCGCGGCGCTGTCACCGGCGATAGCGATATCAGCGTTGTTCACCACCTTGCCGCCCGTCAGCGCCTGAATAGCGTAACTGCCGCCGCCGCTGAGCGTGATGCTGCCATTATTGATAAGCTGCGCCTGATTTTGTGCAATCAGCGCACGCTGGCCGGCGCCGCTGCCGTTAATCGTCGCATTGTTCACCAGCAGCGTGCCGGGCCACGGATGCGCAATGGGGTTGGTGATATAACGGGTCAGATCGTGCTTGTTGCCATCCGCCATGGCGACGGTACTGCCGGCCTGCTCCAGCGTGATGCGCGACGCCGCGTCGATTTCGCCCTGCGCGCCACCTTCAATGACGACCCCGGTAGCATAACCGCCGATTTCCAGCGCTGCGCCATGGGTAAACACCGCGGTCCCTGCACCACTGCCGATTACGCCAGTGGAAAACACGCCGTCGGGCGCCAGCGTCATCCCCCGGCCATCAAAATCCGCCCCCTCCTGATAACGAAACAGCGTCGACCCGGTGCCGGCGGTGCGGTAGGTGCCACCTGCCGGCAGGTTAATCCGTGCCGCTGGCCCGTCAGCCAGATAACTGATTTGATCCTCGCCGCCCGCCGATACCAGCCCGGCGTCCGGGGCGAGCGTGACCGTCGCGTTGCCTTCCGCACGGATACCGATTGCCGCCCTGCCGCTCAGGCGAATAGGGCCACTGACGTCAGCGGAGGCCGTGCCGCCGGGTTCAGCGGTGACCCACACCGCCGTATTACGCGTGCCGTTCAGCGCATCCGCCTCCCCGGTTACGTTAATCACACCTGAGGACCAGCCATACGCGCGGTTATCTGCGGTGGCGATGACTTTCAGTCCGGTGGCGTTGTCGCCGTTAAGAGTGATGGTACCGGCGTTGCCTACCTGACCTGCGCTGCCCGCATCCTTCACCTGCAGCGCCACATTTTCCGCCGGTCTGAACTGTGCGCGACCGTTTACCACAATGACGCCATTATTGCGCGTAACGGCATCCGCAGAGCCGCTCACCTGCATCGCAACGGCATTCTGCACTTTGCTTCCCAGTACAATCTGACCGTTGTTGATGGCGCTGGAAGCAGCGAACTGGTTAATGCCGAATGTGCCCCCGCTCTGGCGCAGGGCCCTATCCTGGCTGCTGTCGCCGGGCCGATCCTGCGCGCTGCGGCCGAGATAAAGCGTGCCGTTATTTATAAAGCGGGCATGATCCCCGGCCAGCGTTACCGCGCTGCTGCTGCCGCTGCCGTTCACGTCAGTCATCCCAAGATTAAGGGCACCATTATTCACCGCGGCGGCAGAATCCGTTAGCGTCAGCGCGCTGCTGCTGCCGCGCGGGGGCGCAGCGCTGATTGCATGATTGATTACGCCGTTGTTGGTGAAGTGACTCGCCTGCACCAGCACGGTGTTTTCACTGTGACCGGCTGGCCAACCCTCTGCGCCGCTGCCATCGGCGCGACGAAAGAAACCGCCGTTGATGACACCGTTATTGATGCCGCGACTGTTGCCGCTTAACACCAGCGCTTCGTTGCCGTTCAGCGCATCGCCGCTGGCGGCGAGTCGGCCATTCACGATCGCCGTTGCGCCATGGTCAGCGCGCATTGCCCCACCGCTGGCGTTGGCGACCTCCAGCGATTTGCCTGCCTGAATCGTTGCCGTTGCCCCCGGCCCGTCCGCACTCAGCACCACGCGCTCGCCGGTGGGTTTCAGCACCTCATCATGCAGATCCTGCGTATTCAGGGCCCAGACCACGCTGCCGGTGGAGAGCGTGAAGGCTTTATTGAATTCCGCGTTATAGCGTGCCGGATCCAGATTAGCGACCGCGAGTTGCGCAATCAGCCAGTCATTGTACTGTCGCAGATCACTCAGTTGCGTGATGGTAAAGCGGGTCGTGTTGCCGTCTTTGGTCGTCACGGCGATGTTGCCGCTGTAGGTCACCAGGCTGTCACCGTCATACGCCCAGCGCGCGCCAGCCGGAGCCTGAATGGCGGTAAAGGTTACACGGTTATCGCCGGCCCAGTTGATGTTGCCGCTTTGGGTTGCGGTAAATAAGCGGCTCTGCTTCGCGGCCATGGCCCAGCCGTTTGCCAGGGTGTCGGCTCCCGGCTGACCGAGTGCCACATTGATGGTGCCATGACTGACCTGGGCGACGCGCGCGTCAAGGTATTGCGCGCCGTGCACATCTTCATAGTCGGTAACGGACTGGCTGAGCGAAACCGGCGCAAGCTGTGCAATGGCCAGTGAATCGTAGGCCTGAAAGTGGGTATAGGTGCCGTTTTGTGCGTCAGCAATCAGCACATCAAAATTTTGCGCCCCGGTGCTCAGCCGCTCTCTGCCGGTAAGGTTGTCAGTGAAAATGCGCCCTTCCTTTTGCAACTGACCGAGGGTGGTGGTAACGGCCCCGCTTTTTCCCGCGGCAAATTGCGGTAATCCGGTGAGTGACTGGGTGCTGCCGTTACAGACACAAAACACCCCGGCTTTATCATCATTTTTTTGTGGGTCGAAGGGTTTAATTATCGCGGCCGGGATAGGCTGAACAGGCAATATTAAGCCGGGTACAGCCAGCAGGCTGAGCACGATCGGATTTAATTTAAATGACATCCTTTCCTCCAGAGAGAAAATAGCGCGATTAGCTGACGGAATACCGTCAGGCTGGATTGATTAAAGGCAAGCAATCTGAATGCGGGCAGGTATGTAAAGCAAAGCTCAGGGTTATATCAGCACTTTGTCAGGATAACGTCTATGAAAGGTAAAGCGATTCGCGTCGCGTTAAGTCAAATTAGGAATTTACCCGGTGTAAATTCCAGTTATTTATCGCGCTGCTTTATTCAATCTGCGCGTTAATACAGGAACATCGCGGGATTTTTAGCACCGGCGCAATATACAGCAAACGGGTTATTTGCCCGGCAGGTTTATTTCAGGACCGCCCATAACTTTTGCGGCTTCGTTAATTATTTATTCTCAAGAAGCGTATTTCGGTGAAATGAACGGGGCAAATGGCTTATTTTGCCGCTGCGGTAATAGAAAATGGATGGCAGGCACGCTCAGTAACCTGAATTGTCAGGGCGTGACGATTTTCTCAGCGGCCGTGAAACAGCAAGGGCGATATAGCAAGCGGTATCGCCCTGCGGTTTTCAGGCTGCGCGGATGCGCTTATCCACCACGCTTTGCGGCGTTGCCCGGCAGAGAGACGCAGAGCAGCCCCAGCACAATCAGAACCACACCCGCCAGTCCGCTCCAGCGGAATGGCTCATGAAAGCCTGGCAGCAGGATCGCGGCCAGCCACACCAGCACATAGCTCAGGCTTAACAGTGGATAAAGCCGATTGAGCGGCAGGTGATGCAACGCCAGTATCCAGCACAACATGGAGAGCGCATAGGCGGCTAGCCCGGCGACCAGCAGCAGCAGCGACGACACCGGCGGCCACTGTTGCAGACTCACTAACGCTGTCAGCGCCGGAAAATGCAGCATCGCCGCCCGCAGCATCAGCTGTGCCAGTGAAACCAGCAGTACGCTGCCCAGCGCCAGCAGCAACCCTTTCATAAATGGCTCCCCATCAGTGCCACCCCGGCCACAATAACCAGCGTGCCAAACCACTGCCGCCAGCTGTAGGTCTCGCGCCAGATCAGCCGTGCTGCCAGCGCCACCAGCACAAAGTTAAGGCTGAGCATTGGATACGCCATACTGACCGGTACCCGTTGCAGCACCGCCAGCCACAGCAGCATGGCGATGCCCAGCAGCAGCAGGCTGAGCATCAGCCACACCGCCAGCCGCGCTCTGCCATACCGGGCGCCCGCGTGCGCCGCCTGTTTCTGGCACAGCTGCGCAGCGCAGCTCAGCAGACTGACAATCAGGATCAGCAGCAGATTCATGGTGTCGCGTTATAGCCGTAATAAACCAGCCTGCCCTGATGATAAACATCATCCGGTGCCGGCAGGTGCGCGTCAGCTTCGGTTTCGCCGGAGTCCAGCATCAGCACCAGCGACACGCGTCCTTCGCGACGGTGCACCTGCAGCCAGCGGGCAAACGCCTCGCCGTCCACGTAGCGGGATTGCGCGTCCGGATAGCTCAGGCCGTACTGCAACTCTCCTTTGGTATCGTAAAAAGTAATATCGCTGCGCCGCAGCTGCCAGGCGATGGCCGACGCCACGCCCGGATTATCCGCCAGGATATAGCGGCTCTGCGCCAGCTGAGGCTGCACGGCGTGTACAAAACTCAGCGGCTGTTTTGCATCCCGGACTTTATTCGGAATGGCAAAGGCCACCAGCAGCGCCAGCGCCAGCGGACAAAGAGCGGCCAGCTGCCAGCGGTTTCTGCCCGGCTTCAGGCTCAGCCAGCCCATCAGGGCCCAGCTGAGAAAAGAGAGCGCACCACAAATCACGCCGGTTATTTCGCCCGCACCATACACCGGGTGACGTGCCAGACCCCAGGGCGCGATCACTGCCACCACGGCAACGGTGGCGAGCAGGCCAAACAGCAGATTGATCCAGCCGTTGATCTTAAATACCCGGGCCAGCTGCGCTTTTCCGCTATGCGCATAGTGCGCCATCAGCAAGGCTAACGGCGCAAAACACGGCAGGATATAGGTCGGCAGCTTGCCTTTAGCAATGCTGAAAAACAGCAGCGGCAGGATCACCCAGCTCAGCAGGTATACAGCGCCGGCATGCTGGCGGCGCTGACGCCAGGCAGCATTCAGTGCGCCTGGCAGCAGGGCCAGCCACGGCAGGCAGCCGGCCAGCAGCACCGGCAGGTAATACCAGAACGGCGCTTTGTGCTGCGCATCGGATTCGGCGAAACGCTGAATATGTTCAACCCAGAAGAAGTAGTGCCAGAAATCCCCTTCCTGACGCTGTATCGCCAGCGCCCAGGGCGCGCTGAGCAGCGCGGCGACCAGGATTGTCAGCGGCCCCCAGCGCAGCAGCTCCACAAAGCGGCGCTGCCAGATTGCCCAGGGGACGATCGCCAGCACCGGTACCGCCAGCGCCAGAAAACCCTTGGTCATAAAGCCCATAGCACAGGCGGCACCCAGCAGCAGATAGCCCCACGCGCGCTGTCGGGTGTGGCTGGCCTGCGCCGCCAGCCAGTAGCTGCACATCGCCGCCACCAGCCACAGCAGCAGGATCGGATCCAGAACGGCATAGGTGCCAATGCCATAAACCAGCAGCGAGGTAAGGAAAATTACGCTGCCGCTCAGCGCTATCGTGCGGCTGGCAAACATCCGCCTGCCCAGCCAGTAAATCAGCACGGCACTGAGCGTGGTGCTGAAAATCGCGCCGGCGCGCACGCCAAACAGGGTGTGACCGAACAGCCATTGTCCCAGGTTATTCACCCAGTAACCGGCAATAGGTTTTTCGAAATAGCGCAGATCGAAGAAGTGCGGCACCACCCAGTTGCCGCTCAGCAGCATCTCCCGGCTGATTTCCGCATAGCGGGTTTCATCCGGTTGCCACAGGCTACGAAATTCAATCGGGATCAGATAATAGAGAGCAAAAAATAGCAGCAGCAGTGCGCTTTTGGTGCCTGTACGCATCCTTGGTTCCTGTAAGGTTATTGCTGGCAGCCCAGCCAGCCTTCTCGTCCGGCGATGTGGCCGCGCACCACGTTTCCGACGGGCAGCGTGCTGAGATCGTCCGGCAGTAATTCACTGAGCGGGCAGAAACGAATTCCCTGCTGTTCTGCGCGCACCAGCAGCTCGCCAAATGCCTGCGACCCGACAATACCTTCCACTTCAGCATGGATGGTATAGACCGGGGTGCCGCTGGCCGCGAGCATTTGTTCGAGAATGAAATCGTTAAATCCTTCGGCGCTGACTGATTGCCCGACCACTTCGTCCCAGGTTGGCAGCGTGACCGGAATCTGCACCGTGCCCTGCGAGCCATCAGGCAGCAGTGGAATAAAGGGGCCGGTGCCGCGGCAGTCACTGTTGTAGCGGAAGCCAAACGCCTGTTTGGCCTTGACCACGCGCCCGTCAGCGCGCCAGCCGGCCACCGCCGAACAGGTGACGTTGTCACCGATAATCGCTTCCAGCGCGGATTTGCCCCGGGCAATCTGCTCATGTAGTTTGTCTGCTGACCAGACGCCAGCCCAGGTTTGCCAGGCGAAATGATCCCAGGCATGCAGTCCGACCTCGTGATGATCGGCCGTAGCCCGGATCATATCAGCCAGACCGCGGCCAATTTCTTTGCCGGGCCAGGCGGTGCCTGCCAGTAAAATATCCCAGCCATACAGCGATGCGGCACGTGAACGCAGCATCTTCCACAGGAAACGCGGTTTAAGCAGGCGCCATAAATGGCGCCCCATGTTGTCCGGCCCGACGCTGAAAAAGAAGCTGGCCTGCAGCTGATGCAGACTGAACTGCTCCAGCAGCGCGGGCACGCCAAGCTTTGTCCCGCGCCAGGTGTCTACGTCAACGCGCAAACCCACTCGCTTCATGGCTTTTCCTGCAGTTCAACCGTGCGCAGGAAGAAATCCAGCGTGTTATCAATCGTGGTATCCATCGCAACGGTTGGCGTCCAGTCGAGCAGGCGACGGGCATTTTTTATCGACGGCTTGCGGTGCTCCACGTCCTGATACCCTTTGCCGTAGTAACTGCTGCTTTCGACTTCGCGGAAGCCGGCAAACGGCGGGAAGCGATCGCGCAGCGGATGGCGCTCAAAGCTGGCCAGCAGGTGCTCGGCCAGCTCTTTAATACTGGCTTCGTTTTCCGGGTTGCCGATGTTAACGATCTGCCCGTCGCAGTTGTTGTTTTTGTTCTCAATAATCCGGAACAGCGCTTCAATGCCGTCACGAATATCGGTAAAACAACGCTTCTGCGCACCGCCGTCAATCAGCTTGATCGGCGAACCCTCCACCAGATTCAGAATCAGCTGCGTAATGGCGCGTGAGCTGCCAATGCGTGCCGCGTTGAGGTTATCCAGGCGCGGGCCCATCCAGTTAAACGGACGGAACAGCGTAAAGCGCAGGCCCTCTTTTTCACCGTAAGCCCAGATCACCCGGTCCAGCAGCTGTTTGGAAACGGAATAAATCCAGCGCTGTTTGTTGATCGGCCCGACCACCAGATTAGAGTGATCTTCATCGAAATGCTTGTCGGTACACATACCGTACACTTCGGACGTTGACGGGAAGATGATGCGCTTTTTGTATTTCACGCAATCACGGATAATTTTCAGGTTCTCTTCAAAATCGAGCTCAAACACGCGCAGCGGATTGCGGGTGTACTCGATTGGCGTGGCGATCGCCACCAGCGGCAGCACCACATCACATTTTTTGATGTGATACTCAATCCACTCAGAGTGGATGCTGATATCGCCTTCCACAAAGTGGAAACGCGGCTGGTCGAGGAAGCGGCTGATCGCGTCAGAGCCGATATCCAGGCCGTACACTTCAAAGTTGTCATCCTGCAACAGACGCTCGGTCAGGTGGTTACCGATAAAACCGTTGACGCCCAGAATCAGCACGCGCGTGCGGCGTTTTACCGCGGCCACCGGCTGAGAATAGAGCAGCGCGCCTGGCACCATACCCAGGCTCTGTGCCAGCTGGCTGCCGTTCATGTAAACACCGTTGTCGCTCTGACCGGTGACCACTTCCAGCGCCCCTTCGCCGCAGGCGATAAGGAAGGGCTCAACGGACAGCACGGTGCCAGGTTTTGCCGCAGCCGTATCGCTGTGGACGCGCCCTTTCCACACGGTGAACTTCACCGTACCGGCAAAGGCAAAAGCGCCCGGCCAGGGATCGGTTACGGCACGCACCAGGTTGTTCACACTTTTCGCCGGCAGTTCCCAGTTAATCCGCCCGTCTTCCGGCGTACGGCGTCCCACCACCGTGGCTTCGCTGTCATTTTGCGGCGTGGCGGCAATTTCGCCGCGTTTCATCGCCGGCAGGGCGCCTTCCAGCAGCAGCGTGGCGCAGGCCACCAGCTTACGGTGCAGCGTCAGGGCGTTATCCTGCTCGTCAATGGCGACGCGCTGCTGTGCCACAATGTCACCGGCGTCGGCGCGTTTGATCATGCGATGTAGCGTAACGCCGGTTTCGGTTTCCCCATTTACCAGCACCCAGTTCAGCGGGGCGCGACCGCGATATTTAGGCAGCAGCGAGCCGTGCAGGTTAAACGCCCCGACGCGGGCGGTGTTCAGAATGGCGTCGCTGAGTAACGCACGGTAATAGAAAGAGAAAATGAAATCAGGCTGCATGGATTTGATGCGATCTACCCACAGTGGATGACTGGCGTCTTCCGGGGCGTACACCGGGATGCCCTGTTCTGCCGCCAGGCGTGCCACGGACGGAAACGCGTGGCTTTCCGGCGAAGTATCCGCATGGGTAAAGATGGCGCTGATTTCATAGCCGGCATTGATGAGCGCAGTAATACCTGCACAGCCCATTTCGGCGTAGGCGAAGACGATCGTTTTCATTGCTTAATTTCCTGTACAGAAGGCGCATCTTGCTGCGGATGGATAACACGTTGAATGAAGTAGCGCGGGCGGGCGCGGACATCGTTATAAATACGGCCGATATACTCGCCAAGCAGCCCCATGCCGATGAACTGCGCACCGACAAAAATAAACAGTACGGCAAACAGCATAAAGACGCCGTCACCGGCCCAGTCGGGCCCGAGGAACAGCCGCAGCACAATCAGGATCAGCGAAAAGGCAAATCCCGCCAGTGCGATCAGGCTGCCGACGATACTCAGCAAACGCAGTGGCGTGGTGGTCAGACAGGTAACCAGGTCATACATCAGGTTAATCAGCTTCATGAAGCTGTATTTCGAATCGCCAAACTCACGCTCGGCGTGCGTCACCGGCAGTTCGATGGTGCGACGCGCAAAGGTATTGGCCAGAATCGGAATAAAGGTGCTGCGCTCGTGGCAGTTAAGCATGGCATCAACAATATGGCGGCGATAAGCGCGCAGCATGCAGCCGTAATCACCCATCGCTTTACCGGTTACGCGCTGGATCAGATGGTTGATGGCGCGTGACGCGCGGCGGCGGAACCAGCTGTCCTGACGGTTCTGGCGCACGGTGCCGACAACGTCGTAGCCTTCCTGCGCCGCCCGCACCAGATTAGGAATCTCTTCCGGCGGGTTTTGCAGATCGGCATCCAGCGTAATGATCAAATCGCCGCTGACGTGGCTGAATCCGGCCATGATTGCGGAGTGCTGACCGTAGTTACGGTTCAGCAGCACGCCGACCACATGGCTGCCGGGCATATCTGCGGCATCGGTGATCATCTGTGCGGAACGGTCAGCGCTGCCGTCGTCGACCAGCAGAATTTCATACTCCAGCCCCAGCGTGCTGCAGGCGGCATCAGTACGGCGCACCAGCTCGGGCAGGCTCTCTTCTTCGTTATACACCGGGATAACAACGGAAACTTTACGGATGGGTTTCTCTTCCAGCATGTCAGACTCCAGCGATGTCGCGCAGGGCACTGATGACGCGGGTGACATCGTCGTCGTGCATATCCGGGAACAGTGGAATGGAGCAGATACGATCGCTGTTCCATTCGGTCTCCGGCAGGGAAAGGTGTGGATAGCGCTCACGGTAATATTTGTGCGTATGCGCGGCGCGGAAGTGCAGGCCGGTGCCGATGTCCTGCGCTTTCAATGCTTCCATCAGCCCGTCGCGGCTGATGCCACAGCGCGCTTCATCGACGCGGATGATAAACAGATGCCAGGCGTGCTGGTGCGGCCATGCAGGCGACGTGAGCGGCAGAAAGGGCGTATCCGCCAGCTCGTTCAGGTAGCGTTGGGCAATCGCCGCGCGGCGCGCATTGATGGCAGGCAGCTTCTTCAGCTGCACCAGCGCAATCGCTGCACTGATGTCTGGCAGGTTGTATTTAAACCCCGGCGAGATAACTTCTGCCTGCGGCTTACGTCCATGGGTGTGACGGTCATACGCGTCCACCCCAAGGCCGTGAAATTTCAGGCTGCGCATGCGATCGGCCAGTGCGGCATCATCCGTCACAATCAGGCCACCTTCCGCACAGGTCATGTTCTTAATGGCATGGAAGGAGAAAATCGCGGTGCCGCGGTTGCCAACGTGCTCTCCCCGGTAATAGCAGCCTGCGGCATGGGCCGCGTCTTCGATAACCGGAATGCCGTGGCGTTCGCCGACGGCGCGGATGGCGTCCAGATCAACCGGGGCGCCGGCGTAGTGCACCGGAATGATGGCGCGGGTCCGCGGCGTAATCGCAGCTTCAATCTGCGCGGCGGTCACCATCAGCGTATCGCGATCGATATCAACCATCACCGGGGTCGCGCCCAGTAGCGTGATGATATTCAGCGTGGAGACCCAGGTCAGCGAAGGGGTAATCACCTCATCGCCCGGCTGCAGGCCAAGCGCCAGCAGCGTGACGTGCATACCGGCGGTGGCGGAACTCACTGCAATCGCATGCTGATTGCCGGTTAGCTGGCAAAACGCCTCTTCCAGTGCCGCATTCTGCGGACCTGTGGTAATCCAGCCCGATTCAAACACCGCTTTCACCGCGGCCAACTCTTCCTCGCCCAGTGACGGACGCGAGAATGGAAGAAAACTCATAAAGTTACCTTAATCTTTGAAGCTGTAAAAAAACTGCCACAGAAGGCGCCACTGTGTTACCTGATCCAGATCACATAAAGCAAAGCGATAACGCTTTGTTTAATCGAAAAATAATCTCCATCTATTTGATAGCACAAAGCGCTAAAAAATAACAAGCACCCTTAAAAACATTAGCGAAAATAATTTATCGTCAGGAGAAACAAGATACGCCCTGAAACTTAACCCAACATTAAATGGCCGCATGGCTGTCTGGCTTTTTTCTGAGTTGTTTAGGTTTGGTAGAAGAAGCCGCTGCGCTTGTACTTTCAGAGGGCGGTTAAAAAGAAAGAGGGAGAAACAGCGGCGAAAAGATGGCTTTGTGGGGTTAACTTGCAGCAAACAGCAAAAATGCAAAACGGCTAATGAGGCGCTAAAATTAACCTGCACCTTTCTTAAGGTTATCCTAATCTTGAGTCCCTACTCTGCGGCTGGATAGTGTCCGGATGGAGGCAGATGATGAGAACCGCGATTGACCGACTTTCCCAGGCTGCGCTGCGGCGTCATCACATTGGGGTAAAAACCAAAGGATTGCGCTTCCGCGGGCAGCTTTACGTGTTTCGCTACAATAGTGGCCAGTATGACGTCTATCTCAACGATGAGTGTCTGATGTCGCTTCCCACCAGCAACGTACAAAGTGCGATCCAGATGTTTAAACAGCAGGCCTGATCTTCTCCGGCCTGCCCTCCTCATGCGCTGCCTCTTCCGGCACAGTGCCGGAGCCCGCTCTGAAAACCGACTGCAACTGCCTGCAATACGGATTTTCTGCTCGCTGCGCTGACGCCTGCGGCGTAGAGTGCGCCTGTGCAGCAGACAGGAGGCGAGATGGAGATTGCAGGATGGATAAGTGTCAGCCTCATTGCGCTGGCGGTGGGCAGCTTTATTAACGTGGTGGTGTGCCGTCTGCCACAGCAGCTCGCTGATCCACACAACAATGTCACCCTGTGGCGGCCCGGTTCACGGTGTCCCCACTGTTTCTCTGCGCTGCGCGCCAGCGATCTGATTCCCCTGCTCAGCTGGCTGAGGCTGCGCGGCCGCTGTCGTGCCTGCCGGCACCGTATCAGCGTGCGCTACCCGCTGACGGAACTCGCGACCCTGCTGATCACTCTGGCCCTGACCTGGCTGCTGCCTGCTGAACGATTAGCCGCCGCCCTGCTGCTGAGCTGGGCGCTGCTGGCCCTCTCGCTGATCGATATCGAACATCTGCTGTTGCCGGATGCGATTACCCTGCCGCTGCTGTGGCTGGGTCTGCTGATCAATGTGCTGCACGGGCTGCCGGTCACGCTGGATGAGGCAGTACTGGGTGCAGCAGCCGGCTATGGCTCTCTTCGGCTACTGGCCACCGTGTATGCCTTTCTGCGCGGCTATCCCGGACTTGGCGGTGGTGATGCGAAACTGCTGGCCGCGCTGGGAGCCTGGCTGGGGGCATCAGCTTTACCCGCAGTGCTTTTTCTCGCCTGCAGCGCCGCGCTGCTGGCCGTTTTTATTGCCCGATTACGCTGGTCCCGGGCACAAAATCAGCCGCTGGCGTTTGGTCCGTGGCTGTCGCTGGCCGGTATAAGTGTCTTTATTCACTCGATTATTTAATGCGCGTTTACAGAACGTGGGAAAAAAAGCGGCCAGTTTCTGTCCAACGCCCTGATTCATATATGAAAAAATTACACATTTCCAAACACAATTAATCATTGTGATGTGCATCAAAAGGCTCTATATTGGCCCCGTTTTTTAAGCCACTGATACTTTTTTGTTCAATTAGTCAATCGGCCAGCCACTGCGAGCCCCGGTTGAAGGAGAGATATGATGACGGATAAAGTCCGTATTGATACTTTTGGTGCCAACTCATTCAACGGAAACAACGACGCATTCTTAGCCCGTCAGGCTGAGTTTGAATCTAACGTCAGGAGTTACCCGCGCAAGTTGCCTTTAGCGATTGCCAAAGCCAGCGGCGTGTGGATTACGGATGTTGAGAATAAGCAATATCTTGACTGTCTGGCTGGCGCAGGGACGCTGGCACTTGGTCATAACCATCCTGATGTTCTGCAGAGCATCCAAAATGTCATTACCAGCGGCTTGCCGTTACATACTCTGGATTTAACGACACCACTGAAAGATCAGTTCTCTGAATCCCTGCTCTCGCTGCTGCCAGGCCAGGGTAAAGAGTACTGCCTGCAGTTTACCGGTCCGTCCGGCGCTGATGCTGTGGAAGCCGCGCTGAAGCTGGCGAAGAAAGTCACCGGCCGCAGCGGCGTAATCAGCTTCTCTGGCGGTTATCACGGCATGACGCACGGCGCGCTGGCGGTTACCGGCAACCTGTCGCCAAAAGAAGCCGTTAACGGCATGATGCCGGAAGTGCAGTTTATGCCGTATCCGCATCAGTACCGTTGCCCGCTGGGTCTCGGCGGTGAAGCCGGCGTGAAAGCGCTGACCTACTATTTTGAAAACCTGATCAACGACGTGGAAAGCGGCGTCCGTAAACCGGCTGCCGTGATCCTCGAAGCCGTTCAGGGCGAAGGCGGCGTGAACCCGGCGCCGGCTGAGTGGCTGCAGCGTATCCGTAAAGTCACTGAAGAGCACGGCATTCTGCTGATCCTGGATGAAGTGCAGGCTGGCTTTGCCCGTACCGGTAAATTCTTTGCCTTCGAGCACGCCGGCATTGAGCCGGACATCATTGTGATGTCTAAAGCTGTGGGTGGCGGTCTGCCACTGGCGGTGCTGGGTATTAAGAAGGAATTTGATGCCTGGTCACCGGGTCACCACACCGGTACCTTCCGCGGTAACCAGCTGGCCATGGCCACCGGTCTGGCCACGCTGAAAGTCCTGACCGAGCAGAACATCGCCGGTAAAGTGGCTGAACAGGGTGAGTGGCTGAAAGCGCAGCTGAACGAGATGGCGAAGCGCTTCCCGGTGATTGGCCACGTGCGCGGTCTGGGCATGATGATCGGTATTGAGATCGTCAAGCCGGATCAGCCTGCGGACCACATGGGCAGCCTGCCAGCTGATGGCGAGCTCTCTGCCCTGCTGCAGAAAAAATGTTTTGAAGCAGGTCTGATCCTGGAGCGCGGTGGCCGTCACGGTGCGGTGCTGCGTCTGCTGCCATCACTGCTGATCAGCAATGAAGAGCTGGCGGTGTTCCTGGATAAATTTGAGCAGGCGCTGATTGGCGCAGGCGTGAAACCTGTTTGACTGGAAGAGTAAATGTCTGAAGTAAACCCGATTCTGGCCGCCTCTGCAAAGAGCATTGAGGCGTACCAGCAGGCGATTGCCCAGAGCAGCGCCGCGGTTGTGCAGTGGCTGCAACAGCCTGAAATGTATCAGGGCAAAACCGTTGCCGAACTGCGCGAGCGTATCACGCTCGACTTCAATCCAGACGGCCTGGGCAACCAGGCCGCGATTGAACGTGCGATTGAATATTTCCTGAAAGACAGCCTGGCGGTGCATCACCCGCAGTGTGTGGCACACCTGCATTGTCCAAGTCTGGTGGTCAGCCAGGCGGCAGAAGTGCTGATCAACGCCACTAACCAGAGCATGGATTCGTGGGATCAGAGCCCGTCAGCCACCATTATTGAAATCAAACTGATTGAATGGCTGCGCGCGCAGGTGGGTTATCCGGCGGGCGATGCCGGGGTCTTCACCAGCGGCGGCACGCAGAGCAACCTGATGGGCCTGATGCTGGCACGCGATGCGTTTTATGCCCGTGAGGGGCATTCTGTGCAGCAGGATGGCATCACCGGCGATCTGCGTAAGATCAAAGTGCTGTGTTCTGAAAATGCGCACTTCTCAGTGCAAAAGAACATGGCGCTGCTTGGCCACGGCTATCAGTCTGTGGTGCAGGTGAAATCCGATCGCTTTGCGCGTATGGATGTTAATGACCTGAAAGCCAAACTGGCGCAGGCCAAAGCCAACGGTGAGCAGATCCTGGCGATCGTGGCAACCGCCGGGACAACCGACGCCGGCGCCATCGATCCCCTGCGCGAAATCGCGGGCATCGCAGCCGAACACAACATCTGGGTGCATGTTGATGCAGCCTGGGGCGGTGCGCTGCTGCTGTCAGAGAAATACCGTGATTACCTTGATGGCCTGGAGCTGGTGGATTCCGTGACGCTGGATTTCCATAAACAGTTTTTCCAGACCATCAGCTGCGGTGCGTTTCTGCTGAAAGATGCGCGTCACTATGAGCTGATGCGCTATCAGGCGGCTTATCTGAACTCGGAGTTCGATGAAGAAGCTGGCGTGCCAAACCTGGTGTCCAAATCACTGCAGACCACGCGCCGTTTCGATGCGCTGAAACTGTGGATGGGTCTGGAAGCGCTGGGTCAGAAACAGTACGCCGCGATCATCGATCATGGCGTGAGCCTGGCACAGGAAGTGGCCCGCTTTGTTGCGGACGAGCCGCGTCTGGAGCTGGTGATGCAGCCTCAGCTGGCAAGCGTGCTGTTCCGCTATCGTCCGGAGCACATGAGCGATATCGCTCAGGTTGCGCTGTTTAACCAGCGTATTGGCGATGCTCTGCTGGAATCGGGTCGCGCCAACGTGGGCGTGACCGAGAGCGAAGGCGTCACCTGCCTGAAACTGACGCTGCTTAACCCGACCGTCACGCTGGACGATGTGAAAACGCTGCTGGCGCTGGTGGAAAAAACGGCGAATCAGCTGCTTAACGCCTGATTTATCGTCAGTACAGAGAAGCCGGAAGCGGGAAACCGCCTCCGGCTTTTTTTATGCGATTCCGTCGCTATGTGCAGCGTTACGCTCGCGGATATAGTCCAGAAACGCCTGCAGCGGTGCGGGGATCAGCCGCCGATCATTGTAATAGAGCCACAGGCCGGAAAAGCTGTGCCACCATTCGGTCAGCAGCGGCTGTAGTGCGCCGCTCTGCAGCGCCGGTTTTAACCACTCTTCAAACAGATAAACCACCCCCGCGCCGGCTATCGCGGCTGAAACCGTGAGATCCATCGCCGCGCCGATGCTGCATATCAACGGCCCCTGCGGCTGCAGGCGCACGCTTTCTGCGCCGCGCGTAAACTCCCATTCAGCCAGCACGCCGGTGGCGTAGCGGCCATGCAGGCAGCGGTGCTGCATCAAATCCCGCGGGTGCCGCGGCACGCCATATTCTGCCAGGTAGGCTGGCGCAGCGGCGGCAGCAAAGCGCTGCACGCGCGGCCCAATCGGCAGTGCCACGCTATCCTGCTCCAGATGATCGTCATAGCGAATGCCGGCGTCACAGCTGTCGCGGAAAATATCCTGCACGTTGCTTTCCGCCACAATCTCCAGCCGGATATCCGGATAGCGCTGCAAAAACCCCGGCACAATAGCGGGCAGTATCAGCCGTGCGGCACTGACCGGCACATTCAGCCGCAGCGTACCGCCTGGCGTAGTGCGGAAGCTGTTCAGCGCATCCAGCGCGGCATCCACTTCGTTCATTGCCGGCAACAGGCGCGCCATCAGCACCCTGCCGGCTTCCGTCAGTACCACCGTGCGGGTCGTGCGGTTAAACAGTCTGACCCCAAGCTGCTGCTCTGCGCGGCGCACGGCATCGCTTAAGCGTGAAGGGTTGCTGCCGGTCATGCGCGCAGCCTCACGAAACCCGCCTGCTCTGGCAACCGCTACCACGGCATGCAGCAGGGCAATGTCCAGCGCCATTGTGCGCCTCCCCGTACAGTCTGTACTGATTTCAGCGGATAGTTGCACAGTCAAAGGGCGATTACAATCTAATTACATCCCCAGTAAGGAGCGCACCATGTCCCACTCTGCCATGACATACCCGCTTGGCGATCGCCAGGTTTCGCGCCTCGGTTATGGCGCCATGCAGTTAGCCGGTCCCGGCGTGTTTGGCCCGCCTAAAGACGAAGCGCGCGCCCTTCAGGTGCTGCGCGATGCGGTTGCGGCTGGCGTAAATCACATTGATACCAGCGATTTTTACGGGCCGCACATTACCAACCAGCTCATCCGGAAAGCGCTCCACCCTTATCCGCAGGATCTGGTGCTGGTGACCAAAGTGGGCGCGCGGCGCGATGAGAAAGGCAACTGGCTCTCCGCCTTTACGCCGGAGGAATTGACCCGCGCCGTTGAGGATAACCTGCGCAATCTTGGGCTGGAGGTGCTGGACGTGGTGAACCTGCGTTCCATGCTCAGCGTGCATGGGCCGAAAGAGGGTTCACTGGCGCCGCAGCTGGAGGCGTTAATCCGGTTAAAAGAGCGCGGATTAATTCGTCACATCGGGCTGAGCAACGTGACGGCGCAGCAGGTGGCCGACGCGCAGAAAATGACGCCGGTTGCCTGCGTGCAGAACCTCTTCAATCTGGCCAATCGCAAAGATGAGGCGCTGATCGACGCGCTGGCTGACCAGCAGATTCCCTATGTGCCCTTTTTCCCGCTGGGAGGCTTTTCGCCGTTGCAGTCCGAACAGCTCAGCCAGGTGGCGCAGGAGCTGAAGGCAACAACGCTGCAGGTGGCGCTGGCCTGGCTGCTGCAGCGCTCACCGAATATTCTGCTGATTCCGGGCACCTCTTCGCCGGACCATCTGCGCGAGAATCTGGCCAGTGCACAGCTGACGCTGTCGCCCGATGTTGTGGCGCGGCTGAACAGCATCGGTGAGAAGGCCTGATTTACCGGCATGCGCCACCGCCGCTGCTGCGCTATCGCAGGCGGGGCGCTCCGCGCCTGTATCATCGCCTTATCTGCGCCGTGTGCCACGCCAGGGAAGGTTGCGGCAACAGCCATCGGCATCCCTCCCTGCGCGTCCCGGTATTGCAGCACACTGCGGGTTCAGATCTCCGGCCTGATGATCCCCAGCGCGTCGCTGAGACAAGCCTTCAGAATGCCAAAGGCATCCTGACACTGCCGCTCATCCACGCAGGCGTAGCCCAGCAGCAAACCGCGCCGCTCCTGTGGATGCATGTAGTACTGCGAAAGCGGTCGTACCTTCACGCCGCGCCGCAGCGCCAGCGCCGCAATCGCCACATCGTCACAGCCCGCCGGCAGATTCAGCACCAGATGCAGTCCGGCCTCATGGCTGAAGGCTGGCATAAACGCGGCTCCCAGATAGCGCTCAATCAAACCGGTCATAAAGCGACGACGCTGGCTGTACAGCTTACGCATGCGCCGGATGTGTGCCATGTAGTGCCCTTTCTGGATAAACTCCGCCAGCGCGCGCTGAATCAGCAGATGCCCGCCACGGTAAAGTTCTGCCGCGGCAACGCGCAGCGGCTGCGCAAGCGATGCCGGCACCACCAGGTAGCCCAGTCGCAGCGCCGGATAAAGGGTCTTGCTGAACGTCCCCATGTAAATGACCGGCGCATCCGGTTCAAACCCCTGCAGCGAAGGGAACGGCTGGCCGGAGAAACGAAACTCGCTGTCATAATCATCCTCCACCAGCCAGCATTTGTGCCGTCTGGCTAAATCCAGCAGTTGCCTGCGCCGTTCCAGGCTCAGGTGCACACCCAGCGGATACTGGTGTGACGGTGTCACAAATATCATCTTCGGCGCTTTGCTGCGCGGCGGTAAATCCGGGATGATGCCCTGCTCATCGACCGCTTTGGCCTGGATTTTCAGCCCGTTGATGCGCAGCAGATTGCGCGTGCCCCAGTAGCCCGGTTCTTCAATCCAGACGGTATCGCCCGCGTCACATAATACGCGCGTCACCAGATCGACCGCCTGATGCACCCCTTCCGTAATGATGATTTGGCTGGCGTCGGCACGCACGGAACGGGCCACGCTGAGGTACTCTGCCAGCGCCTGACGCAGCTGCGGACAGCCGCCGTTGCTGCTGTATATCAGCCGCTCTATATCCGGCTCCCGGTTCAGCCGCGACTGAATCTGGCTGAAAAGCTTATGCGGAAACTGACGTACATCCGGCGCACCGGGCACAAACGCGCCCCACTGATAAGGCGAAGCGTTGGCATGTCCCAGCAGCGTGGCACCCCGTTTGGAGAGCGCGGCCGGCTTACTGACGGTGGGCTCACTGACGACGGTACTGCGCGGACTGTGCAGGCAGCTGTCAGGCAGCGTCTCGGCAATCCAGGTGCCGCTGCCGGTGCGTGCCATGACATATCCCTGTGACATCAGATGTTCATAAACGGTAAGTACCGTATTCCGCGAGACCGACAACTCGCGCGCCAGATCGCGCGTGGCAGGCAGACGCGATCCGCGCGGAAAAATGCCCTCCGCAATCGCCCCCTGCATACAGTGCAGCAGACGCTGCTGCAGGGTTCCTTCCGTGACAAACTGCATCCGCTCCAATACATGATCGGCGTATAAACTCCGCAATTGGCTCCATCCTTTTCCGTGAAATTGGCTCTTACAACATACCGTAGTGCAGGCATAAATAAGCGTGTTTGTCGTGTTTTGTAAAGACGCTTATCGCTAAGGAAAGGTTATGGAAGGTAAAAACAGCCAGCTGCAACAACGTAAAGATGACGCCCTGCCACGCGGTACCGGCAACCTGTGTCAGTGGTATGTCGATCAGGCAGAAAACGCGACCCTGCGCGACGTTGAAGGCAATAGCTGGATTGATTTCGCGGGCGGCATTGCGGTGCTGAACACCGGCCATCGCCATCCGCGCATTGTGCAGGCGATTACCGATCAGTTAGCGAAGTTTACCCATACCGCGTTTCAGGTTACGCCGTATGAAAGCTACGTGGCGCTGGCCGAACGTATCAACAAGCGGGTGCCCATTGCCGGTAAAGCAAAAACCGCGTTCTTCACTACCGGCGCTGAAGCGGTAGAAAACGCCGTTAAAGTGGCACGTGCGGCTACCCGCCGTCACGGCATCATTACCTTCGGCAACGCCTTCCACGGTCGCACCTTCATGACCATGGCGATGACCGGTAAAGTGGCCCCCTATAAGCGTGACTTTGGCCCGATGCCCGCTTCCGTGTTTCACGCCCGCTATCCGAACGGCGTCACCGGTATCAGCACGGATGATGCCCTCGCCAGCCTGCACGATATTTTCACCCAGGATATCGCGCCGCAGGATGTGGCCGCTATTGTGCTCGAACCGGTACAGGGCGAAGGCGGTTTCCATATTGCTCCGCCTGACTTCCTGCAGCGTCTGCGCGCGCTGGCCGATCAGCACGGCATTCTGCTGATCGCCGACGAAGTGCAGAGTGGTTTTGCCCGCACCGGTAAGCTGTTTGCGATGGAACACTTTGCGGTGAAGCCTGACCTGATCACCATGGCCAAAAGCCTGGCAGGCGGCATGCCGCTTTCCGCCGTGAGCGGTCGTGCTGAGATCATGGATGCGCCCGGCCCGGGCGGCCTCGGTGGCACCTACGCCGGTAACCCGCTGTCGATTGCCGCCGCACATGCGGTGCTGGATGTGATCGACGAAGAGCAGCTGTGCGAACGCGCCCTGCAGCTGGGGGCGCAGCTGACGGAACTGCTGCACAGCGCCCGTACCACCTATGCGGCGATTACCGATGTGCGCGCCCTCGGCTCTATGGTGGCTGTTGAATTTGCCGATGCGCAAACCGCGACGCAGCTGCAGCAGCAGGCCATGCAACGCGGTTTACTGCTGCTGACCTGCGGCCCGCAGGGTAACGTCATCCGCTTCCTCTATCCGCTCACCATTCCTGATGCGCAGTTCCGTCAGGCGCTCGACATCCTGGGCAGCCTGTTGAATCAGCCGCGCAGTTAAGGTCACGGCGCACCTGCCTGTGTGCGATGCAGGCAGGTTTCCCCTTTCACACCGGGTTGCGTTCTGCGCTGCCTGAGAGACGTTCTGGAGAATAGATAATGACTGCTCAGAATGCCGATGTACTGGCACAAAGCCTCAAACCGCGCCACGTGCGCATGCTCTCAATAGCGGGCGTGATTGGCGCGGGTCTGTTTGTCGGGTCCGGCCATGCCATTGCAGAAGCGGGTCCGGCCGTCTTGCTGGCGTATATTGCTGCCGGCGCCCTGGTGGTCCTGATCATGCGCATGCTGGCAGAAATGGCCGTGGCTTCGCCGGATTCCGGCTCCTTTTCAACCTACGCCGACAAATCGCTCGGCCGCTGGGCGGGTTTTACCATCGGCTGGCTCTACTGGTGGTTCTGGGTGCTGGTGATTCCGCTGGAGGCCAACGCCGCCGGCACCATTCTGCACGCCTGGTTCCCGCAGATTGACGTCTGGGTATATACACTGGCGATCACCGCCTTTCTCACCCTCAGTAATCTGTTCAGCGTCAAAAATTACGGTGAATTTGAGTTCTGGTTTGCCCTGCTGAAAGTGGTCGCGATCGTCGCTTTCCTGGTCGCCGGCAGTCTGGCGGTATTAGGATTGATGCCGGGCAGCAGCACGCACGGCATTTCACATCTCTATGACACGCAAGGGTTTATGCCGAATGGTATCAGCGCGGTGCTGGCCGCGATTCTCACTACCATGTTCTCGTTCATGGGAACGGAGATTGTGACCATTGCCGCTGCCGAATCCAGCGAACCGCGCAAACAGATTACCCAGGCCACTAACTCCGTGATCTGGCGCATCGCCCTGTTTTATCTGCTGTCCATCTTCCTGGTGATCGCGCTGGTGCCGTGGAACACGCCATCGCTGATGAAAAATGGCTCCTATCAGACAGCCATGGAAATGATGAACGTGCCCTATGCCCGACAGATTGTGGATGTGGTGGTGTTGATTGCGGTTTGCAGCTGTCTCAATTCGGCACTCTATACCGCTTCCCGCATGATTTACTCGCTGTCCCGTCGTCAGGATGCACCGGCGGTGGTGTCCCGCACCACGCGCAGCGGCACGCCGTGGGTAGCGGTGCTGTTCTCTACTGCGGCAGCGTTTCTGGCGGTGATTGCCAACTACCTGGCGCCCAGCGCGGTATTTGAGTTCCTGCTGGCAAGTTCCGGTGCCATTGCGCTGCTGGTGTACCTGGTGATCGCTGCTTCACATCTGGTGTTACGCAAAAAACGCGAAGCGCGCGGCGAGACGCTCACCTACCGCATGTGGCTGTTTCCCGGCCTCACCTGGGCGACGATCGTGTTCATTATCGGCGTGCTGACCTCCATGCTGTTCAATCAGCAGCATCGCTCTGAAATCATCGCTACCGGGCTGTTAACGGTGCTGGTGCTGATGGCCAGTCAGATTGTGCAGCGCAAGCGCGCCGCGCGCAAAAGCGCCAGGATGGTGGCTGTCCGTTCCTGATTCCCGCGGGCAGGGATGCCCCGCGTTACTGCACGTCAATGCTGATCGACTCTTCCGCGACGTTGATTACGATGGCGCAGTGCGTCCATACCGGTTTGCCTTCGGTCAGGTCGTGATCGATAAAGTATTGCTGAAACTCTTTCAGCGCCATCGTCAGGTCGCCAATGGCCTGCACATCCGGTTCAAACCAGTCCGGCTCGCCCTGCTCATCCAGGTAGTTAAACTGATATTCGCCGCCCTCTTCATCAGCGGGCAGTTCCGCCTGCACCATCAGTGCCTGCGCGCCTTCCGGTCCGCAGCTGAAAATGATTTGGGCGATGCGGCGATAGAGATCTTCATATTGCATAGTGACAGGGTTCCTGAATAAAGCGTGTTCGCGTCCGCTCTGGGCCGCGCTTTCGGATTGACTTTCAAACGCATGATACGAGAATGAACGTCTTTGAACAGTGGGTTGTCAGAAAGGGAGTTTATCATAGCCTGTTCACAGCGTTTTTCCGCACTGCTGCGTGGCAAAAAAGCGTTTTTGCTTGCCGCCAGCGCCCTGCTGCTGGTCAGTTGTGCCACCACACCGCCGAAATCCCTGGTGACGCCGCTCCCCACCGTCACGCCGCCGCCGGTAAAGCCTGCGTTGCCGTCTGGCGCAGAGTCGGTGCGCGGCGTCTGGCTTACCACCGTGTCACGGCTTGACTGGCCGCCGGTCGCCTCGGTGACGGCCAGTCCGGCCAGCCGCATCCGTCAGCAGCAGCAGGCGCTGACGGAAAAACTCGATAATCTGAAGCGCCTGGGCATCAATACGGTGTTTTTCCAGGTTAAGCCCGACGGCACCGCGCTGTGGCGCTCAAAAATCCTGCCCTGGTCCGATACGCTGACTGGCCGCATCGGCGACGATCCCGGTTACGATCCGCTGCAGTTTATGCTGGATGAAGCGCACCGCCGCGGCATGAAAGTGCATGCCTGGTTCAATCCTTATCGCGTCTCCACGAACATCAAACCGGGCACCGTCAGGGAACTCAGCAACACGCTGACGCTGCACCCGGCCAGCGTGTATGTGCTGCACCGTGACTGGATCCGCACCGCCAGCGATCGCTTTGTGCTGGATCCGGGCATTCCGGACGCGCGTGACTGGATCACCAGCATCGTGGCGGAAGTGGTTTCACACTATCAGGTCGATGGCGTGCAGTTCGACGACTACTTTTACACGGAAACCGCCCGCTCGGCGCTCGATGACAACGCCACTTTCCGGCACTACGGGCAGGGTTTTGCCAGTAAAGCCGACTGGCGCCGTCATAATACGCAACTGCTGATTGAACAGGTATCACGCACCATTAAACAGATCCGGCCCGAGGTCGCATTTGGCGTCAGCCCTGCCGGCGTCTGGCGTAACCTGTCGCACGATCCGGCCGGTTCCGATACGCGCGGTGCCGCCGCTTATGACGAAGCCTATGCCGATACCCGACGCTGGGTGCAGATGGGGCTGCTGGATTACATCGCGCCCCAGCTTTACTGGCCGTTTGCCCGTCAGGCGGCGCGCTACGATGTGCTGGCCCGCTGGTGGGCCGATGTCGTGCGGCCAACGCCTGTGCGCCTGTACATAGGCGTGGCGCTGTACAAAGTGGGTGAGCCGTCAAAAAGCGAGCCGGACTGGGCCATTCAGGGCGGCGTGCCGGAGCTGAAAAAACAGCTGGATCTCAATGACGCGCTGCCGCAGATCAGCGGCACCATTTTGTTCCGGGAAGGCTACCTGAACCAGCCGCAGACGCAGGAGGCGGTGAGCTACCTGCAGCAGCGCTGGGGCCACGCAGGCGGATAACGCCGCATTGCCGGCTGCGCTGTCAGAAGGGGGCGCAGCCGGCGCTGACTCACGCGGGTTATCCGGATCGAGCAGTTCAATACTGCGCGGCGTGCCATTGACGCGCACTTTCAGAAAGCGCCGGGTGATCCATTTTCCGGCGGCATCCTGCTCTGCCCGCTCAAAAAAGGGGCCGCGCAGCAGCAGTTCTTTGTCATCGTTATAGCCAAACCCCACCGACGGGTTGCCCACCCAGCGCTGTTCAAAGGCCACCACCGGTTTCTCGTCCAGCGCGGCGCCTTCTGCATCGCTGCAGGCGGTGAAACTTTTGCGGAAAATAAGCGGCACAAATGAATAAACTGAGGGAAAACGCGGGATATTGTTTACGCTTTTGCCGTCAGCGGCATCGGGCTGCTGACGGCACGGGAACGGGAACTAAAAGGTGGCGTTTAACCCGAGGTTCCAGCTGACCTGATGATAATCGCTGTTGCCGCCGCTGGCAGTGACGCCGGCGAAGGCGCTGACCGTCTGCGCCAGCGGTACGCTGGCACCGGCGGACATTGTCAGCCAGTTTTTATCGCCTTCGCCACCGGTGCGGGCAAACGAAGTCCGGGTGGATTTGAGCCCGCCGCGTAGCGTATTGTCGCTATCACCAAACTGATGGTTATAGCTTACCTGCGCCCACGGGTTGACCGGCCAGTCGCGGGTATCGATGCGCCAGCCCAGTTCGCCGACCTGTGAATGCAGCGTCTGATCGGAAAAGCGCATCGCCGTGCTGCTGTCGCCGTTTTCGCTGTAACCCCCTGCACGTACATAGTCCAGCGCATAGCTGGCCACCGGCCCGGTGGTGAGATGCGTTCCCAGCGGAATATCCCAGCCGCTCGCCACCTTCAGCCCCAGCAGCTTGCCGCCGGTGCTGCCCTGTTCAATGCGCGTGGCCGGGCCAATAGTAATTTTGCGCTCAATGCTGTCGAAATCGAGATCGGCATAGTGCAGATCGGCATTGATCCAGCCGCCATCCTGCACCGCCAGCTGGCTGTACAGCGCCAGCAGATTGCCGCGCAGCTTGTAATCATAGCGGGAAGACGGCGACTGCCGCTGATCGCTGGTGGCGAGCAGCAAGCCGGTCTGCCAGCTATCCGTCACTTGATAACCGAGGCCCAGCGTCAGGTTCGCGCTGTTCGCATCGCCGTTACGCAGGCTGTTGCCCTGATAGCTGAGGTGTTGTCCGGCATACCCGCCAAACACGCTGACTTTACCGGCGCTGACCGGCTGCTGCCGCTGCTGTTGCAAATGCCCGTCCAGCGTATTACGTGTATCCTGCGCCAGCGACAACGGCGCGTACGCCAGCGCGGCGACCTGTGCCGGTGCGTCGAGGATAGACTGAATGTAATCAGCGATCATCGCGTGTACCGCCGGGCTGGGATGCAGGCGGTCAGCAAACAGATAGTTTTGCGCGTCAGAGAAGCCCGCCTGGTCTGAACGGCAGGCGGCGGCAGATGTGCCGACCGGACACGCCATGCCAATAGTATTGCTGAGACCATAGCGTTGGGGATCGGCAATCACTTCATTCAGCAGCCCGGCAATATCTGCGCGGACAATATTGCCGTTCAGCGCCACCAGGCCCGCTTCCTCCTGCTGATTGTACCCCTCCGACAGCGCCGTAACCTGCCCGCTTAGTGTTTGCCAGGTTTGATACAGCTGCTGCGCCAGCACGTCACGCGCCAGCGTACTGCCGGTCACCTGTGCGGCTGCTTCAGTCAGGGCAGCCTGCACCGCCTGCTGCCGCGCGGCGTTGTCGGGCGTGCTGGCCCGGTCCAGCACCTGAAAAGCGGCCTGCGTGGCGGTGGGCCCCAGCGTAAGCAGAACGGTCTCTACCAGCAGAGGCGTGGAACCCAGCTGCGGAACGTTGGGCACAATCACCGCGCCGGCACCGGCCTGCAACAGCGTGTTGATTTGTGAGACGGCCGCAGCGGCGCTGTTGCTGACGATGCCGCGCGCCGTTTGTGGGCTCAGTAGCGACACCACCGCGGCGGCGGCCACATCGTTCGCCCCGACCCAGTGGATATACAGCCCGTTCGGATCGGCGCGGCCGCCGGTAGACTGCAGATAGCCCGCCAGCTGATCCTGCGTATTCAGTTGCGGATCGAGCTGTGGCACGGTGACGCCGCCGCCCTGAGCATAGTTACTGCCGCCGGCTGAAGAGGCGCGCAGCGTCTGGCCGAGATGCGCGGCCAGAATTTCATCGTAAAGCGGGTGCTGTGCGCCATCCCAGGTATAGCGGCCCACATTGCCGCCGTCGCTCAGGCTATCGCCAAACACCGTCAGACTCTCCCACGCCTGAGCCGTAAGCGGCAAAGACGCACTGGCAAGCAGCGCAAGCGCAAGCGCAGAACGCGCAAATTTCGGCTGTTTCATCATTTACTCCCTAAGGTGCCAGAGTGCGCCTCTGGCCGCGATAAATGAGCCCGGCCTGTGTCAGTGGCAGCCAGATCGGGCGAAGGTCGATCAGCAGCGATAAAGCAGAGAACAAGGACGATTTAGGTGTAGACAGGAAGGCGATGCTTTACCAGGGTGATAAGTCAAATTTGCGGGTGCGTCCCTGCCGGCAGACGGCGGATAAAAAAACACTGCCCGACAAACGGGCAGTGGCGTGGCGCAGCGTTACAGTCGTGCTTCAACCGGTACCGCGGGCTTTTTATCTTTTGGCTTGAGGCCAAACATAAACGAGGCGAGGCGTGAACGTTTTACCAGCATGTAACACAGCCCGCTCAACGCAATCCCGACGGCAAAATCAAACAGCACATACAGCACCGAGAAATTATCCGGCAGCCAGACATCCAGCAGCCAGGAGAAGCTGATGACGACCGGATAGTGCAACAGATAGATGATCAGCGCAGAGTCGACAATCGCTGTCAGCACACGGTTCTCTTTCACCTGAATGCGTTCAAAGGTAAATACCAGCCAGTAAGAGAGCATCGCCGACAGCACGCTGCCCATCATCACCGAGATATATTTGGCGACGCCGGTAATGTGATTGTGCGCGACGTAATAGCAGGCGGCCCAGACGGCCAGCGTCAGCGCCCCCACCAGCCAGCCGTTCATCAGCTTGCTGCGGGTGTAATGGGCAATCTTCTCGCGGTTGATGTACAGCGCGTAACCCGCGGTGTAATAGACCAGAAAGCGCAGGGTGATCGGAATCAGTTCAACTAACTCCCCGCGTCCTTTTACCATGAACTTCAGCACGAAACAGGCGTTGCCGAGGATCACCAGGGTGGCGATCAGGGCCGGGAGCGACATTTTCCCCAGCTGGCGGGCGCTCCACTGATAGAAGCCTGGCGGAATAGCCAGCGACATTACGCTCAGCGAAACCAGAAACCACAGGTGATGCAGCATGGTATAGCTGTTCAGCCAGCCGGCAAAGGTATAAGGCGTCTGGTTCATTTGCCCGGCAATAAAATACATCAGCGGTGGAATAAACAGCCACGCGGAGACCAGCGGAATAAATACGCGCTTCAGACGATTATCCGAAAAGAACTTTTGCCCTTTCCGCAGAATAATCAGTGCGGAGAACATGCCAGAAAGAAAGAAGAAAACTTCCATGCGGAAAGTATGAAACATACTTAGCAAGGCCGTAAATATCTCCGAGGGGTCGCGCTGGGCCACATAATACCAGCCATTTTCGCCGGGCAGGCTTCGGGAGGCATGTAATAACACCCCCTCCAGAATCAGGCCGGCACGTAACAAATCCAGGCCGATATTACGGCTGGACAAAAAGGAATGTGTTTTCACGCTGCATACCCTGAAATGAATTGTTACCCGAGAATAGGTCAGACAGCGCAGATGGTAACACCAGAAAAATCTGTATACATTCTGTTTAGAAATTATTAGGAATTTCGCCATAGTGTAAAGAATGTAACCATGCAGTCAGCCTGACACTGTAGCCGGGCTAAACGCTGTTAACACACTGATGAATCGTGGTCTTTCTGCCGCTTCGTATCCGACTTACAGCCGATATTCCTGCCTGAATTCAGCCAGTAAGGTGTCGCTTATCGTTAATTACAGCGGTAAGCAGATGTTAACGAAGCGCGAAGATAACCTGCAGCAACCATTATGGATCACGCTGTAGCCTGGAGACATACACGCCCGTGTGCGCCAGTTTATACCAGAGAAACCCACTATAATTTATTGTTATATAAATACTTTATAACTTATGCTTAAGATTTAACCTGATTCTTCGTCACCGTCCATGCTTTCGGATTGTTACACCCTCGCCGCAGCTGATAAGGTGACATTTCGACGGTTTATCCCGCGTTTACTCTGTAACCTTAAGTGTCAAAAGGTGGAATTTTGTCATGTATCGACTCCCGATCCCTATTGCCGGTGCGCTGATTTCAGCCCTGCTCGTGCAGCAAAGCGCCCTGGCTGAAATAACCCAGCCGGACAATGAATTTATTATTGAAGCCTATGGAGGTTCGAGTACGCGTGGCGCAATGGCGGTGCGGGAAAATGGCAAACTCCACGCCATCTATATTAAAGACAATGAGATTGCTCTGATTAACAACTGGCTGGCAGATAAATATGGCAGCGGAATTCGCGTAGTGAATAAAGGTGCATCCTCAGCCCAGGCAATGGACCTGCTTAATCCAAAATATTTTTATAAAAAGAATAAAAGCTGGCGCGAAGAGATGCAGACATCACCGGCAAAAATTATTCTGCTTAATTTTGCCACCAACGATGCGCGCCATTACCATTTCCGCGATATCGAACAGAATTATCAGGTCAGCCCGGAAAAATATACGCAGGTTATGACGCAGTTAATCACCATTGCGCGCGAAGAAGGGAAGCAGGTGATTTTACAGGAGCCGCATCCGATTTGCGGTCGCGCGGAAAAATGGAACGTGGCCCCCTATGTAACAAAACTGGATGCGCTGGCCAAAGCCGAAGCGGTACCGCTGGCGCATCAGTACCAACGCATCCTGCAAATGCCCGCGTGGCAGTCGCTGATGTCACCTGATTGTATCCATCCTTCTGAGCAGCTCTATCGCATTAAAGCGGAAGAGACCTTTGCGGTACTGGTGAAGCAGTTTAACCGCGAACTGGCCGCAGCCGGTGATAAAACGCGTCAGCACACAGAACAGGTGGCCAAACGCTGAGTTTCGCTGCGCGGCGTCAGTGGCTGTGCATTTCTGCCACTGTCATCGTAAACACCAGCAGCTGCGAGGTGCGGTTGGCATAGCCGTGCGGTGCTGCGGTTCGTGCCACGGCGGCACTGCCCTGCGGCACCTGTAGACTTTGCTCCGCTATGGTCAGGGTCAGTTCGCCCTGCTCCACATGCAGCAACTCCCAGGTGCGCTGCGGGTGTCCCGCAGAGGCAAAACTTTCACCAGGGTGCATTTCCCAGCGCCACAGCTCAATCATATCCGGGCCGCGCGTACCAGCCAGCAGACGTGCCGTGCCACCCTTTTCGCCCTGCCACAGCACCGGCATAGCCGCAGGATCAATCCGGTATGCCGGCGGATCGTCGCTGATATTGACGATCTCGGCCACTGAAAGCCCCAGTGCCGCAGCTACCTTGCAGAGAATAGCAATACTGGGATTGGCACTGCCTTTTTCTATCTCTACCAGCATGCCTTTACTGACGCCGGCGCGACGCGACAGTTCATCCAGCGACAGTTTCTGCTGTTTACGGTGCGTTTTTATGCTGAGCGAAACCGCGCGGCTTACACGGTCAATATCAGATACTGATTCGGTCAATTTATTGACTTTGGACTTCATCGGTCACTATTATGCTCTGAAATGGTCAATACAGGATTATGTAATGGAACAGTTTTCGCCGTCAATTGACGCCTGCATTTTCGACCTCGCCCCCGGCTTCAGCGCGCTAAGTTTGCAGGTGCAGGCCGCGCCGGTCCGGCACCCGGAGACAGGGCGGGATGCTCTGGCGCAGGCCTGTGCGGCTCTGCAGCAGCAGGATTTTCCGTGGGCCGAAGCGCATCTGGCGGCGTGGGCAGAGGTATTTTGCCGCTTTGGGGCGAAACCCAAACGCACCCCCTGCTCTGCGGAAGCGCTGCGTAAACGGGTCGCGCGCGACGGCAGCCTGCCGTCAATGGATCCAATTGTCGATCTTTACAATGCCGTCAGCATCCGTTTTGCTGTGCCGGTCGGGGGCGAAAACATCGCCGCTTACGTCGGCCAGCCGCGCCTGACGCGCGCCAGCGGCAGCGAGGTTTTTGACACCATGAAAGCGGGCGAAGTCAGTCTGGAATCGCCGGAAGCCGGCGAAGTGATCTGGCGGGATGACGCCGGTGTGACCTGTCGCCGCTGGAACTGGCGTCAGGGCGTGCGCACCCGCCTGAGCACCGGACAGCCGCAGATGTGGTTCGTGCTGGAGCGCTTACCGGCGATGCCGGCAGAGGCGCTGCAACAGGCGGGTGATATGCTGGAACAGGGCATCAGACAGATGATGCCGGACGCGGTGATTTCACGCGCATTGCTTTGCGCCGCACCGCAGTAAAGGCTGCGCCTCTGGCGCGGTATTACCCTTACAGGAGTCGGTATGCTGGTTCGTAAAAACTATCCGCAACTGGGGGCGGTGAAAGCGCCCTATGTTCACGCCGTGCGGCATGGCGATACGCTGTATGTTTCCGGGCTCACCGCGTTTGGCACAGCGGCGCAGCAGGCGGATATGGCGGCCCAGGCGGAGGCGATCTTTCAGCAGTTACATCTGCTGGCTGCGCAGGAGAACACCTCGCTGCAGCAGTTGGTTAAAGTCACGCTGTTTGTCACCTCCTTTACCGATATCGATGCACTGCGCGCGGTGCTGTTCCGGCATTACGGCGATCACCTGCCTGCCAGTTCGCTGGTGCAGATCGCACAGCTGTTTTCGCCCGATTTGAAAATAGAGATAGAGGCGATTATTGCCCTGCCGGCTGCGCCAGCGCCTGCAGCGCCGCCAGACCATCACGCGTAATAATGCTCTGCAGCGGGGCAAACAGCGGTGCCGGTAGCGCCTCTGGCGCGAACCACTGCCAGCCTGCGCACTTTTCCGGCTCCAGCCGCTGTGCTTCCCCGCTGGCGTCGTGGGTCACCATTAGCAGCGTAATGTAGTGCTTCCCGGCTTCCGGAAACAGATTACTGACAAAGGGGCCATTTTTCAGGCTGCCGATGCGCAAGCCGGTCTCTTCTGCGGCTTCGCGTCGCGCGCAATCGTCAGGCGTTTCACCGTACTCCAGATGCCCGCCAGGGGTGGACCAGGTCCCCGCACCGTGGCTGCCTCTGCGCTGCCCCAGCAGCAGTTTCCCGGCGCGAAAAATTAATACGCCCACGCCAATTTGTGGTGACATAGCGGCTCCTTATGGTGTGCTTTCTGCGGTACGCGTTATGAACGTTGTCTGAGACCAATCGGCTGATAGCCCTGCCACGCTGGCCGGAGCGGTTCTCCCTCCGCCTGGGGCGTCAGGGTGACATACCAGTCACCGATTTTATCCAGCAGCAGGCAATCATCAACGGCGGCCAGGTTGTCTTTGTGCTGATGGTTCGCCCCCGGCAATAGCGTTGCCAGCGCTTTGGCTTTGGCCTCTCTGGCGTTTTTCGCCACGAAGAGATCAAAGGCGTGGCGTTCAGCCAGCGAGGCGGGATGATAAGCACCGACATTAACGAAAAATAGCCGCCGGTCACTTTTTTCCGGTTTCTCTGACAGCATCACCCGGTAACCGTCCGCCCAGGTGATCCGCGCATAGCCATCAATATGAATTTTATCAGCGTCGCCAAACCAGGCTTCACGCAGCGCCGGCCAGGCTTCCCGGGGCTTGCGCGCAGCGACAAACTGAATGTCATGCACTTCAATATTCGCTTTGCCCGCGCTGCCACCCACATAAAACATAAACAGATCCATCGCATCCTCTCCAGGCGTTTTCCGGCCTGTACCGTGCGTGATTGTTTGCCCGGCACAGTGCTAAAACGTCAGGCGGAAGCTCTCATCCAGCAGCGCCAGAATCGCCTCATCGGCTAGCCCCTGCGTCAGCGTCAGGCTCAGCCAGTGTTCTTTATTCATATGATAAGCCGGAAAGACGCCGGGCTGCAGGCGCAGCGAACCGGAAAGTTCAGGGCGGGTTTTAACATTGATGACATCAAGCGGCGGCCCGGGCGGCAGCCCCAGCTTGTGGGGTTCGAGCGGAAACACCAGCGCAAACCATTTGCGATGTCGGGGGTGGCGCAGCACCGCGTAGTCGCTGTGCTTTTTCCACGGGAAATCCGGCGCAATCTGATAATGCTGCTGAACATACTCAAGCAGGTCATGACGGTACATCGCTGGCTCCGGGTAAGGTAAATCGTGGCACGCAGGCCACGACTTTACCCGGTTTACCTGACCGAAGGCTATCAGCTTAGCTGAAAACGCCCGACGGTCAGCGCCAGCTGGGCGGCCTGATCTTCCAGCGAGCTGGCAGCGGCCGACATCTGCTGCACCAGCGCGGCGTTTTGCTGCGTGGTACCATCCATCTCGTTGACCGCAATGGTCACCTGACCGATGCCCTGCGCCTGCTCGTCGGAGGCCGTGGCAATTTCCCCGATGATGGCGCGTACGGAACTCACCGCCTGCGTCATCTCCTGCATGGTTTTGCCTGCGTCCTGCACCAGCTGTACGCCGCTGCCCACGCGCTGACCCGACTCTTCTATCAGCGCCGCGATCTCTTTCACGGCGTCGGCGCTGCGCTGGGCCAGATTGCGCACTTCTGAGGCCACCACCGCAAAGCCGCGGCCCTGTTCGCCGGCCCGTGCGGCTTCCACTGCCGCATTCAGCGCCAGGATGTTGGTCTGGAAGGCGATGCTGTTGATGATGGCAGTAATGTCGCCGATCTTCTTCGCGCTGTCGTCTATCTGGGCCATAGTCTGTACCACTTCACCCACCAGCACCTCACCGCGGCTGGCAATGCGGGTGGCATTTTCCGTCAGCGTAGTGGCCTGATGCGCATTGGCGGCGTTGTGTTTCACCGTTGCAGTGATCTGCTCCATGCTGGCAGCGGTTTGCTCCAGCGCGGCAGCCTGCTGTTCGGTACGTGAAGCGAGATCGAGGTTGCCGCTGGCAATTTCGCCCGCTCCCTGCCGCACCGAGGCGCTGGCATCCTGAATCTGCCCGACGATATCCCGCAGCTGATTCTGCATGGTGTGCAGCGCGTAGAACAGGCTGCTGTTATCCTGTGCTTTCAGCGTAATGACGTTGTCGAGTTTGCCATCCGCCACGGCCAGCGCCACGCTGACGGCTTCCCGCGGCTCACCGCCAATCGGCTTCAGCACTTTCCGGCTGAATACCAGCCCCAGCAGCGCGCTGACTACCAGAATGCTGATAACCATCAGAATCAGCGCGTTAATCAGCTGCCGATGCGCCGCGGCCATCACTTTACTGACCGGTGCAACCACGCCGAGATACCACTTCAGATCGCTGTTGCCGATGACCACCGGCTGCCAGGTCACCAGCGCATCTTCTCCCAGCAGGGCGTCATGTTGTTCAACCACCGCACTGCTGAAATGATGGGTATCGCCTTTCCACGGTTTGCTGGCCTGGCTTTTATCCGGATAAGACACCACGTTACCGGCGCTGGAGAGCAGCATGGCATAGCCGCTACCTTCCCAGGGTTTGATTTTATTGACTTTATCCTGCAGCGACGCCAGTGAAATATCAGATGTCACCACCGCCTGCAGCTTGCCTTTACTGACAATCGGCGCGGCTACCGACGTCAGCAGCGTCGGCACGCCGTTATAGGCGTAGCTGTAAGGCTCGATCAGCGTGTCCTTCTGGCTCTTTTGCGGGACCAGATAGTAATCGCCCTGGCCCGGCGTAAAGATGGAGGTCAGCGGATGCATGTTGAATGTGCCGGCGGCGTCGCGATCGACAAACACCGCATAGCGTCCTTTGGGTGCAATGCCCGGCTGCGTGGCAAATTCTGCATCGCGGCCATCAAACGCGTTCTCTTCAAAGATCACGGAGACGGAGAGGTAATCGGGATTATCGCGCAGTGCCGACTGTATCAGCTTATCACCCGCCTTGCGGTCGGTGATGCCGGCCTCCGGCAGCGCTATCAGGCTATGCCCCAGGTTGTGGGCCACATCGCGGGCATAACTCAGCTCCTGCTGAATTTGCAGCGCCTGCGTCTGTGCGATCTGCTGCAGGTAGTTTTCCGCGAGAGATTTCTGCTCGCGGCTGGATTGCCAGCTTAGCACGCCAATGGTGACGGCAAAGCCGAGGGTGATGGTTAACGCGCCCGTCAGCAGCATTTGCGTACGGGTGCTCATTTTTTTTGTTTTTAAGGTGTTCGTGGCCATGCTGGCGCTCCTGGAGTTGACACTTTTCTCGCAAAAATGAATCACTCCATGTGCAGCTGCCGTCCTGTCGATCTCTATCGGCCCGGATGCGGATAACTTGATAGCCCCGCCTGGCTGAAGCGGTAACAAAGGACGTTTCGCGATCTGCCTCACCGCCGCCGGCTTTTTAGTGCAGCAGAGACGCCAATTGACGCGATGTTGATCTGGCGCAAGATCGCTCTGTCGCGCTGATGTCAGCTTATTCCTCACTGGCGTATGCGCCGCATCACACGAGGATAAAAACATGACAGGTAAAATGCGTCTGGCGGGGTTACTGGTGATATGGCTGGCTTACGTGGCCTGGATGGTCAGCTATTATTCCGGCACCTTCACGCTGTTCTCGCACTGATTCCTCTCAGCATCCCGGCCGAGCCGGGATGCGCCTGCCTCACCTTTCCTGATTTCACTGGCCTGTGAGCCAAATAACCGCTAATATTCAGCTCATTCATTGAGCCGATTAAGCTATTTATTCGGCTCAACAGGCAAACCGTACCGTGACCGAAATCGGCTCTGGAGGCATCAATCAATGTGGATCTGGCAGCAGCCTGACTGGCCGCACTTCAGCTGGCAGGAAAAACAGCTCTTACCGCTTCTGCGCCAGCTGCAGCAAAAGCGCGGCATGCTGCTGGGCCGCGCCAGCGTGGCGGATGACAGTGATGCACAGACGCTGGATACGCTGCTGACCAATATCCTCTCTTCGTCTGCCATTGAAGATGAACGGGTTAACGCGCAGTCGGTACGATCCTCGCTGGCGCGCCGCTTAGGGGTTTCACTGGCACAGCCGTATCCGGTGTCCGAGCGCTCAGAAGGTCTGGCTACCATGATGATGGATGCCATTACCCAGCGCGAACAGCCGCTGACCCTGACGCGCCTCTTTCAGTGGCATCAGTGGCTGTTTCCGGCCAGCGAGTGGTCACTGAAGCGACTCAACGTTGGCATGCTGCGCGGTGACGAGCCGATGCAGGTGGTGTCCGGGCGTATTGATCGGCCGACAGTGCATTTTGAGGCACCGCCGCGTAACGGGCTGGAGCAGCAGTTGACGGCGTTTATCGACTGGTTTAACCACAGTCGTGATGATGTGCTGCTGGACCCGCTGTTGCGCGCCGCGCTCTGTCACCTGTGGTTTGTCACGCTGCATCCTTTTGATGATGGCAACGGGCGTATCACGCGCGCGCTGACGGACCTGGCGCTGGCGCAGGCGGATAGTCAGAGCATTCGCCTGTACGCGATGTCAGCGTCGATTCTGGCCCGACGCGCCGACTATTACCGCATTCTGCAGGAGACGCAGCGCGGCGCGCTCGACGTCACCGCGTGGCTGGTCTGGTTTCTGGAGGTGCTGGATGACAGCCTGGAACAGGCACTGGCCACCGTCACGCGTATGCAAAACAAAGCGCGTTTCTGGCTGCAGCATAATTCTGCAGAGCTGAATGCCGAACAGACGCGGGTGCTGAATCGCCTGCTGGATGGCGGTGAACAGGGTTTTGCGGCAGGCATCAGCGCCAGCCAGTATCAGAAGGTAGCAAAAGTGAGTAAGGCCACCGCCACACGCCATCTGGCGGAACTGGTGGAAAAGGGGTGCCTGGAGAAATTACCCGGCGGCGGACGCAGTACGCGTTACCAGGTGAAATACTGACGCTGGCGTCGCACGCCGTCGGGAAGGACGGCGCGCAATGCCGGCAGCATCAGGCCGCTTTAACAGCGCGCACTTTCTTTTCCGGGGCAGCGCTGGCGTCGTCTGTCGCCGCGGCGGGAGCAGATTCTGGCAGTTTGCTGGTGCGCAGAATATGCTGAACAGCCTCTTTCTGTTCTGCCAGCAGCATACCCAGCGCTTCGGCCTGCGCTTCATTCATCTCTGGCTGATGTTGCTGCAGCCAGTCGGTGAACGCATCGGCCATATCAAGCATTTTGTCCCAGGCATCTGCGTCTTTTTTATTGGCAAACGTCATCTTCTCTTCACCCTTTCTGACCACAACATATTTGGTTTCGACTGCCATGATGCACCTCGTTTACTGTGTTTATATACAGTATAAATTGATCGGAATGGATGCGCAAGCGCAGCAGCGCATTACGCCAGCAGTTCCTGCAGGAAAGCGGCCAGCGCTTTACGCGGGTCGTCCTCTTCCGACACGATCATCTCAATGCCCCACTGCCCCAGCACCTCTTTGGCCACCGGGTTGTTGCGGTTGGTAAACAGATAGGATTTCGGCCGTGCCGTCGCCAGACCGGTGCGGCCCCACATCTTCGTCAGGCGATAGAACAGCAGGCGGATATTGAAATCGCTGATGCTGTAGCCGACAAACAGGACCGAGTTCCCCATCACATCGTGCGTCAGTTTGATATCCAGCGGCGAGTCAAAATAGAGGCGTTCAAAGTAGCTGCTTTCGTCAAGAACGATCGAGGTATCGTCGTCAAAATCGCCGTGAAGTTTAATGATATGGCGCTTATCTTCGGTCAGGGAGACAAGATCGGCCGCGTTCGCCACCTTACTGTAAGGCACGTTATGCGCTTCGTGCGCCATCTCCAGCCAGCGATCGTAATTAGTGGTATAAATGCGGGAAAAGTTGCCCTGAGTGATCATGGTGTGGATTTCCGAACTGCGGACGTCAATGTCAGGCCGGTGCCACTCCCGATCCATCCAGCTGCGCAACGGGCCCAGCGACCCTTTGCGCTGCTTATAATATTCCGCCAGCGACAGATGCGTGCCGTAGGTATTGAAGATTTTCGGGTCATAGCCCAGTTCGTTCGCCAGGTGCGCAATCAGTTCATGCCACTCCGGCAGCCCGAGGTTGCGGGAGATCCCCGCCCCGGCAAACAGAATCAGTTTTCCGGCGTCATAGGCGCGCTTGAGTTCCGGTTTCATGCCAGGCCCCGTGAAGTTTTCAGAAAGGTCGCGAAGCGGTCCAGCGCAATACGGCGCATGGAGATCTCGTTTTTCAGTTCCCCCATTTCAGCGAACGTCTGCGTGTGGCCCTCCGGGATAAACACGCAGTCCCACTGAAATTCGCGCGGCCCGGCAGGCTGCGGCGCAATGGTGCCGCGCAGTTCGCCTTCAAACTGATACATTTTCCGGCCATCGCAATAGCCCAGCACCGTTTTTGCCGTGACGCTGGCACTGTCCAGACCGCGGACCAGTTTGGTAAAGCGTTCTGCATTCAGGCGGCTCCAGAAGATGCGTGTCAGGCCGGCCGGCAAACCGTTCAGACCATCCAGATATAACCCCGTATGCTCAACAAACAACGGGCGGCCAATAATGGAAAACGCTTTAGTCAGTTTATCGCGCACCAGTTCGACCTCATTTTCAGTCTGGATTTCTTCAATACGTCGTGCGATGGGAACAACGTCCACGCCCACCGGTTCAAGGATGGTACGCACTTCAGCCAGCTTAAGTTCATTGGCAGATAAGAAGCGAATTTTCATTGCGATCAGTATGCTTATGGTTGGTCGTCAGATTAAGCAGCGGTATGTAAGGCCAGCGTCATCATCATTTCGGTAAAAAGCCCGCCTGGCATTCTACCCTGTGGGGCGGCCATAAGGTAGAAACAATCCCGGCCAGGTCATATCGCTGCGTGGCGTCAGCTGTGCTGCATCACATCCGCTAAATATAGCGCCATAAATATTTACGACAGGCCAATCGGTGTATTTAAAGCAAATCTGAAAACGAGACGCGAACCAATAAATTTAAAAAAAACGTCTGTGACAGCCGTCTCGCTTACCCTTAAAATAACGCGGGCAAACATGAAATAATGATGACAATAAAACCGGAAACTGCTGATGATCTCTTATGTGATGTCAGGATACACACGCTTAAGAAACCTGCCCTTCATCCTGCGTGGTGACAGCCCGGAAAAGAAACTGCGGCTGACATTACTGATTGCCGGTGTCGCCAGCATTCTGGCTGGCTGCTATATGCTGCTAGTTAATTTCGGACGTGATAATTTCACCCTCTTCGGCCTGTATCTCTTCAGCACGTTATTGGGCGGCTACATTTCGCTGGCCGCCTTCAGTAACGGGCTGACACGCAATTTATATATTATTACGCATGCGCTGCTCGGCATCATCGTGCTGCTTTTTCTGCTGGATAATCAGCACCTCAGTGGCAAACATTCTGAGTACAATTACCTGATTGCGCTGACGGCGGGTGCGGCGCTGGTATTGCGTTTGCAATCGGTGTATCTCAGTCGGGTGTTTCCGCTGATCTGCCTGGCCGTCTATCTGTTTTTTATCAGTACCGGGCTCATCTGGGAAAATGGCCGTTTTCTGCTGAATATTCCACAGGAGACCGGCTTCTATTTTGTGAACTGCTTTATTCCGGTGAGTGCCCTGCTGCTGACGGTATTTACCTATCGCGGTAATTATTCGGAAACGGATTTAATTAAGCGCGATCTTGCGGATGCCATCGCACATAATCAGCTGGAAATTTACTATCAGCCGCAGGTGGACAGTGAACGCAGACTGATCGGCTTTGAAGCGCTGTTACGCTGGAAGCATCCGGTGAAGGGGTTTATTGCACCTGGCGTATTTATTCCGGTAGCGGAAAAAAGCGGGCTGATTATTCCGATAGGCCGCTGGGTGCTGGAACATATGCTGCAGCAGATGGAAGCGTGGGATCGCGACTATCCCGGTCAGCAGCTGCTGTTCTCAATTAATATCAGTCCGCTGCAGCTGATGCATCGCGACTTTACCCAGGAGACGCTGCTGACCCTGTCGCATTATAAAATCCGGCCGGAACGGCTTAAGTTTGAAATTACCGAAACCACGTTTATTTACGATCAGCCGCGCATCAGCAATGTTATCCGCCATTTTAGCCAGCTGGGGGTGAAATGGGCCATTGATGATTTTGGCGTCGGATACTCTTCGCTGAAATCACTGAGCGATTTTGCCATCGACGACATTAAAATCGATAAATCCCTGATTATGCATATCTTCGAAAACACCTCAGCGGCGATTATTGTGCACAAGACCATTGAGCTTTCACGCGCCATGGGCCTGAATGTGCTGGCTGAGGGCATTGAGAGCGAAGAGTATTTTGAACATCTGCGTAATAAAGGGTGCCACCTGTTTCAGGGCTACCATTTTGCCCGACCGCTGCCTGCGCAGGAAGCCGTCAGCTGGATCAAAAAGTCCGTCGGGGCCGCCTGAGCGGCACGACTCCCTGCCAGAAAACGCCATACTTCCGGGTGCAAAACCGCAACGAACAGACGGGCGCACGCCATCCCACCGCCGCAGGCGTAACGCCTGGCGCGTCAGAACGGCACCGGCCCGGGCGCGGTGCCCGCTGACAGTGAACCTCCGCCGGATTACCCCCCCCTGCCGGGCGGTAAGAACCAGTCTCGCATCCCGCGGTGCCTGCCGGTCATGCCCTGGGTTTACGGATAAACAATGCCAGGCGGGTTCAGCTGTGACGTTGTCACACCTTCCTCCTGCTCACCCCAGCGGGTCAGCACCTGACGATACTGACCGCTGGCGATGGCGCCATTGATCGCCTGCTGTAATGCAGCGTCCAGCCCGTTGCCCTTTTTGGTGGTTACCGCCACCCAGGCGCGATACGGGCCGTGGCCGACGATGCGCGTCTGACCACGGGAAGCCACTTTCCACGCTGCGGTGGCCTGCGGCCCGAACGTTGCGTCAGCGCGGCCGGAAAGCAGCGCCAGCGTGGCCGAAGCATCATCACTGAGGTAAATGGGCTGCAGCGGGGCCAGGCCTTCAGCGCGGTTTCTGGCATCCCAGCCCAGCAGGATTTTCTCCTGATTGGTACCGGAACCGACAATAATGCGCTTACCGGCGATGTCTTCACGCCGCGAAATCGAGGTGATGTGGCTGTCGGCTTTCACCGCAAAGGCATGGTTATCCGCACGATAGGTGGCAAAATCAAACTTCTTTTTGCGCTCCTCCGTCACGGCGATGTTGAACATTGCCACGTCGTAGCGGCCCGCGCTAATGCCCAGCGGCCAGTCTTCCCACGCCGCCGGCACCAGCCGGAGTTTCAGCCCCAGACTCTCCGCCAGCAGGCGGGCGATATCCGGATCGCTGCCTGTCAGCGTGCGGTTATCCGATGCCCACAGGCCGATAGGTGGTGCATTGCTGGCCGAGGTGGCCACCGTCAGATAGCCGGGAGTCACGAAACGGAATCCCGGCGGGATCTTCGCGATCGCCTGCGGGTTGGCCGCAATGTGGACAGGCGTTTCATTGTCCTGCGCGTTCAGCCGCTCGGCCGCCAGCGCTGGCGCGCTCAGCATCAGCACCATCAGGGCGACAGAACGAAAACGCCTCATGACAGCACCCGCGCCAGAAAACGTCGGGTTCGCTCATGCCGGGGCTGATTCAGCACCTGTCCGCTGCTGCCCTGTTCCACCACCCGCCCGTCCACCATAAACACCACGTTGTCTGCGACTTCGCGCGCAAAGCCAATCTCATGCGTGACAATCACCAGCGTGGTGCCCGAACGCGCCAGCTTTTTGATGACATCCAGCACTTCGCCCACCAGCTCCGGGTCGAGCGCCGATGTCGGCTCATCAAACAGCATAACGCGCGGGTTCAGCATCAGCGCACGCGCAATGGCAATACGCTGCTGCTGTCCGCCGGAAAGATGGCGCGGCCAGGCGTCCGCTTTATGGCGTAACCCGACGATGTCCAGCAGTTCTCCGGCGCGGTCGATCGCCGCCCGACGCGACAGCTGCCGATGGGCCACCGGCGCTTCAATCAGGTTTTCCAGCACGGTCAGATGCGGAAACAGATTAAAATTCTGAAACACGTAACCGACGTTGATGCGCTGCCGCAGGATGGCTTTCTCTTTCAGCTCATAGAGTTTGTCGCCCCGGCGCTGATAACCGATGTACTCACCGTCAATCTGGATAAAACCCTCATCAACGCGTTCCAGATGGTTAATGGTGCGCAGCAGCGTGGATTTTCCGGAACCGGATGGACCGAGAATCACGGTGACCGATCCTGGCGCCAGCGCCAGAGAGACATTATCCAGCGCTTTGTGCCGGCCGAATGACTTGCTGACGCCGGTAATGCTGATGGCGCCGGTGGTGTGCTGCGGGCGGTAATCAATGGCTTCGGACATGAGAAAGCTCCTCGTTAGCAGGACGATTGCGCCACTGACGCCAGCGCGACGGTTGAGGTTCCCGGCTCACGCTGCGAGCCAGCCAGCGTTCCACGCTGTGCTGTAACAGCGACAGAACCGTAGTGATGATCAGATACCAGGCGGCCCCCACCATCAGCAGCGGAATAACCTGCTGAGTGCGGTTGTAGATCATCTGAATGGTGTAAAACAGTTCAGGCATCGCCAGCACATAAACCATTGAGGTGCCTTTGGCGAGGCTGATGATCTCATTAAAGGTGGTAGGAATAATCGCGCGCAGCGCCTGCGGCAGAATGATGCGAAACGTCCGCCTCGACGATGAAAGCCCGAGGGCTGAAGCTGCTTCAAACTGACCGTGATCGACGCCGAGAAAGCCGCCGCGAATAATTTCCGCGCTGTAGGCGCTTTGCACCAGCGTTAATCCAATCACCGCCGCCGGGAACTGGCCCAGGACGTTAATGGTCTGGAAATGGCCCCAGGAGAGCGCGGTAAAGGGTACGCCAAACGACAGCGTGTCGTAGAGGTACGAGAAGTTATACAGAATAATCAGCACGACGATCAGCGGCAGCGAGCGAAACAGCCAGATATAGCCAAAGGCCAGCGTGCTCAGCAGCCAGGAGGAGGAGAGCCGCGCCAGCGCCAGCAAACCGCCGAAAATCAGGCTCAGCACCGTGCCGCACAGCGTCAGCAGCAGCGTCTGGCCCAGCCCGTTAAGGATGACCGGGTCAAAGAACCAGCGGGCAAACACTGCCCACTCCCAGCGCGGATTAAAGGCAATGGAATCGATCACTGCCGCAAGGATAAACAGAGCAACGCCAGCCCCGACAATGCGCGCCGGATAGCGCGCGGGGACAACCGTTAAGCGTGTGTCATGGTGCATACTGGCTCTCCTTAGCTGGCGCGGGCTTCGCTGTGTACATCAATCACTTTCAGAAAGCGCAGCCGTCCATCATGCGGGGGCTGCCCGTACACTTCCATATCGTCACGCAGTTCAAACTGCGGCTGATAGCCGTGGCCGATGTAAAGCTGCACGGCTTCCGGCTGGCGGAAGCCAGTGGTGAGATAGACCCGCTGGTAGCCGGCACGCAGCGCACGGCGCTCCAGCTCCTGCAGAATCAGCAGCGCCAGCCCCTGGCGGCGCAGGTCACCGCGCGTCCAGATACGTTTCAGCTCTGCGGTGACGCTGTCGTAAGGCTTGTAGGCCCCCATCGCAATGATGTCGCCGTCCCGCTCCAGCACGATAAACAGCCCGCGCGGCGGCAGATACCATTCAGTCAGTTCGGCTTCGTTATGCTGCTGAAAAAAATCACCGTAGCGCGCGGCGTATTCGCCAAACAGGCCGTGCAGAATCGGCTGCAGCTCTGGCGCTTCCGGCGACACTTCGCGGAAAAATTGCTGGCTCATGGTGCCTCCTTAATCGCCCAGTCCGGGCGGGTTGATTTCAGAATGATCGAGCCGCTCCACGCCTTCCCCCCAGCGGTTGAGCACTTTGTCGTAATCACCGTTTTTAATCACACCGTTGAGCGCGGTATTAATGGGCTGTACCAGACCGTTATCTTTCTTCACCGTGACCGCGATGTGGGCGGCTTTTGGCCAGCCGCCATCGACGCTGCCCACCCGCCGCGTCTGATGCGTAAGCGCGGCTTTCCACGCGCCAATCACATTCGGACCGAAATAGGCATCGGCCCGGCCGGACTGCAGTGCCAGCGTCTGTGCCGCGTCATCTTTGGTGTAAACCGGAATAAAGGGTTTCAGCCCTTTTGCCTGATTGGCTTTATCCCACGCCAGCAGAATCGCCTCCTGATTGGTGCCGGATCCGACGATGATGCGCAGCCCGGCGATATCTTCTGCTTTGTTCAGCGAGGTAATCGGGCTGCTGGTTTTGACGTAGAAGCCCAGGGAGTCTTTACGGTACGTGGCGAAATCAAAACGCGTTTTACGATCTTTGGTCACCGTCACGTTGCTGATCGCCGCATCGTATTTACCGGAGGCAACGCCCAGCGGCCAGTCTTCCCATGAGGTGGGGACCACGTTGAGTCTGAGGCCCAGGCTATCGGCCACCAGCCGGGCGATATCCACTTCGCTGCCCAGCAGGGTTTTATTGTCGTCGCTGAACACGGTCAGCGGCGGCGAGTTCTGTGCCGCCACCGCAACGGTAAAGGCACCGGGCACGGCAAAACGATGTCCCGCCGGGATTTGCGCCACGGCCGCCGGGTTTGCAGGCGTATTGACCGGGACTTTGTTGGCGGCCAGGCTGACAGCCTGCCCATTCAGCGCCACGTCTTCCGCGCTGGCTGCACCACTCAGGCCCAGCAACAGCAGCATCATCAGGGTTTTCTTCTGCATCATATTTTCTCGTGGTTATTGTTGTGTGAACTGATTTCGCGGCTCCTGCAGGCCAAAGCTGGCGCGCAGCGTGTTGCCGGGATAGGCCGTGCGCGTCAGGCCGCGCGCCTGCAGAATGGGGATCACCTGGTCAACAAAGCGTTCAAAGGTATCCGGCGTTCCGCCCTGAATAATGAAGCCGTCGGTGGCCTCGCTCTCAAACCAGTGCTGCAACCCGTCCGCCACCTGCGCTGGCGTGCCGTGAAATAGCGGACGCGGCGTCGCGGCTTCCAGCGCAGCCTGGCGCAGGGTGTGGCCGTGCTCGCGCGCTTTGCGCTTGATCTCATCCGTTGTGCTGCGGAAGCTGTTCTGGCCGATGTCGCCAATGTCCGGGAATGGCGCATCAAGGGGATATTGCGAAAAATCGTGATGATCAAAGAAGCGGCCCAGATAATTCAGCGCGTCCTCAATCGATACCAGCGCGGCGGTGGTCTGATACTGGTGTTCAACCTCTGCGGCATCTTCGCCGACGATGACGCTGACGCCCTGGAAAATGTGCAGATCGCCGGGCGCGCGGCCGTTTGCCACCAGCTGCTGTTTCACATCCTGATAGAATGCCTGCGCCTCTTCCCGCGTCGCCTGATGGGTGAAGATGGCGTCTGCGTGGCGCGCGGCCAGCCTGCGGCCGTCTTCTGACGCACCGGCCTGGAAGATCACCGGCCGCCCCTGCGGTGTGCGTGCGATATTCAGCGGCCCCTGCACCTGGAAGAAATCGCCGTGGTGGTTGAGGGTGTGCAGTTTGCTGGCATCAAAAAACTGACCGCTGGCTTTATCGCGCACAAACGCATCGCCCTCCCAGGAGTCCCACAGTCCTTTCACCACCTGCAGATACTCATCGGCGATGCGATAGCGCAGCGCGTGTTCCGGATGCTGCTGCCGGGAAAAGTTCTTCGCCGATCCTTCCAGCGGTGACGTCACCACATTCCAGCCGGCACGGCCGCCACTCAGATGGTCAAGGCTGGCAAACTGCCGCGCCACGGTGAAGGGTTCGCTGTATGACGTGGAGACGGTGCCCACCAGGCCCAGATGCGTGGTAACGCCGGCCAGCGCGGAGAGCAGCGTCAGCGGTTCGAACCGGTTAAGAAAGTGTGGTATCGACTTCTCATTGATATACAGCCCGTCGGCCACAAACAGAAAATCAAGTTTGCCGGCCTCGGCCTTGCGCGCAATACGGCGCGCATAGTCAAAGCTGATGCTGGCATCCGCCTGAGCCGCCGGATGGCGCCACGCGGACATATTTCCGGATGCCCCATGCAGCATGGTGCCCAGTCGCAGTTGTCGTGCAGTCATAGCATTCTCTCTTGTGCGGTGGCACAGCGGGCGATCAACCGTCGCGCCGTGCCCGGAGGTAAAGGAAACGTAATCAGTTCAGAAGGGAATCGGGACATCGTGCCGCCAGCTGCTGCAGCGCCTGCTGCGCCAGCTGGCTGAAGTAGCGGGCCGCAGGAGCAATCAACGCTTCATCGGGATTGAATCCGCCGTGATGCAGACCAAAGGCGCTGGCGCTGCCAATGCTGACAAACGCGCCGGGAACATGCTGTAAGTAATAGGCAAAATCTTCACCGCCGAGGTGCAGTTCTGCCGTTTGCACCTGGTAGCCAGCCTGCTGCGCAACCTCACTGGCGAACTGCGCCCAGCGGGCGTCATTGATCAGCACCGGCGGACCGGGATGCCAGCTGAAGGTGGCACGGGCTCCGCTGGCAGCCGCCACCGCTTCGGCGATCTGCTGCGCGCGCTGCGCCAGCCCGGCGCGCACCTGCGCATCATGAGTGCGCACCGTGCCGCCGAATTCGGCTTCTCCGGCGTCGGCCGGGCTGGCTTTTTGCGCGGTAATGCGCGTGACGCTCAGCACCAGGCTATCCAGCGTGTTAAAGCTGCGGCTGGTCAGCGATTGCAGTGCCTGAATAATCTGACTGGCAATCAAAATGCTGTCCGAACCAGGCGCGGGCTGTACCCGCACCACGAACTTATCCGCGTTGGCATAAAAAGCCCCGGCGCGCGTGGCGAAGTGGCCAACCGGCAGAGAGGGTTCGTTATGCATACCAAAGATCGCCTGCACGTTAGCCAGCACGCCTGCGCCAATCAGTCTGCGCGCCCCGGTAGCGTTCTCTTCCGCCGGCTGAAACAGCAGACGCACGCGGCCCGGCAGCCGATCTTCCTGCGCTTTCAGCTGCAGCGCAGCGCCCAGCATCACCGCGCTGTGTATATCATGGCCGCAGGCATGCATGACGCCGCTGTTACGCGATCGGTAACTGAGACCGGTGGCTTCGTGCACTGGCAGGGCATCAATGTCAGCGCGCAGCGCGATCAGCGTGTTCCCCTGTCCGACTTCGGCAACCACGCCGGTTTCCAGCGGATAATCCGCCAGGCGGATATCGGCCTGCTGCAGCCAGCGCCGTAGCCGTGCCGTGGTTTCCACTTCCTGACCAGATAATTCCGGCCAGCTGTGCAGTTCGCGGCGCCAGTCAATCAGCTGCTGTTCGCTCTCATGCGTCATGCGGCCTCCGCGTCTCAGGCTGTAGCCAGGCGGTGGGTCGCCAGCAGTTCAAGGGATTTCACCCGCGCCCGCGCTTCCGCAACCGGGGTATCAATGATGAATTCTTCAATGCCAAAGCGCTGATGCAGCGAGGCCAGCTGGGCATGCACCTGCGCCGCAGTGCCCTTGAGCAAGGACGGGGTGCGTGGCTCGATCACGTAGTCGGTATATCCGCCCTGCCGCACGTAGCGCTCGGCCTGCTCCACGCTGGCCACATTCACACTTTGTCCGCCCTTCACCCGCACATGATAGAGCCGCAGCGTCTCTGTCAGCTGATCCGCAGCGGCCGGCGAATCCGCCACGATTGCCTGCACGGCCACCAGCGCGCGCTGACCGTTACTGAGCCGATGGTAAGTGGTAAGCACCGCCTGCATCAGCTCGGGATCGCCATTATGGTGAGCGGCAAAAACCAGCTGCCAGCCCCGCTCTGCCGCCAGCTGTGCGCTCTCTATGCTGGCCCCCAGCAGAAAGCGACTGGCCGGACGCGGCGGCTGTGGCGTCGCGCGCAGGCTCTCTTCATCGCCCACCGGCGGCACCGTGAGCCAGCTTTCCAGCAGTGCAAGCTGCTCAGCAAAGCTGCCTTTTTCCGCCTGACTGACGCCCAGTTGCAGTGCGCGCGTTGAGAGCGGCAGGCCGCCCGGCGCTTTGCCGACGCCGAGGTCAATACGGCCCGGTGCCAGCGATGCCAGCAGGTTAAAATTTTCGGCCACCTTGTAAGGACTGTAGTGTTGCAGCATCACCCCGCCCGATCCGACGCGGATATGCCGGGTCTGACCGACAATCCAGGCAATCAGCAACTCAGGCGACGGGCTGGCAAGCGCTTCGGTGTTGTGATGTTCTGCCAGCCAGAAACGGTGATAACCCCAGGCTTCAGCCTGCTGCGCCAGCCGCAGGGTGCGGTGCAGCGCCTGACTGGCACTCTCTTCGGCAACGACCGGTGATTTATCCAGCAGGCTCAGTTGATAGGACATGCGCCTTATCCTTGTCGTAATGAATATGGCGCTCAGTGTGGAGTGACAGAGACGAATTGGTAAAACATCATATTTTCGTATGCTTTTTTATATTAAGCATATTGCGCAGGCAGGCATCGCGCGGGATGAAATAGCGGGGCTTATGCCGCCGGTCAGGCGGATAATGCTGATGTTCCCTGATGACAATGGCTGTTTTTCTGGCGGTAAATACCGAATCCGGGAAAGCACTGCATAAAAAAGCCAATAACGCGTGCAGGCGTGAAAGGATTATTTCAGCGCTGCTGCCCTTCCCGCCGCACTATTTAAGCGAATGCGGGCAATCTGGTTTGCATATAGGGTGGTGATTGCCCCCTCAGGCGCTATTTTTCAGCGACTGATGCGTCTGGTGCCATCACGCACAGACTTCAGCCAGATAAAATCCGCCGGCGGCGCTGCCGGCCAGAGTAATACGGCCAGCAAAACGGCAATCGCGGTTTTGCCCGTGCTGGTATGGCCGCTGAGGCCATCATGAATCCAGATATTACGCAGCGTGATTAATTATTTCTTCAGCGGTCATACGCTGATTATTGTTAGCACAAAAACGCAGGGTTTAAGCATAATGCTATGATAAAAAAGCCATAATAAAGTTACTGAAAAAATTTGAAGGGTTCTGACAAATCATTTCACTAACTGTCGCCGGGGTTGTGACTACAATGATACACTCTGATGAAAAAGGAAATGTCATGAATTTAATCAAAAAAACCGCTCTTATTACTCTCGCCAGTGCGGCGCTGTATGTTCCGGTTTCTCAGGCGGCCGCCACGGAATACCATCTCGACCCGCAGCATACTTCCGTTGTTTTTTCATGGGACCATTTCGGATTTTCCCATCCTTCTGCGGATATTTCGGATGTCACCGGTAAGCTGGTTTTCGATAAAGACAAACCGGAGCAATCGTCTGTTGACGTGACCTTGCCGGTTAAAAATATCGATACCCATGTTAAAAAGCTGAATGAAGAGTTTATGGGTAAAGACTATTTCGATGTGAAGCAATACCCGCAAGCCACCTTTAAAAGCACCAGCGTCGTCAGCAAAGGCGACAACAAATATGATGTACAGGGTAATCTGACCCTGAAAGGCATTACCAAACCTGTGGTACTGCATGCTGTATTGAATAAACAGGATATGCATCCGATGGTGAAGAAGCAGGCAATCGGTTTTGATGCCACCACGGAAATTAACCGCTCGGATTTCAAACTTGATAAATATGTGCCTTCCGTCGGTGACAAGGTGACAATTACCCTTTCTACTGAAGCCTACGCACAGTAATCGATCAGCGCGCCGCCTGGCGCGCTGTCATTTCTGCTGCGCTGTCATGCAGTTGCCGGGTATTCCAACCGGACAGGTTAGCTGTGGCGCGCTGCACAATTCATTCAGGCGGTCATGCCGCCATCAATCACCAGTTCAGCACCCTGCACGTACCGGCTCTCATCCGAGGCGAAGTACAGCGCCGCAGCGGCGACTTCATCCGGTCTGGCAAGGCGTCCGGCGGGTATCTGTGCGCTGAACGCCTGCCGCACTTCATCACTGACCTGATCAAACATTGGCGTATCGGTTGGCCCCGGACTGAGCGTATTGACCCGAATGCCACGCGGTGCCAGTTCATGGCTCCAGGTTCGGGCATAGGCGCGCACCGCCGCTTTGCTGGCAGAGTAAGCACCGTAGCCGGGATTGGCCATGCCACCGGCAATGGAGCCAATCAGCACAATGCTGCCACCCTCACCCATACAGTTAACGGCCTGCTGCACCGTAAAGGCCATCGCCCGGACATTCAGATCAAAAATGCGATCGAAGTGGGCTTCGGTGCTCTCTTCCAGACGCGCATGCTCTGCTACACCGGAGGCATTGACCAGAATATCCAGACGACCGGCCCGGACCCGAAGCGTGTCAAACAGGCGGGCAAGGTCGTCAGCGCGCGTGAGGTCACCCGGAATCGCTTCTGCGCGACCGCCGGTTTGCGCCACTGCCGCAGCCAGCTGCGCCTCGCGCCGTCCGGTAATAAAGACCCGCGCACCTTCCTGAACGAACCGACAGGCAATCGCGAGCCCGATGCCGCTGCTGCCGCCGGTTATCAGGGCAATTTTTCCTTCAAGTTTCATCATAGCTACTCCGGAAAGAGGTGGAAGCCAGATGATATATTCCGTATATTTAGTGTCAATTACGCACCTGAGCGATACCAGATATATGCAAGGAAACCTGATGGAGAACGATATTCCGGCCCTGCTGGCAGAGATCAACAGCACGCGCCCGGTCCTGGAACAGGTGGCAAATAAATGGTCGGTGTTGATCCTGACCGTACTTTGCACGCAGCCAGCGCGCTTTAACGCCATCAAACGCCGCCTGGATCCCATTACGCACAAGGCGCTGACAGAAGCGCTGCGCCGGCTGGAGCGCAATGGCCTTGTCAGCCGGCGGGTGATCGCGTCGTCACCGGTGGCGGTCGAATATGCCATCACGCCGCTGGGCCGCACCCTGCAGGCGCCGTTTGTCGCACTGGTGACGTGGGCCAAAGAACAGGGGGCCGCCATCGAACTCGCCCGTCAGGCTTATGACCGACAGCACGCTGCAGAAGCGCCACAACAGCGTGCCTGAGGCGCCGTATGGGCGGGTTGCGTTTCGGTGTCTGTGCGCAGCCGGGAATGCGCACCGTTCTGTGCGTATTGCCTGACAGACAGATGCGTTAATGCAGCGCCCACGGGCAAATTAATTTCATTCATCGATAATTACATTTTGATGCTATTCACCCTGAAAACGAATGTGCAAGAGCATCAGCATTTTTCAAGGAAATTTGGCTTATCCTGTCATTAAATTTGATGAAGATGCAAAAATCGCTAAAATGAATAATTCTCACTCAGCTTTATCTGGTATATTTTCCCCGGCTTTTTCTGCACCTGTTATAAACTCTGTTACTCAACAAAAAATACGTTTATACTAAATCAACAACTTAGCGGGCAGATCATTTCCGAAACGTTTATTTTTAATTTTAATAACACGGCAACTACTAATTTTAGGCGTGGCAATTTTCTCATTTTAATTTAAATTATCCGTATTAGTTTTCTCGCCCGGGAAAATTAATGGATAGCAACATTATTGCAAATTTAATCATTCAAAAAAGAATGCGAGTGAGAACGCTTCTCACCTTACGCATCACCTTTATCATCTTCACTTTATCGATACTGGAAGGATATTGTATGTACAAGGCAGTAAAATATTACATCAGCAATCATCATCTGCAGGGGCTGCTGCTTCACCGGAGCAATTGTGCCCATCTGCCTGCCGTGGACAGCCGGACCTTTATCGGAAGTTGCTACACGCTCAACCAGGCTTTGACGGTCTCCGCGGCGCACTTTAAGGGTGTGGCTGCCTGCCCGCTTTGTTCAAACGAAAAAGACACGTCCGTTTTGAAGGAAAAAAAATTACCGAGAAAGGATATCATTTTACAACCTGCAGCAAAGCCGGCAAAAGACAGGCAACCGAAAAGCTTAACGCCAGTCAGGCATTTAACCTGCTGGCATTAAATAAGCAAACAAGGAAGCACTGAAAGGGATTTCAATTCAGGTTCTTATTGCATCAATAGCACACAGCAAACTCTGGCCGCACATGGTTCATTTCATGTGCGGTTTTTTTGCTTCCCCGGATTAATGAAAAAATGTGCCGGATGCGAATTAAGCGGTTTAATCTGCCGTTATTCGTTTGCGTTTTCCTGCATAAGGCAAATGCCCTCCGTTTCACATGCTGTTTACCTGACGTCGGACGATTTCACTCTCCCCTGCCTCGCCAGCGAAAGCATGCAGCGCTTCACCGGCAAGCCGATAACGCACCCATTCAGACTGCGGCTGTGCGCCTATGCTTTGGTAAAAATCAATCGCGGGCTGATTCCAGTCCAGCACACTCCATTCAAGACGTCCGCACGCTCTTTGTACCGCGCACTGCGCAATATATTTCAGCAATGCTTTACCGGCACCTTTTCCGCGATAAGCCGGAGAAATATACAAATCCTCCATGTAAATGCCATTCCGGCCCAGCCAGGTTGAGTAGCTGGTAAAGAAAATGGCATAGCCGGCGACAGCGCCGTCAACTTCACACATCAGCGCCTCGGTGTGGCTTCCGGCACGAAACAGCGTTTCCCGTATCTCTTCCGCGGTCGTCACAACTTCCTCGGGTGCCTGTTCATAAACGGCCAGTTCATAAATCATGGCAAAAATCGCTGCGGCATCTTCTGCCCGGGCCGGTCGGATCGTGATATTCATTTAATCTGCCTTGTTGTCACTTTACGCTTTCATCATTGATGGCGATGATCATAAAAGGTAAGGTCATCTGAATTAAGTGCAATTTCCTCAGTGAATAATGAATATTATGCATCCGTCGTTACGACGCCTGGATTTAAACCTGTTACCGGTTTTTGATGCTATTTATCGTCATGGCTCGGTTCTCAGGGCAGCAGAAGAGCTGGCTATGAGCACATCTGCCTTAAGCCATGCCCTTTCACGACTGCGCGGAACCCTGAATGATCCGTTGTTTTATCGTGAAGGCCATCGCATGTGCCCCAGTGTTTTTGCGCTGCAGATAGCGCCATCAATCGCTTCTGCATTGTCGCTGCTTAATCAGCAACTGACACCGCAAACACCGTTTGACGCCGCCACCAGCACAGCGTGCCTGCAGATTGCCATCACCGATTTCACTGCATTCTGCGTTTTTCCGCCCCTTATGCGTCAGCTGCAATCTGTGGCGCCCGGACTGCATTTCGAATTACGCTATCTGCCGCATAGTCCGGCGCTGACAGAACTGCTGGCGGGCGAAGTGGATCTGGCGCTGGGGTTTAGCTCACCCGAAGATGTGGCACATCCCGAGCTGGAAGAGATTGCCTGGCTGGAAGATCGCTATGTGGTTATCAGCCACAAAAGCCGGACGCAACTGAGCCTGGAAGAGTATCTTGCTGCGCGCCATCTGGTGGTCACACCGTGGAACGAACAGCAGGGCGTGCTGGACTTTTATCTCAGGCAAAGAGGATTAACCCGACAGATTGCGCTTAAAACGCCTTCCATGTTAAGCGCCCCTTTTATCGTGGCTGAAAGCGATTTGATTATGGCTATTCCGCGCCTGGCAGCGGAAAAACTCTTGCCCATGCTGGATATTGCGCTGTTTGATATGCCATTTGAAATCCCTCCGTTTCAGGTCAACATTTATACCCACAAACGCAGCGGTAAGCGCGAAGCCACCCGCTGGCTCAGGGCGTTGCTGCAGGCGCTGGCGAAAGAGATTCCCCGCGTGTGATCTTTCGCAGGGTAAAGTCAGTACCTGGCTATAAACAGCGCGCTGTTATCTTCCACTCCGGCAACGTACAAACAAGCAGACATGCCTCACACACTCTCTGTGGCAATTCTTCTGGCTGCAGATAAAAATAGTAAAACGGAAAACGCTGCCCTCTATACCAGGCTTGCCTGCTGAGGATGAAGCCTGTTTGAGCCGCACAACGGGAATACCCAGGTAAACCCGCGCTATCCTCAGTGAAATAAACGGCCTATGCGGCATGGCATGGTCGGGAGGTAAAGCGCGCTATCACTGGAACATGCCACTGCCGGAGAGCCTATGACACCGATACAGTCTTTTACCGCCGCAGGAGGCGTCTGGATTAACCAGCCTGCTGTCTGGTCGCGCGATGATACTCAGTTACGCTTCACGACCGACGCTGAAACCGATTTCTGGCAGCAGACCTATTACGGCTTTCAGCGTCATTCCGGCCATGCCTTTGGTTTTTATGTTGAGGACGATTTCACGGTTCAGATGCGGGTTCAGGCAGATTTTTCCGCGCTGTACGATCAGGCTGGCTTACTGGTGCTGGATGATGAGCACCACTGGATTAAAGCGGGCATTGAATTTAATGATGACCAGCCGGCAATGGGTTGCGTGGTGACGCGCACGCTGTCTGACTGGTCTACCGGTGTCTATCCGGGCGATCCACGGCTTTTCTGGCTGCGCGCCACGCTGGAAAATGCGGCGCTGCGCATTCAGTACTCAGCAGATGGCGAACACTGGCCACTGCTCAGGCTGTGTCCCTGGCCGGGCAGGCAACGGCGATTTGTCGGTGTGATGGGCTGCACGCCGCAACGCGCAGGGCTGCAGATCACCTTTGATGAATTTACCCTCGGAGCGCCCTGCGGAAAGGCGCTCCATGACCTCACCTGAACCTCAGGAGATAGTGACATGGACAGACCCCGCTTACTGAAGACCGCACTGGCTGCGGTCATTTCATTCACGCTTTCTGCCGCGCCGGCGCTGGCCAATCCCGGTCACGGCAACAGTGGCGGAAATGAGGATAACCCCGGCCATAACGGCAAACAGCATGGCCCGCATAACGGCAAAGCCTGGCATGAAAATGGCCGCAGCAAAGGCAAACAGCATGATGATCCTTCGCAGGCGGAAGCGGCCATTAGCTTCTCCGCTGCGCGTGCGCTGGCGGTAAATTACGGGCTGACAGGCTACGCTTCGCTGCCGCCGGGAATTGCGAAAAATGTCGCGCGCGGCAAGCGCTTACCGCCCGGTATCGCCAGGAAAGCGTTGCCGGCCGGCATGCTTAACGATTTACCTCACTATGCGGGCTATGAGTGGCGTGCCGTTGGCGATGATCTGGTTCTGATTGCGCTCAGCACCGCGATTGTCACCGCCGTGATCAACGGCGTTTTTGACTAGCGCTATCGTCAGTACATTGCGGTAAACCCTGAAGCAAAGTCGCTGCTTTTCATAGCGGGCGCGGCCCCGAACGGCAAATACACGTGCAGCCAGCTTTCAGCGCGCGCCTGCTGTGATTTTCAATAGCAACTGCGTAGCTGCCGCCTGCTTTTGCTACCAGACCGGACAATTGTGCTGTCCGGTTTCTTCCCTGTGAATTAACGGGTTGTGCCTTCCTTTTAAATAGCGCGCGATCTAATTGTTTACAACCCGGATGTCATCTGCCATTATCGCCAAACTAAATAGCACACTACTTAATAGCAAACACAAGGAAATCAGACCATGAAAGTGAAACTCACCGCAACGGCGTTACTGTTAGCCAGCCAGATGACGGCCGCCTGGGCCAGTCCGGCAGAGAATGCGCCGCAACCGACCACCGGGGTTGCCGCCTTCCTGAAAGCGCTGAACGGCAGCGGCGGTAAGCCACTAGAGACGCTATCGCCCCGGGATGCACGCGCCGTGCTGACCGGCGCACAACAGGGCGCGGCGTTACCGCCCGCACAGGTTGCTGAAAAGACCATCACGGTGCTGGGCAAACCGCTCAGGCTCACCATTGTGAAACCGGAAAAGGCTGACGGCGTGTTGCCGGTATTTATGTTTTTCCACGGTGGCGGCTGGGTACTGGGAGACTTTCCGACCCATGAACGCCTGGTGCGGGATATCGTCAATGAATCCGGCGCGGCTGCGGTGTTTGTCAATTATGATCCTTCCCCGGAAGCGCATTACCCGGTTGCGATCACGCAGGCTTATGAAGCCACAAAATGGGTAGCCGCACACGGCGCAGAAATTGGCGTGGACGGTAAGCGACTGGCGCTGGTGGGGAATAGCGTGGGCGGCAATATGGTCGCGGCCGTCGCGCTGCAGGCAAAAAACAATCACACGCCGGCGATCCGTTATGACGTTATGCTGTGGCCGGTGACGGATGCCAGCTTCGATACGCCTTCTTACCGGCAGTTTGCCGAAGGGTATTTTCTGACGCGTAACATGATGAAGTGGTTCTGGGATAACTACATAACCTCTGCAGCCCAACGGCAAACCCTTCTGGCTTCGCCACTGCGCGCCACTGAAGCGCAGCTGGCTGGCTTACCGCCGACGCTGATTCAGACCGCCGAACTGGATGTACTGCGTGACGAAGGCGAAGCCTTTGGGCGCAAGCTGGACGCTGCTGGCGTGCCGGTCACAGTCACCCGTTACAACGGCATGATTCATGACTTCGGTTTACTGAATGCGCTGAGTAAAGAACCTGCCGTACGCACTGCCATCAGTCAGGCATCATCAGAGCTGAAAGCACATTTAAAATAAATGCCCCCTCTTCACCCGCCCTGTCCTGCAGGGCGGGCTGGAGGGTTATAGCCTGATGGTTAACTGGTATGTCCGCTGGAGTAGTGCGCCCAGCAGCAGGTACATTTCGGTTATTTCTTCTTTAACGTCAGCCTCGTGACTATCACTTTCGCTGTTGATCAACAGCTGAATTAAATCAGATAACCGGGAGGATACGGCTGCGTGTGTGTCCACAATAATTCCGGAAAAGTAAAAGGGCACCATAACGACATGGTGGACGAAATGTCACCATCAACTATAGGGTTTCGTGCAGGTTAAGCAAGTATGTTGCACATAATATGCATCTTTAATTTCCTGTTGTGACACAGGCCCCTGTTCCCCTTTCTGCGTAAACGCTTCCTAAGATAATTCTTATTGTGCGATGATTCGCGAGCGACATCGCAGAACTTAAGTAAACTTAAATTAAATGTAATGCGAGGTGACGCCATGAACAGTTACACGATTCGGGTCGAGTTAAAAGAGCCGACCGCAAATACGCAGATAGAGTTACTTTATACCATGCTGGAAAACGGCTTTTCACGCAGCGTAGTGTGTGAAAAAGGGCAAAGCTTTGCCTTGCCTGCCAATGAATTTGTCTATATCGGGGTTGAGACCATACGCCATCTGACCGATCGCGTCGCAACGTTGATCAGCCATTTTAGTCGCGATCCTTCCGTATTGATCACCCGTTCAGCGGAACGCTGCTGGTCAGGGCTGAACACAGTAAATCTTAGCTGAGCAGCCGGATGCGACCGTAAATTAAGTTAACTTAAGTTTGCAGGCTGACCGGAATGTGCGCCCGGTGGCGTCGCGCAAGACGCGTGCGTTGACGGGCGGTCGGCGGTCAGCTCATCGATACGCCGCATCAGATGGCTGCGATAAGGCGTGGCAATCTGTGCCGGCACGCGCCGCAGATAATCGAAGGCGTGGGCGGCGGTTTCTCCGCTTAGCGAGGAGAGATGGGCGAGTACTGCCTCGCAGCCAGGAATCAGGCCTTCAGTGTGCTGAAAGCGCGGCGGCAGATCGGTCCAGATAACCGCATCAAGTGCGCGCTGGCGTGCCCACTCCGCCAGCGGGCCCGGCGTGTGCGCCGTTGCAGTCAGGATGCCCACACCGTCACAGCGCTCATCGGGTATCGCTTCGCGCTCGCGTAACGCGGCGCAGGCGGCAGCGATATCGGTGACAGTCAGCATCGCCCACAGAACCGGCACCGGTTCCGCGTTGATGCAGAGTGCCGTCGCCACTTCACCGCCGTCCCCAATACGCGCAAATTCAATTGGCAGCAGCGGTCCGTCCGTTTGCCATTCACCGGCGACCGGCAGTGCGTCCGGTTTCCAGATCAGCGATCCCCATCCCAGACAGGCAATTTTCATCGTCTACTCCTGTAGTTGTCTTCAGACCATAAAACATCCGGTTCAGGCGGTCTCCTGACCGGCCTGCACCCGGTCGCGACCAGACTGCTTGGCGAGATACAGCGCCCGATCCGCCTGTGCGATCAGCGCCTGCGCCGTGTGATGCGCCGCGACCGGCACCCACGCGGCATAACCTGCGCTCAGTGTCACCTGTTGCGCCGGCAGGCCGGAGGTCTGATGCGGAATATGCAGCGCCCGCACGGCTGCCGCGGCGCGGGCGGCAATCTGGCCGGCATGTTGCGTGTCGGCTCCCGGCAAAATCAGGGCAAACTCCTCACCGCCGTAGCGCGCCACCAGATCGCTGCTGCGCATGGGCAGCGCATTCAGCGCCCATGCAATACGCTGCAGACAGGCATCACCGGCAACATGACCATAGGTATCGTTGAAGCGTTTGAAATAATCGACATCGATCATGACCAGCGCGACCGGCGTCCCCTGCTGGCGTGCTGTCGCCAGGGTTTCATTAAGATAGCGATCAAACTCGCGGCGGTTAGCCAGGTTGGTCAGCGCATCCCGGTGTGCCATGCGGTTGAGGGTATTGTTAGCCTGTTTCAGCTCGTCACGCAGGCTGGTGAGTTCACACTGGTAGCGCAGACTGCGGCGCGCCTGGCGCATCACGTACAGCCCCAGCGCCACAATAATTCCCAGCAGCGCCACACTCAGCAGGACATCCTGCACGCGGCCTTTTGCCCAGCGCAGAAACAGATCGCGCGTGTCATACCCCGCCGCCACGATCAGGGGATAGCGATCGGAACTGGCAAAGCCAAAGAGGCGGTTTTTTCCATCCAGCGCAGAAGTCCACTGTCCGCTGCCGCGGCTGTTTTTGGCCAGCATTTCGCTGAACAGCGGACTGGCCGACAGATTCCTGCCGATAAAACTATCGGGCATCGGCCGGGCATAAAGTACCGAACTGTCCGCCAGCATCAGCACCAGCACATCATGCGGGCCCATTTCATAATAGCTGTAGAAGCGCCGGAAATAGTCGACGCGAATGGTCGCCAGCAGTACGCCCTGAAACCCCTGATACGCATCGCTGATACGCAGTGAAACCGGAATAACCAGCTCGCCCGTCGTGCGACTGCGAATCACCGGCCCGGGATGGATGCTGTTACGCAGATTGTTGCGCTGAAAGGTAAAGTATTCACGGTCAGAATTATTGATACCGGCGGGCGTCTTCAGCGCTGAGGTGGCAATCCACTTTCCCTGCGCATCATAATAAAACAGCCCATGCAGCTGGGGCAGCCGACGCTGTAACTCGCGCATGGTCTGGCTCAGGCTCTGTGCATCAATACCGCTACTGAGCTGCGCTTCAACGCTGCGCTGCAGTTCGCGCAGCGAAAGCTCGGTTTGCAAAAAGGTATCCTCTGCCTGCCGCGCCTGCGAAAGCGACAGGTTGATGGCGGTCTCTTCCGTCTGGCTGACGGTCTGCTTCCAGTCTTCATGCAGTGTCCATGCGCTGATGCCTGCCACGGCAATAACCAGCAGTAGCCAGGAAAGCGTAATACTTTTGATTAGCGATCCGCGCAGTACGCCTTCATGTTCCAGTGATTTCAGCTTACTCATCCGCATCCTCTTCAGCACCTCTATTGAGTTAAGCAGAGGAAATGGGTTACGAAAGCGCTTTCCGCTCAGCCGGTGAAACTTTATACCGGCGCGCGGGCAGGAAATCTCACCGGCTGCGCCAGTGCATCGCGTGGAGTAAAGCTGCCGCCTCATCCGTTTTCCGGTAAAGCTTAGAGGAAATAGTTGTTTCCTCTGACGCCAGGCGCGGTGAAAAATCACCGGTGCCGACCGGCGGCTTCTTTTCCTCTGACCTGCACAAGGATGAACATGACGGATATTTCTGCATCGCCTTCAGACACGCACGCCTTTACCCTCATTCTCAGCGGCAAAGGTGCGCACGCGGCGCGGCCGCATGAAGGTCTGGATGCGATTGTCACCGGCAGCCATATCATTGCGGCGCTGGCGGCGCAGTGTAGCCGGGGCGGGCAGCGCGCTGGCGTCGCCGATATGGCGTTTCAGGCCGGCAACAGCTGGAATGTGTTACCGCCGGAGGCGCAGATTAGCGGAATTCTGTATGCAGAGGACGCCGCGCACCGGCACGCGCTGCAGCAGCAGACGTCCCGTTTAATCACCACGCTGGCTCAGGCTTTTGGCTTGCAGGCGCAACTGACCTGGCAGCCACACCAAAATGCAAACCTTCACTATACTGCTTAAAGGATTATTCGAGGTATTAAGGAGTTGCGATGAAAATCTGGCCTTTGGTTGCCGTGACGGCTTTATCCCTGACGCTGGTTGCCTGCAAATCACCGACGCCGCCGAAAGGGGTACAGCCGGTGCAGAACTTTGACGCGGAACGTTATCTGGGCAAATGGTACGAAATTGCGCGTCTTGACCATCGCTTTGAACGCGGCAAGGATCATGTCACTGCCACCTACGGCAGGCGCAGCGACGGCGGGCTGAGCGTGCTGAACCGGGGTTACGACCCGAAAAAACGCGAGTGGAGTGAAAGCGAAGGCAAGGCGTATTTCACAGGGCGTCCGGACGTGGCGGCGCTGAAAGTGTCATTCTTTGGTCCCTTCTATGGCGGCTACAACGTGATTGCCCTGGATGAGCACTATCAGTATGCGCTGGTTGTCGGGCCTGACCGGAGTTATATGTGGATTTTATCACGTCAGCCCACGCTGCCTTCTGCGGTTAAACAGCGCTATCTTGCGCTGGCACAGCAGCTGGGCTTCCCCACGGATAAACTGATTTGGGTTGATCAATCCTGATAGTTTCCTGACGCAGCGCACCCTGCGCTGCGTAATTAACACTGGCATAACATTTCCGGCCGCACTATTATCACCCTACCTTTTCACCCGCAGATAATTAAGGAGGATTACCATGCCATTGTGTGAATTGTTTATTTACTCACACGCTTATAGCGATTGGCTGCGCTCAGGTTTTACCGCACTCGTGCTGCGATAATCCGTGCTGAGCGAAGTTACTACAATCTGATCTCTTCTCTCCGGCTTACCGGGTTGTCGTCAGCGATTTTCTGACGTCAGGCGTCATTACGTCTGCAACTTGTGAGTAAGCACATGAGTACATTACTTTCCGCCCATGCTGTTGGCTTTGACAATGCCTTCGGTACGCTTTTCCACGATATTCATTTCAGCCTGAAAAAAGGCGATCGCATCGGTCTGCTGGGTGATAACGGCACCGGCAAAAGTACGCTGCTGCAACTGCTTAGCGGCGAACTGGCCGCCAGCCACGGCAGCGTTACGCCCGCCGGAAACTGCCTGCTGGCGCGTATTGAGCAGCATCTGCCATCGGATGTCGCCGGCGCTACCCTGCTGGACGCCGTCGCGACGCGTCAGCCAGGCACGGAACGCTGGCGCGCTGAAGCGCTGCTAAGCAGCCTGGGGTTTGCGCCGGATCAGCAGCAGCAAACGGCGGCAACGCTCAGCGGCGGGCAGCATATGCGCCTGCTGCTGGCGCGCGCGCTGATTATGCAACCCGACCTGCTGTTGCTGGATGAACCGAGCAACCATCTCGATCTGCCTGCCCTGCTCTGGCTGGAAAATTTCCTCAACGGCTGGAATGGCAGCTTTATCCTGGTTTCACATGACAGCGCGCTGCTGGACCGCGTCACAAACTGCAGCTGGATTTTGCGTGACCGCACGCTGCACTTCTTCCGTCTGCCCTGTTCCGCCGCCCGCCAGGCGCTGGCAGAGCAGGATGAGGCAGACAGTCAGCGTCATCAGGCTGAGCAGAAGGAGATCGCCCGCGTAGAGAAAAGCGCCAGGAGGCTGGCTGTCTGGGGCCGTAACTACGATAACGAAGGACTGGCGCGTAAAGCGCAGCAGATGGAAAAGCGCGCCAGCTGGCTGAAGGAGGCGCAGACCATGCTAAGCGAAGGCAGCCCGTGGCAGCTGTCGTTACGCGGTGAAGCACTGGAGGCTGACCGCGTGCTGGCGTTATCACCGCAAAGCGTGCGTGCGGCGGCCGGCGCGCCGGTGCTGTTTACCCTGCCGTCATTACAGGTAAAAAGCGGTGATCGTGTGGCGATTGTCGGTCAAAACGGCAGCGGAAAATCGTCGCTGCTGCGGCACCTCTGGCAGGCATATCAACAGACGCACAGCCCGCTGTTTCATCCGCGCGCGCGCGTTGGCTATTACGATCAAAGCCTGCATCAGCTCAGGGATGAGCACACGCTCAGCGATGCGTTGCAGCCGTTTGCCGCGCTGACAGACGAGCAGCGCAAAATGGCGCTGATTAGCGCCGGTTTCCCTTACGTGCGCCATCAGCAGCGGGTGGGCTCGCTGAGTGGCGGTGAACGCTCGCGCCTGCTGTTTGTCGGGCTGACGCTGGCACGCTATTCACTGCTGTTGCTGGATGAACCCACTAACCATCTGGATATGGCGGGTAAAGAGGCACTGGCGCAGGCGCTGAATACGTTCGAAGGGGCCGTTCTGCTGGTGTCGCATGACAGGCAGCTGATTGCCAGCAGCTGTAATCGCTTCTGGCTTATTGCCGGGCAGCAACTCAGCGAATGGCACGACCTGGAACCGGTGACGGCCCGGCTGCAGGAAGCTATGCCAGCGACTCCGGCTGCGGCTGGCAGCGCGCAGAGCGCAAGGCCAGCTGAAGATGAAGAGCGCTGGCTGGAAACGTTATGCGAGCTGGAGTGGAAACTGGCGGAGGATATGGCGCGCAAAGCGAAGCATCAGAAGCCTGTGCTGCAGCAACAGTGGCAGGCCGAGATTTCCCGGCTGAAGGGGCTGCTGCAGCTATAGCTGTGGCGTTTACCGCCTTTCCCTGGCCGCCTGCGGGCGGCCACTTTTCAGCCCGGCAGATAACGTCTCTGCCGCTGTTTTTTATTCATCAAGACCTGCGCCGGGTCTGGTTCAGACTGGTGCGCCGGTTTCAAGTCTATTCCTAAAGTGAAACTGCGTCATGGTTCTGCCAGCAAACTGCGGCGTAAACTGGCCGCTTTTCTGTTTCAGCTACACCCTGCGCTGGCAGGCTGTAGCACGCCAGAGAGTCCGTTATGCTGAAATCCCACTATTTTTATCTGTGTCCCGATGCGGATGGCAGCTGGGTGTTACATAAGAAAGGCTGTTCCGTTCTGACAGGCAAAAGAGAGAAGCGCTTTATCGGCTCACTTTATACCACCCATCAGGCGCTGGCGGTCGCGCGCGTCCACCAGACGCGGGTGATATGCTGCAGCGATTGCCTCACTTCATCGGAACGGCCAGCACCCCGCCAGGCCGAAACGCAGAGAAAAAAGGCACCCGTCCCGCTGCGCCACTATGGTAACGAGCGTAAAGAATAGCCCTTCACGACGAGGACAACCGCTTTTGTGGCCCGGCTCATGCCTGTTACCGTTGCGTTTCCCTTGTCGTCAGGATTATCCACAGCAGAGGTGCAAAGCCACCGGCCTAATCTGTGGATAAGTCACCGCTGGCCGCGTGTGCCGCTGGCTGCGCCGGATTGGTTATTTTTTGAGCAATAAAAACAGCAAAGCCGCCCGAAGGCGGCCTTAACGCGAAGCACTGCAGACGAACTTATTTGTACAGCTCAGCCGTCATATGTACGCGATTGTTGGTATTGGCTTCAGTGATTTTGTACTGAGCGCCCTGCTCTTGTGCCTGAGCAGCGATTTTGGCTTCTGCACCGTCCAGAGTAGAAGAGGTAACAGAAACAGTTTGCGCGAAGCTGGCAGCTGACAGCATTGACAGGGCGGCTACGGCTGCGAGGGAGAAAGCTTTAATGGTTTTCATGGTCATATTCCTTGGTTTGGTTGGTGAAGACTGAATGCCTTCGATGGAAAACATAATAACTCAGGTAATAGTTTCAGTATTGATAATTAGTGCTGTTATCATGATCACACTAACTATTATCTGCATCAGGCTTGCGTCATCAGTTCGCGGACTGCCGCGATAAACGCTGGCCACTGGGCAAAGCGCATAGCCGGCATGTGAGCCTGGCGCTGCGTTTTCAACGCGTTGACAAAGGTACTGGCCTGCGCCGCAATGTCGCGGTTGTGATTCATAGCAATCCCCTTAAGGCTGAAGAACGATATCAGTACTGCCGTTCCGCTGGCGTTCTTGCATCCTTATCAGAACCGATGCTGGCGATGAGATAAATCGCTCCGGCCTGCTTCGCCTGTGCGGTCCTGGCTGCTTCTGCCGTTCCGGACGTGACAGCCGGGGCGCTCACTCCCCCGTCACTAAACAGTGGGCAGCATAAATGCACCGAATATTTTGATAAACTTTGCGGCCATGCACTTTGCCTGAATCTCTATCATTCCTGGTCTTGCCCTAATGAGAAAATGATAAACCTGAAGCTGAGTGCGTAACAGCTGAACTTATTGCTGATTAACATCAAAAATACTGAAATAAAACCAGGCCACTCAGGCAATAGCAAACTTGCTGCCAGCAGGCTTGTGACAGGCGGCTAAAAGCGCTGACCCTCTCTCCTACCCGGCACGAAGTAGTGAACACGGTGGCTGATGCGCAATGCGGCTTTCCGTTGCTGGCGCGCGGGAAAATGCCGCCTTGCGGCAGACAGAATCGACGGCAGAAATGCCGTAAAGAGAGAGTGCATAAGCAGCAAGGCCGGGCTTGCTGAGCAGCAGCGGGCTGACCACGAACAGAATGATAACGCCTGAAAGGCTGTGCGGATTGGTAGTTAGTGCGATAATCATTATCGCACTAACTGTTAAGTCATGTGATTATTTGCGTACTTCGGGCTGATCAGCCACCGGTAAAGGACCGGACTCAAGGGCAATGCGGGCAATCTCATCCGCTGCCGGTGCAGGGCTGCCTTTACGGAACTTCTGTTTGAGCGTGACGTAAAGCGTCTGATGATCCGGGCTCAGCAACAGGCTGTTGGGGTGCGCGTTAAAGCTCCAGCTGTGCTTCACGGCGAAGGTGGTGGCATCCAGTTCCAGCACTTTTTTTGATTCCCGCTGGCTGATAAACAGGGCATGCCGTGCCGCGCTATAGGTGATCGCCAGCGCATCCCCTTCAATGCGATGGATAACCTTGCCAGTGCGCTCATCAAACACCAGAGTGGCCTTCCCTTTGGAATTGTCCGTCACAAACAGACGTCCGGTGGCCGGATCTTCTGCCATGTTCAGGAACAGCCAGGGTTGGCCATCGCCGGGTGTCCAGCGCTGTTCAATGTTATGGGTGCGCGGATTGATAACGAGGATTTCACCGCTGCCGTTGGCAGCATAAATGCGCTTCATCAGCGGCGAATAAATCAGTCCGGTCACCCATTTTCCGGCATGATGCAGGGTCTTTTTCAGTTTAAAGGTACGGGCATCCACCACGGAGATAAAGCCGGGATCGGCGATGCGTCCGACATACAGCTCGTCTTCATGCACCAGTATTTCGCGGGTACCGGCCGGATAGCCTTTTTTGTCCTTTTTCTCCGGGAACACCAGCCGATCCAGCACTTTCCCGCTCTGTGCATCCAGTTTGGTTATCGCGCCATCCAGCGAGTTAGTGGTGTAAAACACGCCAGCCTGCTCATCACTGGCGGTGCCAAAATTTTTCAGATCGGTATAGGTCACACTTTGCGTCGCCAGCGTGACCGGGTCCAGACGATACACCACCCCGCCATTTGCCTCTTTAAAACGATCTGCGCTGGCCACATACAGCGCGTTGGCTGAAGACGAATAGGCCATTTCATACAGGCCATTGCCGGGTGCACGCGTCACGACGGTGCGGTCAGCAGGCTGGCTGGCGGCCGTTGCCGCGGCCGGCGCGGTTTTAACCGATGTCTGGCAGGCGGTAAGGCTCAGTGCCGCGAAAAGCGCGAGACTCAGCGCGGCGTGACGCGGACGAAACAGTGATGTCATGCGGGGCTCCAGAGTGGATGTGGCAATGCCGGAATGGCAGGTCCGTGGCGGACATAAATAAACACTAATGCGAATCATACTCATTTACATAAAGTAAGCAAGCGTCATCGTTGCGGCAGGTCACCCGGGAATGAATGCGACAGATTTGCTGAACGCTGCAGAATGTTTTCAGCGGGGCGATAACTTCTGCCGATTCAGCGTAAAACAGTTCGCTGACGCGTGGAGGATAGCGGGATGCGCGAGGCGCAGCGGCTGTGACGGAAAGCGGATGCGCACGGCGTGCAGGTGCCGCGGCGCGTCCTGACAGCAGGTCAGACTTTATTTTTGTAATTGAAGCTGATTTGTGAATTCTGCTCACGCGGCAAACGTCGGGCCTGCAGATAGACCGATTTCCAGTACGGGTTATTCAGGGAGGAGCGCATCACGCCCTGGCTGACGGAGGCATGCAGGAACTGGCGGTCAGTATCGTAAAAGCCCACATGTAACTCATGCTTAATGCGGAAAAACACCAAATCACCCGGCTGCAAATGCGCCTGGTCAACCGGTTTGCCCATGGCAATCAGTTCCCGGGTCGTCACCCGCTCCATCGGAATATTGAAACGATCTTTCAGCGTACGCCAGACAAACCCCGAACAGTCAACGCCGGTCAACTGGGTTCCGCCCCACTGATATTTTGTGCCTTCCCATGAATGCATCTGATCATGCAACGCGGCGATCACCGGAATCAGATCGGGCTGCTTTGTGCCATCCTGCGAAGTGTCGATGCTTTCGTCAGCCGGTTCCGGGTGGGATTTGGAAGAGCATCCTGCCAGCGTGAAAAAAAGCAGACAGGCGATAATTTTGCAGTGCGCAGAATTGATCATGGGTGACGTTTCGCAGTGGGTAAGGGAATCCGGGATTTATACCGTAAATAAGTTGCCGAAATAAAGCGCCGCACGCTGAATTCATCCTGTCTTCATCATATTTACCTAAATTGACAGAAAGGTAACACCCTGTATTTGAGATAAAAATTTATTACAGAGCAAAGTGTAGCCATGAAAGGATAATAATCCAGCTGGCTGCGCTTAAAATTCATTCCGCCTGCCAGGCCCTGCAGCGAAAGCGGAGATACACAGCCTGAGGCTATCTGGCGACAACGGCGTGGTGTCAGGGGAAAAGACGGGTAAAGTCAGAACGAAGCGGTGAACACATCCTCAGCGGGATCGGGCCGGCGAAATGTTAATTATCCGCTGCGCCAGCCGGACGCGATGCGCCCGGCCAGCAAAATGCGCGTTACGCGGCTTTCAGCCTGCAGCGCGCCTGTTTTTACTCTTCGCTCTGGTCATCATGGCTGGCAAGCGTTTCGATTTGCTGCCAGAAATTTTCCGGTTCCGGCGTGACCCGCGGCGCGGGTTCGGCAATGTGTTGTTCCAGTGAGGCCAGTAGCTGTTGTGTTTCGCGTGTGTGTGTATCGTGAAAGGATGCTGACATAAAGTGATAACCCTGAAAAACAAACCAGCCAGCTATTGTAAGGATTTCTCGCGCGGAATAAATAAACGAGACGGCGAATTGGGCCATTTCTCACTTTTTTTGCCAGCAGCGAAACTTTTTAATCTGCCGCAGCGAACTGGGGAGGTGTAGGACGAAAAACCCGGAAATCCCTCTTTCGCAGGAGCAAAACATGAAAACCTTCAGAACACTTGTCAGCACACTCACCCTGACCACCGCGCTGGGTCTGGCCAGTTTCACCACCAGCGCGGCGCTGCCCGAAGGGGCCAAAGCACCGGATTTTAAACTGCAGGGCGCATTAGCCGGTAAACCGCTGACGTTCTCGCTGCAGCAGGCCCTGCAGAAAGGCCCGGTTGTGCTCTACTTTTTCCCGGCCGCATTCAGCGCAGGCTGCACCATTGAGGCCCATGCTTTTGCCGAAGCCACTGATGATTTCACGAAGATGGGTGCAACAGTGATCGGCGTTACCGCCGGCAATACCGATCAGATCAGCGATTTCTCGAAGCTTGAGTGCCGCGATAAGTTTGCCGTGGCGGCCGATCCCGGTGCAAAAGTGGCGGCAGAATACCAGACCACCCTGCAAATGAAAGGCAAAACGGTGTCCGATCGGACATCCTATGTGATTGCGCCGGACGGCGACATTCTGCTGAGCTACACCGACCGCAATCCGGAAACCCACATCCAGAAAGCGCTGGCTGCGGTGAAGCAGTACGACAGTACACATCCGCAAACCCACTAATCCGCGAGGCCAGCGATGTTAACCGCCATGCTGGCCGCCTTTATCGGCGGCATCATTCTCAACCTTATGCCCTGCGTATTTCCGGTGATTTCGCTGAAAGCGCTCGGCCTGTTACGTCACAGCGATAGCGCGGCCGGCGCCCGCCGCGAAGGCCTGGGTTTTCTGCTGGGCGTGCTTGTTACTATGATGGCACTGGCCGCCCTTCTGCTGGCCGCCCGCGCGGGCGGGGCTGCGGTCGGCTGGGGCTTTCAACTGCAGTCACCGCTGGTGATTGCCCTGCTGGCGCTGGTGATGCTGGCAGCAGCGCTTAACCTGCTGGGTGTATTTGAAGTCGGGCTGGCGGCGCAGCGCGCCGGCTCAATCGGGATTCAGCGCGGTGCATTTTTGCGATCCGCGCTGACCGGCGCGCTGGCGATCATCGTTGCCACGCCGTGCGCGGCACCCTTTATGGCCAGTGCCATTGGTTATGCGCTGGTGCAGCCACCGGCAATTGCGCTGGTGATTTTCTTTGCGCTGGCGCTGGGGTTCGCGGCCCCCTTTACGCTGGTCTCACTGTTCCCGGCGCTGGCGCGTTTCCTGCCGCGTCCCGGTGCGTGGATGGATGTGCTTAAGCGCGGCCTGGCGTTCCCGATGTTTGGCGCGTACGCCTGGCTGGTGTGGATACTGGCGCAGCAGGCCGGCAGTGCAGCGCTCGCGACGTTATTAGCCGCTTCGGTGGTACTGGCTTTTACCTTCTGGCTGTATGGTATTGCCCAGCGCCGGCGCTTTGCCGGTAAGCGCCACGCGGCGTTATCGGTGGTAACTGCGGTTCTGCTTATCGCCGTAGTGGCACCGCTGCCGGGGTTGATCAAACCGGGGGCAGCCCTGACAGGCGATGCGCAAACCGCCGAAGTCACTAAGCAGAAATGGACGCCGCAGGCCGTTGCCGCGCAGCGCGGTCACGGCAAAGCCATTTTTGTTGATTTCACCGCCTCGTGGTGCATAACCTGCCAGGTAAATGAAAAGACGTCGCTCTCCACCCAAGCCGTGAAACAGGCGCTGGCAAAAACCGGTGCGGTGTACATGGTGGCAGACTCCACTAAATTTAATCCGGATGTCGAGGACACCATGAGCGAGTTTGGTCAGGGCGGGCTGCCCATGTATCTGGTTTACCCTGCGGATGGCGGACCGCCGCGCGTACTGCCACAGGTGCTGACGCCCGGCATGGTGGTGGACGCCCTTAACCAGGCGGCAGGGAAAAAGACCTGAGGGTCAACAAGGCGGTTTATGCAAACAGACGATAGCGCGCGCGAACGCTGGCCCGCGCTGATGGAGCAGGCACAGGCGGGCGATCAGCACGCTTATACGCGCCTGCTCAGCGCGCTGGTGCCGGTCATTCGTTCTCAGGTTCGCCGGCAAATCAGCGACGAGGCAGCGGCAGAAGATGTCATCCAGGATGTGCTGCTTACGGTACACCGGGTGCGTCACACCTACGATCCTGCCTGGCCATTTTTACCCTGGCTGATGGCGATCATCTCTGCACGCACGATTGATGCGCTGCGGCGGCGCGGTCGCCGGCAGCAGTGGGAGGTGCCGGAGGAAGCCGCACCGGAAACGGCTGCGATACCGGATCAGCCACGGCTGGAGAGTGAGGAGGAGCTGGCCGCCTATTTACAACAGCTGCCGGCGCGTCAGCGCGAAATCGTGGAGCACGTCCACCTGCGCGAAATGAGCCTGACGGAAGCCGCGGCCCATCATAATCTGAGCGTGGCAGCGGTCAAATCGCTGCTGCACCGGGCGCTGAACAATCTGCGCCGTTTTGGAGCACATCATGAGTGATCATTACCGTTTAATTGAACAACTCGGGCGCGATCTGCAACCGGTGCGGCGTACGCCAGCTCCTGGCACGCGCCTGTTGCGCTGGCTGGCGATGGCGCTGCCGTGCGCGGTCGCCGCCAGCCTGCTGGTGCAGCGCACGCTCACCGACTGGTCACAGCCGGGGGCAGCGCTGGCGGTGCTGCAGCTGATGCTGGCATTTTTGCTGGGCACGCTGGCCATTCGCAGCGCTTTTAGCATGAGCATTGCCGGCAGGCGCAGCATCAGCTGGAAAGCGCTGCTGCCGATAGGTTTACTCTGGCTGGGAATAAGTCTGAGCAGCATGCCGCATGGCGCGGCGCCAACCCACACGGATGATAGCGTGCGCTGTTTTACCTTTCTGCTGGTGGTCAGTTTACCGATGATGGTGCTGATGATCGCCAGCCTGCGACAAACGCGCGCGCTACAGCCGGTGCGCAGTCTGGCGATGGGCGGCCTGGGTGTGGCCTGTATGGCCGTGAGTCTGCTGGCGTTCTGCCACCCGTTTCACCTGCATCCGCTGGATTTTGTGACGCATCTGGCGGCCATCATTACCATCATCGCACTGACGATCATCACCGGGAAACCCTGGGTAAAAGTGCCTTAATGGCAGGGCCGCACCACGGCGCGGCCCGCTTTTGCGGCATCAGGGAATGATGCGTTCCGCACGCAGTTTTTCAAACAGCGCTGTGAACGCGTCCAGCGTGGCGCGATAACCGGTAAAACCCGCTTTGCGGCTTTTGCTCATATCGGTAAAAGCTTCCATCGGACGCCCCAGATCGGCATCGGTGTGCCACCAGGACGCCAGTTTGCTGATATCGGCTTCGCGCAGCTGATGACGTGCCGCGATCTCGCGCCATGCCGCATCTGCCTCCTGCATTCTGTTTTCCAGCGGCATCATCTGCGCTGGATAGTCTGCCGCTTCCACGCCGAACCAGGCTGCCAGTCGTGGCCACAGCCAGTTCCAGCGGAACACATCGCCATTGACGGCGTTGAAATCCTGATTCGCGGCCTGTTCGCTGGTGGCAGCCCACAGCAGCTGCTCGGCCAGCAAACCGGCATCGGTGACATCTGCCACCCCGTTCCACTGCTCCGGCGAGCCCGGGAAGATAAACGGCCAGCCCTTTTCCCGGCACAGCGTGGCATAGACTGCCAGCGTTTGGCCCATGTTCATGGCATTGCCCAGCGCGTAGCCGATAATGGTATGTGGACGGTGCACACTCCAGCGGTAGCCATATTTCTCAGCACCGGCAAAGATCTCATCTTCCTGCGCGTAGTAAAAGTTATCGACCGGCTGACGTCCCTGCTCTTCGCGGAACGGCGTGACCGGTACCGCACCTTTGCCGTAAGCTTCAAACGGGCCGAGATAGTGTTTAAGGCCGGTGACCAGCGCAACGTGCGCACCCTGCAGTCGCTCACCGAGTCCTTCGATGACATGACGCACCATCGCCCCGTTAACGCGGATATTCTCTTTTTCATTTTCCTGACGCGACCAGACACTGAAGAACACCGCATCCGGCTTCTCCTGCGCCAGCACCGCCCGTACCTCATCGGCGTTGGTCAGATCCGCCGTCAGGCTGCGGCAGCCCTCCGGAATAGCCCCGCGGCCGCGTGACAGCCCGGTTACCTGCCAGCCTTCGTGCTGTAATTTTTCCGCCAGCGCACGGCCAATTACGCCGCTGATGCCTACAATCAAAGCCTGTTTTTGCATGGGTTCACTCTCCTTCATTGCGGTTTTTATCAGCGTAATAGAGAATTCAGTTCTTATCTCTGGCATTTATTCACTTCATTCCTGAACAGGATTCATTAATCCATGCACGATCAGCGCCTGAAAGATATCGTTCCCTTTGTCACCAGCGTGGAGAGCGGCAGCTTTACCGCCGCCGCAGAGCGTCTGCATTTAACGGGCTCGGCCGTCAGTAAAAGCGTATCGCGGCTGGAAGCGCGGCTGGGCTCCCGGCTGCTGGAGCGCACCACGCGCAGCCTGAAGCTGACAGATGCCGGCAGCGCGTATTACCAGACTTGCCTGCGCATAATGGAGGAACTGGCCGAAGCGGAAGCCGTGCTGGCGGCGCAGCGCACCATTCCTTCAGGCCGGCTGCGGCTGGCGGTGCCGACAACTTATGGTCGCCTTGGCGTCATGCCGCTGCTGATTCCCTTTAGTCAGGCCAACCCGGATGTGGCGCTGAGCCTGACGTTTTCCGACCGCTTTATCGATCTGTTTGACGAAGGGATAGATATGGCGGTGCGCATCGGGGGATCAGCGGATCTGCCCGCCTCGCTGGGCTGCCGGCAGATGGGCCGTGAGCGAATGGTATTTTGTGCTGCACCGTCCTACCTGGCGCGTGAAGGCTGTCCGACCAGCGAACGTGAACTGTTGCAGCATCGTGCGATTATGTATGAACGGGTGGATGGCAGCACAAAACCCTGGCTGTTCACCACCGCAGATGGTCATCCGCTGTGGCGTGACCAGCCCTACCGCATGGCGCTGGGCGACGTGGATGCGCAGGTGCAGGCGGTGTGCGCCGGACTGGGCGTGGCGCAGATGCCCTCCTGGCTGATCCGCGAACCGCTGGCACGTGGCGATCTGGTGATTATCCTGCCGGAACAGCAGCCCGATGGTCTGCCGCTGTCACTCATCTGGCCGCGCCGCAAGCAGCTGCTGCCAAAAGTCGATGCGCTGCTGGCCGCACTGGAACACCTGACGATTCGCTGAGCGAAGCGTTACCGGCGCGGCGCTGCCCGCGTCCTGCTGCCAAACCGGGCAGGTGCACCGCCGCGCCGCATCATGTTAACCGCTGCGGCAAACCCGGGTGCGGCAGCGGAAAAGGTTAATTGAAAAACTTAATATCTGTCGGGGTAGCGATGCTGGCCGCCGGTCCGCGCGCTTTCAGCTCACCGTTGCTGGGGTCAAAATCAAACAGCGTGATGGTATTGCTGAACACGTTCGCGACATACAGGTATTTGCCACTGTCATCAAACGAAAAAGCGCGCGGCTCAATCCCGTCGGCTGCATAGCGTTTTGGCGTCCCCAGCCTGCCGTCCGCACCAATACGGAAGACCAGCAGCTGATTGTCCGCGCCGCGATTGGAAACGATCAGATAATGGCCGTCCGGGCTGAGGATAATGCCGCCGCCGCTCTTGTATTCGGTACTGTTACGATCGCCATACAGCTTCACCTGTCCGGCGAGGGTCAGACGGTTATCGCTGACCTTCAGCGTCGCCAGCTCGCCCGCCATTTCAAGGATGACCCACGCGTGCTGGCCGTCGCGGGAAAACACCATATGACGCGGGCCACTGCCGGGCGCAAAACGCACCTCGCGTGACGGATCGGGCTGCAGCGGCTGTGCCTGGCTGGCGTCATAGCGCCACGCGTGCAGCCGGTCATCGCCCAGATCGGCAGCGTACAGATAGCTGCCATCCGGGGTAAACACCGTGGCGTGCGCATGGCCGCTCTCCTGACGCGTTTTAACCACGCCGCTGCCCTGATCAAAGGCGAACGACTGCACCTGATCGCCGAGGCTGCCGTCGGCGTGAACCGGGAAGACCGCCACGCCCGCCCCGCCTTTCGCTACGGAATAGTTTGAGACAAACAGGAACCGGCCATCCGGACTGAGCGTAGCGTGTGTCGGCTGTTGTCCGTGGCTGTTCACCACATTCAGCACCCGCACCGCGCCTGCGGCGTCAATCGCCAGCGCCGTCACCGTCCCGGCGTTCTCTTCGTTGGTGGTATAAGCAAAGCGACCGTCGCGTGATTTCACGATCCAGGACGGGCTCTTCATTTTTATGACATCAAGCGGCGTGAGCGTGCCGTCGCTGTTCATCTGCAGGCGGTAAAGCCCCTCGCTGGCATGCGCCGGTTTTTGCACTGCCGGTGCATCCGGAACAGAGGTCCAGGTGCCGACTAATGCTGTCTGATGTTGTGTGTTCTGCGCCATTGCACTCCCCGCAGGCGTAAAAAGAGCCAGTGATAATGCCATGCTCAGTGACGTTGCTAAACCACGCACCGGCAGTTTTCGGTTGTTACGCATTGTTGCTCCACCATAATCGGAATTGTTACCGGCTTCCGCCGCTTAAACAGGCAATCAGTGCTGCACGCTGCGCGTCATCTGCGCGCTGTTAAGCACTATAGCGGCAGGAAATTAAAGCGAAGCTGGACGGGACGATCGGCTTCACAAAACGGGTTATTTAATTGTGCGGTGGGCGCGCACGCGGCGTATCCATAGGGTTTAGTCAGCAATGCATCAGGCGCATTTCTTCGCCCCGCTGGCGCATGCTTTAATAGCGCTCTGACGCTTCTCAGGGAGGATGAAACCGCTATGCTGCCGTTTTCCAATGGTTTTCTGTTGAGTTTGTCGCTGTGCCTGGATATCGGGCTGGCCAACATCGCCATGATGACCCTGGCCATGCAGCGCGGCTATCTGCACGGTTTCTGGCTGGGCATTGGCACCTGTATCGGGGATTTGATCTATGCCCTGCTGGCGCTGGCGGGGATGGCGGTGGTGCTGCAGTTCACGCCGGTGCGCTGGGCGCTGTGGCTGGGCGGCGGGCTGATGCTCATCGGGTTTGCCGGTAAAATGCTGCACGCCGCGCTGACGCAAACCGTTACGCTGCCTGCGGCCGACAGCCAGCCACGCCGCTCGCTGCTGCGGGAATTCCGCCGGGGCATCGTGCTGGCAATGTCGTCCCCGACCGCCATTTTATGGTTCGCCAGCGTGGGCGGCGCACTGATCGCCCGCATGGGTCAGCACGACGCGGCGACCACTTCGTGGTTCCTCAGCGGTTTCTTTCTGGCGGGCGTGTTCTGGACCGGTGTTATCTGCCTGGTGGGCAGCCTGGGCGGCAGGCTGATGGGTCAGCGTTTGCTGAAGTATTGCTACCTCGCTTCCGCGCTGATTTTCTGTTATTTCGCGGTGTATGTGATCGGCTCCGGCTACCGCGAATTTGTGCAGCATTAAGGCTTGATAACGGGCCGCGCCGGCCCGTCAGCCAGCGCTATATCCCGGCGATCCGTTGCAGATCGGCAGCGGCGCCAGGCGCAACGGCCAGCACCTTCGCACCTTTAAGTAAACGTTCACCTTCGGTATTAAACGGGTGATACCAGCCGCCCGCCTCCTTCACCAGACAATAACCGGCGAGGCAATCCCAGGCGTGCATATAGGGTTCGTAATAGCCCACCACGCGCCCGGCGGCCACCCAGGCCAGCATCAGCGCCCCGGAACCCAGGCGGATAAAGTTGCCGCCTGCGGCCAGCAGATCGGCCAGAATCCGGCCCACCTCATCCGGGCTGACATGGCTGTTGGCACCAAAACCGGTGACGTGATTTTGCAACGTACGTGTCGGGTCAACCTGCAGACGGCGGCCGTTCAGCGTTGCCCCGTGACCCTGCGCCGCCACATAGCACTCCTGATAGGTGGGCGCATAGATCACACCGATAACCGGTTCGCCGTTGTGCAGCACCGCCACCGAAACACACCAGTTCGGCATACCGTTGAGAAACGGGCTGGTGCCGTCAATGGGATCAACCACCCATGTGTAGCCGGATGTGCCGGCCTGCAGGCCATACTCCTCCCCGAGAAAGCCGTCTGCCGGATAGGCTGCGCTGATCTGCCGGGCGATCAGCTGTTCCACTTCGCGATCGGCCCGGGACACCACATCCTGCAAATCGTACTTGGTTTCGACCACCAGCGCATCGCGCTGGTGGAACCATTCCAGCGCTTTTTCGCCTCCGGCGCGCGCCACCTTTTCTGCCAGCTTCAGGCGCGAGAGCAGCGCTTCCTCTCCTGTGTGATTCATGCTTTGTCCTTATGTTAACCGGTAATCAGGGCCAGGCCCTGAGGTTTAAAATCAATCATCACGCGCGCGGCCAGCGGAAGCTGCTGTTCCATGTGCGCATCCACAATGAACAGCGAGCCCAGCTCGGTCGCCACTTCATACTCAATGTGATCGCCCAGCCAGGTGCTGTGGGTCACTTCACCGTTCAGTGCCCCGCTGCCGCTGGCGCGCAGGGTAATAAACTGCGGTCGTACCGAAAGCTGCGCTGCGCCGGGCTGCATTCCGTTACCGCGCACGCGATAGCGCTGGCGGCCCAGCCGGATCAGCGCTTCGCTGCCTTCCACCTGCTCGACGTCACACGGCAGAATGTTGGCCTCGCCCATAAAATCGGCAATGAACACTGAATTAGGGCGGTGATACAGGCTCTCCGGCGCACCCTGCTGCGCAATATCCCCGTCTTTCATGACAATAATGTTATCGGATACCGCCAGCGCCTCTTCCTGATCGTGAGTGACGTATACGGCGGTGAAGCCCAGCCGCTGCTGTAAATCGCGGATGTCGGTCCGCACGCGCCGGCGCAGCCGTTCATCCAGGTTGGAGAGCGGCTCATCCAGCAGCAGCACCTGCGGCTCCAGCACCAGCGCACGCGCCACCGCAATGCGCTGCTGCTGGCCGCCAGAGAGCTCGGACGGCAGGCGCTGCCCCTGCTGTTCCAGCCCCACCAGCTTCAGCCCCTCGCGCGCGCGATCCTGCGCTTCCCGCTTCGGGATGCCGGAAGAGAGCAGTCCGTACAGGATGTTTTCAAGCGCGCTCATATGCGGAAACAGGGCGTAAGACTGGAACACCATCGCCACGTCGCGCGCGTTGGCGGGCAGATGCGTCACATCGCGGCCACCAATCAGAATGCGCCCGGAAGTCGGATGCTCCAGCCCGGCCAGCAGGCGCAGCGTGGTGGTTTTACCGCAGCCGGAAGGCCCCAGTAGCGTCACCAGCATGCCGGGTTCCACCGTCAGCGACAGATCCGGCAGCGCAGTGAAGCCGGCAAAACGTTTGGAGACATGTTCAAACACAACCGAACCGGCTTTGATGGCAGTCATACAGCACTCTCCTGAGTTAATGAAGGGGCGGCGGGTGGCGCGGTTACCGCCATCGGGCGGGCAACGCGGCGCAGTTTGCGCTCACCGACCAGCCCCTGGAACACACCGATGATCAGCAGCATCACCACAATGAGTACCGTGGAGTAGGCAATCGCGACGCCGTATTCGCCGTTTTCAACCAGCCCGACGATGTACGATGTCGCCATGTTGTATTGCGCGCTCACCAGGAAGATCACCGCGCTGATAGAGGTGATGGCGCGAACAAAGGCGTACACCAGCGCAGCGCTGAACGCGGGCTTGAGCAGCGGCAGCACCACTTTACGCAGCGTGCGGAAGCTGCTGGCTCCCAGCGTCAGCGAAGCCTCATCCAGACTCTTGTCCAGCTGGCTCATGGCGGCAATGCCGCCCCGCACGCCAACCGGCATATTGCGAAACACAAAGCAGGCCACCAGAATCATCGCGGTGCCGGTGATTTCCAGCGGCGGCAGGTTATAGGCCATCACATAACTGACGCCGATCACCGTGCCCGGAATGGCAAAGCTGAGCATCAGCAGAAACTCAAATGTCTGCCGCCCGGCGAACGTCTGCCGTACAATCAGCCATGCCGTCAGCAGGCCGACAGCGGCGGTCAGCGGGGCGGCGATCAGCGCGATCTCCAGCGTGGTCCAGAATGAATTCCACGCCACACCGCTCCACAGCAGGTGTCCGTCACTGACGGTAATGCGGAAAGCGCGCACGTAATGATCGAAGGTCAGCGCATTGTTCAGCCCCCACGATTGCACAAACCCGCCCACCGCAATCATGCCGTAGATCACCAGCGTGAACAGCCCCCACGGAATGACCGTCGCGTAAACGCCCAGCCGTAGCGTGCGCGGCAACTCGCTGTGTCTGCCGCCATCGCCTTTACCGGTGACGGTGGCAAAGTTTTTGCCGCCCAGCCACAGACGCTGCAGCACAAACGCTGCCAGGGTAAAGCACAGCAGGATCATCGCCAGCACCGCCGCGCGGCTGGGATCGTTTTGCGCCCCCACGACGGAGAAAAAGATTTCGGTGGACAGCACACCATGGCTGCCACCCAGCACCATCGGGTTACCAAAGTCCGCCATGCTCTCAATAAAGCTGATTAGAAAAGCGTTGGCGAGGCCGGGGGCCATTAACGGCAGGGAGACGCGGGAAAAGGTGCGCCAGCGGTTGGCACGCAGCGTTTGTGACGCTTCTTCCAGCGAAGGACTGACGCCCTCCACTACCCCAATCAGCACCAGAAACGCGATCGGCGTGAAGGAGAGCACCTGCGCGATCCAGATACCGGTTAAGCCATACAGCCAGCGACCCGGCTCGATACCGAACAGCGTTGCCAGCTGTTCAGTCACGACACCGGAGCGGCCAAACAGCAGGATCAGCGCCAGACCAATCACGAAGGGTGGCGTGATGATCGGCAGGATGGTCAGCATGCGCAGCGCTTTTTTAAACGGCAGCGGCGTGCGGGTGGCGGCAAGGGCAAAAGCCAGGCCCAGCAGGGTCGCACCGCTGGCCGTCATCAGCGCCAGCCACAGCGTGCGCCAGGCGGTGCCGCAGCTGCCGCCTTTCAGACAGGCAAGGCTCCAGACAGAAGGATCCTGCAGGTTCGTGATCAGCCCGTCAGGCTGGAAGCCGCCCGTGGCATCCTGCACCGAGACCACAAACAGACTCAGCACCGGATAAAGTACAAAGACGCTGACCAGTGCCGTCAGCAGAACCAGCGCCGCCACCACAAAGGCATCGCCTTTCAGCACGCCGCGTTCGGCAAGCGCAAATGCAAACAGCAGCAGGAATACTGTCAGCAGCAGCAACGCGCCTGCACCAAAGGCCGGTTGTCCCTGCGCCAGCGCGCCAAAGGTGTTTTCGAGCCATAGCCAGCTCCAGCCGCTGTAACCAATAGCATGACCTTCAGCCAGCAAAAACAGTACGCCGCACGCACTCCACAGCAGCAGCAGCCGGTTACGCAGCACAGCAGGCAGCAGGGCGCTGACGCCGCACAGCACCAGCAGCGCGACAGCCACGCCGAGCCACGGATGGGACGACAGCTGCCACAGCGCCGGTGCGCTGGCGGCATCACGCCATAAATGGCTGAGCCAGCCACCACTGAAGAAACCATTTTCCAGGCTGTACCACGGCAGTAGCGTGAGCGCCGCCGCGCCCGCCAGCAGTGCGCCTGTCAGCCGGCGATTTTGTGCATTCATGTTTTACCTCGATCCGCGTTCGCTTTATCCGACGCCCGCCGCAACCAGCGCGCACGTCTGTTCTGCCGCCGGCTACTGCGCGCTGGCACCAATCTCTTTGTCCCAGCGGCCCAGCAACGCTTTACGTTTGGCTGTATCGCCATAGGTTTTAAAGTCGTAATCGATCAGTTTGATGTTTTCGAAACGCGGCGCGTAGGGTGAAATCTCAGCGTTGCGGTTGGACGGCAGCTGGAAGGATTTGGCCTCTTTCATGTGCGATTGCGCCTCTGCGCTCAGCGCCCAGTCGTACCAGACTTTGGCGCTGGCGAGGTTGCGTGCCCCTTTTACAATCGACATTGAGCCAATTTCGTAGCCGGTGCCTTCACAGGGGGCAACGGTTTTGATCGGAAAGCCGTCTACCTGCATCGCCACCGCATCATGCATAAACACAATGCCGACGGTGGTTTCACCGCGCGCGGCAGCTTTCACCGGCGCGGAGCCGGATTTGGTGTACTGCGAAATATTGGCGTTGAGCTTCTTCAGGTAATCAAAGGCCTGATCCTCGCCCATGATCTGTACCAGCGTTGCCAGCGTGTTATAGGCCGTGCCGGAAGAGTTAGGATTCGCAATCTGAATTTCACCTTTGAACGCCGGATCGAGCAGATCGGCCCAGCAGGCAGGCGCTTTCAGCTTCTTCTCTGCCAGCAGCCGGGTGTTGTAGCCCCACCCCAGCGCACCCGCGTAAATGCCCACCGTGCGGTAACCCGCGTTTTCAGCCTGTTTTTGCGCCCATGGCTGCTGCTGAACCAGCAGCGGAGAGTGATACGCCTGCGTCAACCCTTCTGCGGCCGCCTGCATGTGCGGATCGCCGGTGCCCGCCCACCAGATATCGGTGCGCGGATTGCGTGCTTCACTGCGCAGGCGGGCATAGGCCTCGCCGGCCGACAGGCGCACCATGCTGACGTTAATATCGGGGTGCGCCTGGCTGAAGATGCGCGTCATGTGCTCACACACCACCACATCCGCAGAGCAGATCATATTGAGATTGCCGGCTGCCTGGACAGCAGCAGGCAGCACAGAGCAGCAGAGGGACAGCGTTACGGCCAGTCGGGTAAGGCGCATGATGTTCTCCTGAATTTGCCGGGCGTGCTTTTTGAAATGTTTGCACGTGTGTGCAAATTAGTAATGATCAATAAATAGCCTGTCAAATAGCCTGCAGCGTAATTCACAGTGCCTGTCACAAAAATGCAACAAATGTGATCGCAGATCGATTTGCACAGCTTTGCAATTTGCGGCAGACTCTTTTCAGCAGGAAGTCTGAGGATAAAAGCATGCAAAATGATAAGGCCGGGGTCAGCGCGCAGGATGTGGCAGAACGCGCAGGCGTTTCGCGCTCTGCGGTATCGCGCGCCTTTACGCCGGGAGCCAGCGTCTCAGCGGCGACCCGGGAGCGCATCATGAAGGCGGCGGCAGAGCTGGGTTATCACGTTAACCATCTGGCGCGCGGGCTGGTGCGCAATCGCAGCGGGATTGTCTGTCTGATTGTTTCAGAAATTGCCACGCCTTACCGCGCCAGCCTGGTACGCTGGCTGACGCAGTTTCTGCAGGAAGCCGGCAAGGTGGCGATGCTGATTAACACCGATCGTTCGGATAACAGCGTCTCGGCAGCGCTGCTGCAGGCAATTAATTTCCGCGCCGATGCGTCCATTATCCTTTCCGGTATGCCGGATCGCACCATTACCCGCCAGTGCTATCAGCATGGTCAGCGCATCATTTTGATTAATCGCGACGAAGCGTTACCGGGCTCGCTCAGCATCCATCTCGATGCGCAGGCGGCGGCGACCACGGCGGTAAGGGCATTTCAGCGCGCAGGCTGCCGCCATCTGGCCTTTGCAAACTCACTGGCCGGCACGCCCAGCCTGATCAAGCGTGAAGCAGCATTTGTGCAGGCCGCAGAGCAGGCCGGATTGATGGTCAGCGTGGAGCGTTTCGGCACTACCTCTTACGAAAGCGGGCAAATTCTGGCGCACCGCCTGCTGACGCGCGCGCAGCGGCCCGATGCGGTATTTTGCGTGACCGATTTGGTCGCCTGTGGCTTTATGGATGAAGCCCGGCATCGCTTTCAGCTGCGCGTGCCGGACGATCTCTGTCTGATTGGCTATGACAATATCGCTCAGGCCAGCTGGTCCTCCTACAGTCTCACCACCTTTGCCCAGCCGGTAGAACAGTTTGCCCGCGATGCGGTGAACTGGCTGCAGCAGAAAGAGCAGGCAGAAAACGGCCTGACGCCGCAGCACGAGCAACAGCATGACACCCTGGTTTATCAGGCTGACGTGGTATGGCGCGGGTCGGTACGCGGCGGGTGAACCGCACGCTATGCCCGGGCCCGTCAGGGATGCATCGCCAGCCCTTTGATCGCTTTATCAACGGCTTTTTTCGGGCCGCGCAGGGCGATGCCGACGAGGTTGAGATTGTCCGCATCCTCTGCCAGAAACACCTCGCGGTTGGCGGCATCGTGTCCGGTTGAAAACATCGCTTCAACATACGGGATCAGCGTCAGTTCGCGCTCCAGCCCCTGGCGATGAGCACGCTGTAAGCCTGCGATATCCGCAGCAAAGACCAGCATGGGCTGTCCGGCCATGTTGCCATACTGCCGGCCACGCGCGTCGACGTAGGGCTCACCCATCATCTCCGGCGCAGCCGCAGCGATACCGGTGGCAAGAAACGCCACAACGTTCAGGCGCTGCCAGACAGCTAAATCATCGCGGACAATCAGAGCAATTTTGGTATCAAACATCGGTAAGGCTCTCCGTTCAGGAAAAACCTCACTATCGGCGCACGGGCGGGTCCGGGTATAGAACGTTTGTGCACTGACGCTGATACAGGGCGGGCGTCATCCGGTAGGCGCGCTGGAACCAGCGGCCGAGGTGGCTCTGATCGGCAAAGCCGACCTGTGCAGCAACCTCAACCGGTGCCACGCCGCGCGCCAGCAGCATCCGGGCAGTACGCAGGCGCAAACGCACCAGATAGGCGTGCGGGGACTGACCAAACGCCTGTTTGAACTGGCGCGTCAGGCGGAAACGATCCATGCCCGCCAGCCGGGCCAGATCGTCCAGCCCCGTATCCTGGGCCATAAAATCGTGCAGGTAGTCGCGCAGCCGCTGCATCTGTGGCAGGGCGAGCCGGTCAGGTGCAGCGGGTGTCACTGTCAGATGGCGTGACAGCAGGGTCAGCAGATGATCAAGCTGCTGGTCGCGTGCCAGCCGCCCTTCGCCGTGATGCAACGCCAGCCACGCCTGCTGAATGGCACTGGCAAGGCGCGGATCGTCGGTGAGGGTGTGGCGAAACGCGCCCTGCAGCGTGGCGATATCGCCGAGGCCGCGCTGTTCCAGCATAGTGGCGACCCAAGACTGTGGCAGATAGAGCATGACATAGGTAAAACCGTCTGCCTCAGGCGCATGACCATCATGCACCGCGCCGGGTTCAATCAGGATGGCACGTCCCGGCGTGCTGGTATGCAGGGCGCGATGGCAGTGAAAGCGCTGTAATCCCTGCTGCGTCACCCCGACCAGCAGCTCGTCATGATCGTGCGGATCGTAAGCGTGTCCGCGAAAATGTGCGCTGACGCTTTCGATGCCGGTTTCGTCATCGCGTCGAAGTTCAACCCAATCGTTCTTCACTGGCCTGCATCCGCTCCGTTTTGCACCGCCCTATCCGCCATACCCTAACAGCCGGAACCACAGATAATCCAGCGGTAACAGCAGCACCATACTCAGGAAAAACAGGGTGACGCACAGCATTAATCCGGCCCTGGCCGGCACATTACCAAGGCCCATCGCCACCACCACCGGTGAGGCCTGATACGGCAGCAGCGGCGTCGCGTAGGCAAACACCTGCAACATCACCACGCCGATCAGCGGCAAGCCCGAGGCGCTGGCCAGCTCCTGGGCCATCGGCGTCACCATCGCCGGCACACCGTTGGCGGTCAGCACAAAATTGAGCAGCGACACCAGCGCACTGAGCACCGCAAAATTATGGAACGAGGGCTGTGCTTCCAGCGGCAACAGGCTGAGCAGCGCGCTGGCTATCAGGCGGCCAAGCCCCGATTCCACCACCACGGACGCCAGCCCCAGAATACCGGCGATATAGAGACAGGTACGGATATTGACGCCGCTGGCAAAGTCGTCGCCGCTCAGAAAGCCGATACGCGGCAGCAGGCAGACGCAGGCGGCTGCCAGCCCCACCCACGCAGCGGACAAGCCGTGCAGGCTGTCGGTCATCCACAGCAGCAGCGTAATCAGCAGCAGGCCGAGCAACCGCCATTCGGCTGCGCTCAGCGTGGCCAGCGTATCACGCTGCGTCACCGGCAGCGGCTGCGCGCGAAACAGCACGATAATGCAGCCCCCCAGCAACAGCCCTTTTGCCAGGCCGACCACCGGCATATGCAGCAGCCACCACGGCAGCCACTGCAGATGCAGTTGCCAGGCGCTTTCCGCCGCCCCGCTCAGCACCAGATTCGGCACGTTGGCCGGCAAAATACTGGCAGAAAGCTGGAAGGTACCCACGCCCACTGCCAGCGCCAGACCGATGCTGCCACGACTGCCTGGCGCAATGCCTGCCCGCTCGCCCAGCGCCAGCACCACCGGCATCAGCAGTGCGATACGCCCCATGTTGGACGGCATCACCAGCGCCAGCAGATAGGTCAGCAGCAGCGTGCCCATTATCATGCGCGGCCAGCTCTGACTGAGCGGCACCACCAGCCAGTTAGCCCAGCGCTGCGCCAGCCCGACTTTGCGGATGGCGGCCCCCAGCACAAAACCGCTCAGCACCAGCCAGAACGCTGAGGAAGCAAAACCGCTGAACACGCTGCTGGCAGGCGCGATATGCAGCAGCATCGCCGCAGCGAAAAACAGCAGTGCAGTCAGGTATTCCGGCAGGCGGGCCAGGGCCCACAGTAAAATGGTGCAGCCCACGACCAGTGCGGTCAGCCACTGCGGTGTTTCAGCGATCACGGTTCCCGCTCCTTGTTGTCATCCACGTGCCCCCGGCGCTTGCCCCGCACGACGCGGGACATCCTGTGCCTGTGACGGGTCAGCACGCGGCCAGCCTTTGCAGCCACGTCATCAGCGCCTCGCTGCCCGGCTGGCTCAGCGTGCGCCGTGGCCAGGCAAGATAGTAGGGTTTGCTGAGCGGCAGGCTGAGGGGGTCCACCACCTGCAGATCGCCGCGTGCCAGCTCGGCTGCAATCAGACGGCGCTGTCCCAGCAGCAGGCCTGCACCCGCCACCGCAGCGTCAATTGCCAGCGCGGTAAGATTAAAACTGAATGCCGGCTGCGCGGCCGGTTCTGCCCTTCCGCGCGCCTGAAACCAGCTGCGCCAGTCGGGCAGAAACCGCCCGTCGTTGCCCCAGTCAAGGTGAATCAGCGGCGCGTCGCTCAACAGCCGGGCGCGATCGTAGCGCTGCAGCAGGGCCGGACTGGCTACCGGCAGCACCGCATCCTGGAACAGCCGCTGTTTATCCAGCTGCGGATAGCGATCTTCGCCAAAGCAGATAACAAAATCAGCCGGCGTGGCGCTGAAATCCACCAGCGCATGCGTGCCGTGTAACTGCAGATCGATTCCCGGACAGGCCGCCCGCCATGCGGCTATTTCCGGCAGCAGCCACTTCGCAGCCAGCGCCGGCAAAGCATACAGCGTCAGCTTCGGCAGGCTGGCCGCGTGGCGCAGGTTCTGCTGGCCAAGGTGCAGAATATCAAAGGCTTCGCTGACGTAGCGCAGGTACTCTTTGCCGCTGTCCGTCAGCACCACGCCGTGCTGGCTGCGCACAAACAGGGCACTGCCAAGCTGCGCTTCCAGCTGACGGATCTGCTGACTCACGGCTGCAGGCGTCAGCGCCAGCAGGGCAGCGGCTTTGGCCAGGCTGCCCTGCTCTGCCGCCACCTTGAACGCCTGAATAACGCTGATTTTGGGTAAACGGGACGCGGGCGCAGGCATTAACGTTTCCTTAGCAGGGCAGTAAAAAATGATCGTTACGCAGTAAGTTATCAGCAGGTTACAGTGAGTTCATCTTTTGCTGATAAAGAATCAGGGTGACCATGTCCGATCTCGTGCGTTTCGATCTCCATCCGCTGGCTGACGCCGACTGGCGTGCGCGCTGCCGTCAGCAGCTCAACCAGCACGGCGCGCTGGTATTGCGCCAGTTTCTGCAACCGGCAGCGCTGCAGGCCATCATTGCGGAAGGCAACGCGCAGCGCCACCGGGCGTATCACACTGTCAGCAAGCACAACGTCTATCTGCTGAAGCCGGACGCAACGCAGCACGCAGATCACCCGCGCAACCGTGAGGTGCTCAGTACCAAAGGCTGCATCACGGACGATGCGATCGCGGCGGACTCACCGCTGCGCCAGCTGTACAACGATGCGCTGTTTCAGCAGTTTCTGTGCGATGTGCTGGGCGAAACCGCGCTTTATCCGTATGCCGATCCGCTCTCATCAATTAACCTGCACTATGCGCCGGAAGGACAAGAGCTGGGGTGGCACTTCGACAACTCCTCGTTCGCCATCACGCTGCTGGTGCAGAAACCGCGCGCCGGCGGGGTATTCCAGTATGTCAAAGATCTGCGCGATGCCGATGCCGGAGAGATGAACTATGACGGCGTTGCGGCCGTGCTGGATCAGCGCCAGCCGGTGGAGGCGCTGGCGATTGACGCCGGCGATCTGGTGCTGTTTCGCGGCCGTAATTCGCTGCACCGCGTAACCCCAACCGAAGGCGACATTACCCGCATGCTGGCCGTACTGGCGTACAATACCCAGCCGGGTATCGCGTTATCGGAAACCGCCCGCATGACCTTTTACGGCCGCCTGTAACGATGCCGGTTCACGCCTGGTGCGCGGTCAGCCCCTGCCAGCCGCGCATAAAAATTTGCCGGGTCCGGAAGGCGACCAGCTCGCGCCAGTCGCGGTCGGCGGGCCAGAAGCCTTCTGTCAGCTGCTGTTTTATGGCCTCTCCGGCCGCGCTGGCGGGATCGCCCTGCAGATGCAGCCAGTGGTCTTCACGCACGCGGCGATGCATCTCCTCACCCGCATAGGTGCCACATTCAATCACCAGCGGCAGCATCTGCGTCTGCGGCAGACTCTCCAGTAAAAACTGTGAGACATAGCCGGTTGCCGTGGCCGTTACGCCGGTGTCACTGTCACGTCCGGCACCGGTAAACAGCAGCGTCAGCCACTGGTCATAGAGACGTTTACCCCACTGATGGGCCGGCACCGGCTTTTCCGCAATGGCCAGCAGCATCGGATGGCCCCACGCCCCGGCACCGGTATGCAGATCAAAGCTGAGAACGGTGGTGGCATGGGATAAATGTGCGGCAATGATGCGCTGCAGCGTCTGATGCGACCAGCCCGGCTGCCTGCCGCCGAAGAAAATGCCGTCTGCATACTGATACTGACCGGCTTCCACCACGCGCTTGATCGCAGGCCAGCCGCTATTTTGCAGCGCCGCGGTCAGCAGCCGGTCGGCTTCAGCGCGATCGCCATGGTAGAGCGCGTGCCACTGCGCATACGCCGGCGTGGCGGGCACGGGCTGACGGAAATCGATGAAGTTGCGGTTGATATCGATATTGTCCTCATTCACGCGGCGCAAATGCGCAGCGCCCCACGGATTAAGCAGATGCAGCATCACCAGCGCGGTACCGGCGGGCAGCAGACGATCATCCATGGTGTCAAGCCAGGCGATCTGGCTGTCGGAACCGTAATACCCTTCCACGCCGTGGGTACCGGAAATCACCAGCATGATGCGTTCAGCGTGGGGATCGCCTATCACCGCGACATCGGTAAACAGCGCTTCGCCCTGCGGGCCAGTCAGGGGATGGGGATAAGACGTGAGCGCGCCATGCAAGCGCGCCACCGCAGCGAGAAACCGGGCGCGCTGCGCCGTGTAGTTTGGCAGTGCAGACATAGAGGTTCCGGAATGGATAAAGGGTAACGCTTACCCTAACCCTCCCCGGGCGGGGAGGGAATGCTTATTTCTGTGCGGGTGGATCAGAAATGCCAGGTCGCACTAACCGAAACGTTACGCGGTTCGCCGTAGACGATGCCGCTGCTGTTGACGTTTTCGTCATAGGCTTTGTCGAACAGATTATGTAAATTCGCCTGCAGCGTAACGTTTTTACTCACGTCATAGCGGGCGAACAGATCCACCAGCGCATAGCTGCCCTGGCGCGCGCGCCAGCTGCCGTTGCCATCCGGACCGCCGATATCGGTATAGGTCTTAGACTGCCAGTTTACGCCGCCGCCGAGAGTGAGCGCGTCCAGCATCGGCAGGCGGTAACGGGTAAACAGATTAAGCGACGTGCGCGGCAGCTGGGCATTGTAGCGCGTGCCGTCGGCATCCTCCGCGATAAAGTGGGTGCCGCCAAAGGTCATCTGCCAGTTATCGGTTATGGCACCGTTGAGTTCAAATTCCACACCGCGGCTGACCACGCCTTTTTTGCCCACGTAAATGGTATTACCGGTTTCGGCATTGATGCGGCCGGTACTCTGGCCAACGTTGTTCAGCTCAGCGCGGAACAGCGAAACCGAGGTCGTCAGGCGGCTGTTGAACCAGTCGGATTTGACGCCGGTCTCGTAGTTTTTACCGATGACCGGCGAGAGATAAGCCCCGTTGGCGTCCTGATAATCCTGCGGCTGAAACACCGAGGTGTAGCTGGCATAGGCGGACCAGTTTTCTGCGAAGTCCCAAATCACCCCGCCATAGGGCGTGGTGTTGTTCTGCTCCATTTCTGCATTCAGGGTCTGGCGCTGCCAGTTGGTGTAGCGTGTGCCCAGAATCAGGTGCAGCGGATCGGCAAGCGTGACGCGGGTCGCCAGATACGCCGATTTCTGCCGCACGCGCTGCGTATCCACAGCCGGCTCGCGCGCATTCCAGCGCGTTTCCGGGAAATCACCGGTGTACTCGTTGAAGTTACCCAGCTCTGCGGGTGAGATATTGGCCCAGGCGCTGTAGTAGCGGTTATCCTGACGGTTATAGCTCACACCGAGCATCAGCTGGTGCTGGCGGCCCAGCAGTTCATAGGGGCCGCTGGCGAAGGCATCCACCGCATCCACTTTACGCTTACCGGTGTTGTAGCCGGTGCCGCCAATGACCGGATAGCCCGCGTACGATGAGGTCCCCACGCCGCTGGCCCGATCGAAATAGCCGTCCAGGTAGAGCTGCTTACTGTCCAGCAGCATCTCGTCATGCGTGCCGTTAAGCGTAAAGTTCCAGCCGTTGTCAAAGTTATGCTGCAGATTCACAAACAGCTTTCTGAATTCTTTGTTGTTGTATGCCCAGTCCGGCGCGGTGTTGTACCCCCGGCGCGCGTGAATCTGGCTGCCGTCGCTGTACCAGCGCGGCGATCCGCCCCAGATCGGCGCATCCGTGTTGATCTGGCTGAACTGGTAGCCCGCCGAGAGCGTCGTAGCGGCGGTCAGATCGGCATCCACAACGCCGTAAACGAATTTTTTGTCGGCGCCGTAGCGCTCAATAAAACTGTTTTTATCTTCGTATCCGGCAATGACGCGGCCGCGCACTGTGCCTTCCGCAGTAAGCGGTGCAGAAATATCTGCCACGTAGCGCTGTTTATTCCAGCTGCCGTAACCGGCTTCCAGGCTGCCGGTGAAGGTTTTGCTGTCGGCGTGCTTGCGCACCATGTTGATGGAGGCAGAGGGGTTGCCCGGGCCGGTCAGCAATCCGGTAGCGCCGCGCACCACTTCAATCCGTTCATACAGCGCGGTGTCCGTTTGCGCATCGCCCAGATTCCAGCGCGAAGCGAAGGCCGTGGGAATACCATCGGTCATGTAATTATCGATAAGAAAACCGCGAGAATAGTAGTTGGTGCGGTCCATATCGGCGGCAACACCGCGAATGCCGGTGGTGTTATGCAGTACGTCATTCAGCGTCTGCAGCTGCTGATCCTGCATGCGCTGCTGGCTGATGAGCGTGACGGACTGCGGAATATCGCGCGCGGTAAGCGCCATTTTCGTGCCGGCGCGGGTGATCGGCACACTGTAATCCGCGGCGTTTTGCTCCGGCTGGCCGGCCGCGCTGGCTTCGACAGTCAGGGTGGATTCGTTTTCCGGCGTGGCGGCCGCCTGAGCCATACCCGATGCCACCAGCATGGCCAGCAGAGAAAGGCGCAGCGTACGCGGCGGCACAGAGCCTGCCTCGCTGACGCGCAGAGCGTTAAAAGACATACTATTCCTCGGTGATTTATCGTTATTTTTGCACTGACGCCGGAACCGGGTCTGTCTGCGGGCTCCTGCCCAGGTGAGGTAATGCGTGAGAATCCGGCGGCCTGCGCCCCGATTGTGCCCTCCTGGCACCGGCAGAACAGCCGCAAGAGCCGTTAAGAAAGCAAATGAGAAATATACGCATTAAGATTAACATTGCAAGCAAATGTTTCCTGCCGGTAATCGCCTTTAGGCTGGCGGACGCGGCGGTAACACTGCGTCCTGTTTTAGTTGCCCGCGCTGCGCCTGCTTGCCGGCGTCACGGTTATTGGCATTGCCCGGACGGCGCGGGATGCCCGACAGAAAATATGCCGGCGCTTTCCTCACGGCGTGGCGCCTGACGCCGCATCATTCGCACACGCTTTTGACGCGCATGGCAGATTGCTGCCTGCTGCGTAGGCGCAGCCAACAGATTTGCGGTAAATCAGCCTGTTATCTCTTGCCCTGTACCGTCCGCTGCCCTCTGAAAAACAGCGGCGGATAACCCGATACTATCGTGATGTAAATAATGTCATGCCTCAGCGACAGCCAAAAAACGCTATTTTCCCGGATCTGCCTGCTGCGTAAATGCCGTTAATCCCCCTGCCTTGTGGCTTAATAATCCGCTGGATGTTCGCTCAGCCGGCCACGTCAAACGCAATGACTGCGGCGGCAGAAATGTGCAGTAAGCCATTCTGAGCGATGTTATTTTTGTATTATGCGTCCGCTGCTTAACCTGAGCTTGCTGGTGCAGATAATCCGCTCACTAATAGGTTTTTTTCCGCCGGATACCTTATATCGTTTTATGTCGGCGTATCAGAATATCCTGCAATTCTGTGTAAGGGGCGCAGCGCTTAATATCTCAGCAGCGCGGTGCAGCGTGCATCGGCCGTGCCAGTAAATAACGCATACTGCTCGTCTGACTGTTATTTTCCGGACAAATCTGCCGTCAGGGGAATATTTCCATTTGGCTGAAAATCCCGTATCATGCGCGCTTTCAATATTTGTTAAATAAGTAATAAGGGTTTATTCATGAGCGATGCACTTAAGGCATTGAACAATCTTCGTACACTGCGTGCACAGGCGCGTGATATTGAGGTTGCAGTCTTAAATGAAATGCTGGAAAAGTTCGCCGTGGTGGTCGCTGAGCGCCGTGAAGAAGCTGCTGCGGATAATGCCGCTCAGCGTGAAAAAGAAGAGAAGCTGGCATTATATAAAGAGATGCTGCGCAATGACGGTATCGATATTAATGAACTGGCGCAATTAAACCAGACCGAAACTAAGCCGAAAGCAAAACGTGCACCGCGTCCGGCAAAGTATAAGTTTATTGATGAAAACGGTAACGAGAAATTCTGGACGGGTCAGGGTCGTACCCCTTCGCCAATCAAATCCGCTATTGATGCGGGTGGTTCAATGGACGATTTTTTAATTTAATTAACGTCTGTTTTTATCTTTCCGTGCTGCGCATTCCGCGCAGCATGATGTGTTAAGTCAAATATCCCATTATTTGTCGTGATGACCGGCCAGCAATAATGCTGACGGGTCATCAGATATTTCCGCTGTCGCTCCGGCTTATTCTGCCTGCCACTGCGTGCCGGAAGAATATACCCCGTCAGAAAAAGGTTGCCCCGCCCTTCCCGGCACATTTTACTATCCGCCGCGTGCAACGCCTGGCCGTCAGGAGGCATCCGTCAGCCGCTTCGCGGCGATGGCAGAGAGTCCTTACGCCAGCGGCGTCAGCCCGAGATTTTCGCGCAGGGTGGCAAATTCATACTCGTCGCGAAACCGTCCGCGACGGCGCAGTTCCGGGATCACCCGTTCAACAAACAGATCCAGCTGTTCTGTCATGATCGCTGGCATGATGTTGAAACCGTCTGCCCCGCCCTCGTTCAGCCACAGCTCGAAATCATCGGCAATCTCTTCCGCCGTGCCGACAATCACACGATGCCCGCGCGAGCCGGCGGCAACCGCGGCCAGTTCACGCAGCGTCAGATTGTCGCGCTTCGCCATCTCCATCAGCAGCTTAACGCGGCTTTGATTGCCCTCTCCTGGCGGCACCTCCGGTACCGGTCCATCAAGTGGATACTGGCTGAGATCCCTGTCAAAACGCAGCGACAGCTGACGCAGCCCGTTATCGATGTCCACCAGGCTGTTCAGCTGCTTCCACAGCGCTTCTGCCTCGTCGCGGGTCCGCCCCACAATCGGCATCACGCCCGGCATAATCACCACCTGATCCGGATCGCGCCCGGCAGCGATCACCTGATCTTTCTGCGCACGGTAAAAGGCCTGCGCCTCCTCCAGAGTGGCCGCCGCCGTAAAGATGACTTCAGCGGTCTCCGCCGCCAGCTTCTGCCCGTCTGCAGACGAACCGGCCTCAATAATCACCGGGCGGACCTGTGGCGAACGCGTGATGTTCAGCGGCCCCTGAACCTGAAAATGCTCACCCCGGTGATTGACGGGCTGAATCTTTTCATCAACAAAGTAGGCCCCTGTGGCTTTGTCCGGCTGCACCGCGCCAGCCTGCCAGCCATTCCACAGTTTCGCGGTCACCTCCAGAAACTCCCGCGCGCGGGCATAGCGTGTCGCATGGTCCGGCATATCGCTGCGGCTGAAGTTCCGTGCCACATCGGTTGAAAAGGAGGTCACCACATTCCACGCCGCGCGACCGCGGCTGATGTGGTCCAGCGACGAAAAGCTGCGCGCCAGCGTAAAGGGATCGCTGAAAGTGGTGGACGCCGTAGCGGCCAGACCGATGCGGCGGGTGTTTACCGCCAGCGCGGCCAGCAGAGTCAGCGGTTCCAGACGCGCCATGGTTGACGGCAGACGGTAAACGCTGGTCGCAAGCGCATCCCCGACGAAAAACAGATCGAATTTGCCGGCTTCGGCTTTGCGGGCAATGGTAATCAACCAGTCGATATCAGTGGGATCGCCTGCCTGTTCGGTCAGACGCCAGCCGCTGACGTGTTGTCCTGCTGGCTGTACAAAAAGACCTAAGCGGAGACGGCGTGTCGGGGAAGTAGCCATAAGCGTTTTCCTGGTCAGAGTCAGTTAACAATCAAAAGGGATAGTCGGTCGCCAGCAGCGCCTGCGTCAGGGTTTCCGCGTTGATACGGAATGGCAGGCGTTCTGCGCTGGCCGGCGGAAAGCGGATTTCTGCGGCGATCGTCCGTATGACGTCAGCCCGATCGCCCGACAGCGGGGCCAGCGTCAGCGGCATGTCATACTGGCGCAGCAGCGCCAGCAGTTCTGCATCCGGCACCCCGCGATGTTCAACCAGCGACTGTACCAGCAGGCTGTAGCCCACCTTTTCACCGTGCAGCCAGTGGTGCAGTTCGGGCTGATGCGTCAGGCGATTGTGAATAGCGTGGGCAAAGCCTGGCGTCGGCAGCGCACCGCGCACGCTGTTGGCCAGGCCGGCCAGCACGATACAGGCGTCAATCACCTTCACCAGCGCGGGCGTCACCTGCTGCCGCGCGTTGTCGGCAACCGCCGCCGCGCCCTGCTGGCGAAAGATCTCCAGTGCCCGCCGTGCGGTCAGGACTTTGAGATCCAGCGCCAGATCGTCCGGGCTGTGATGCAGATAGGGAGAGAACTCGTAATATTTCGCCAGCGCATCAACGATACCGGCTTTGAGATAGCGCACGTCGCTGCGGGCGATCACGTCACTGTCCACCAGCACCGTATCCGCCAGCTTGCTCAGCGGCTGGCTGCGCAGATGGCCGCCCTGTTCGTCATACACAATCGCGAGCGGAGACCACGCGGCACAGGTCGCGGCAAGCGTGGCGAACAGAACCAGCCGTAAGTCAGGCAGCTGGTTGCCTACCGCTTTCGCGGTATCCAGCACGCGGCCACCGCCGATGCCCAGCAGTAAATCCGCCTGCTGCCGTTCAAGGTTATTTTTCAGCGTTTCAATGGCGACATCGCTACATTCTCCCGTCAGATACTCCACCTCCCAGCGTATGCCGCTGGCTGCCAGGCTGTCTGTCAGCGCCGGGTTCACCGCCTGCCAGGCGCGGGGGGAGGTGACGATGCGAATGCGGGTCGCGTAGGGCGCAACATACTCTGCAATACGCTTACGCAGGCCAGGCGCATGGATGTAGGCTCGGGGAGATTGAATGGTTAACACGCAGGCACCCTGTTCAGAAAAAAACGCAACAACTGCTTATGGTTCAGGCGATTATCGCCATCTGGTTATCACGCTAAGTAGACAGGCATACTACGGTAAATCCACGTTCAGGCAATGAAAAACCTGTTGTTTTAATTACACAAATTCGCATTTGCTTAGCTGTTTTTCACATAGGTCGACCCGGCGAATTCCTGCTACTCTGGCCAGCCAGCGTGAAGAGACGCGCCAGTAAAATAACCGCACGGTGCGGATGAACGGGGAGCGCTATGTCACTTGAGTTTCGCCAGGTACAGGCCGATGAGCTTGCGACCTATCAGGCGTTGATGCACGCCGCCTATGCGCCGGTTCGCGCGCTGGGTATCCACTTTGATGCCGCCACGGCCGATAGCGCGCAGACGCTGCGCCATCTGCAAAGCCACGGTGTTTATGCGCTGTATGCCGGCGGTGTCATGGTGTCGTCCGTGACCGTACGCTATCCGTGGGGCCCGCAGCCCGGCCCGTTTGGCCTGCCGCACATTGGCTGGTTTGGTGCTCACCCGGACTATGCCGGTCAGCAGTATGGCCGTCAGGTACTGGAACGGCTGGAGCAGACCCTGCTGAGGGATCAACTGCGTGCGCCCGCGGTGTCGCTGGGCACCGCTACCCGTCACCCCTGGCTGATTGATATGTACCGCCGGCGCGGCTTCACCCTGATGCACACCGTCGATCTCGGCAAAGGGCACATCACGCAATACATGAAAAAAATACTCGACGTCGCTGCACATGATGCCTGGCGCGCACACCAGCCGGCCCTCTGAGGAATCACGCCATGAGCCTGTTCACTGAAAGCGCGCTGGGCGACTATCTGGTTGCCTTGCGCCACGAGCTGCACCGTTTTCCTGAGCTTTCTAATCAGGAAACAGAAACCACTGCCCGCCTGCGCCGCCAGCTGATGCAGCATCAGATTCGCCTGCTGGATGTCCCGCTGAAGACCGGCCTGATCGCTGAAGTCGGACCGTCGCAGGGTCCGCTGATCGTGCTGCGCGGCGATATTGATGCGCTGCCGATTGAGGAGCAGTCAGACGTGGCCTTCCGCTCCGAGCATCCCGGCGTAATGCACGCCTGCGGGCACGACTTTCACAGCGCCGCCGTACTGGGCGCGGCGATTCTGCTGAAGCAGCAGGAAGCCCAGCTGCCCGGCCGCGTGCGCCTTGTGTTTCAGGCCGCGGAAGAAACCGGCCTCGGCGCACCGGAGGTGATTGCAACCGGCGCACTGCAGGATGCCGTGGCGATCTTCGGTATTCATAACGATCCTTCCCTGCCCGCTGGCGTCATTGGCAGCAAAGCCGGCCCGCTGACCGCTGCGGTAGACCGTTTTGACATTACCCTCACCGGCACCGGCAGCCATGCCGCTAAGCCGCATGAGGGCAACGATCCGATTGTGATTGCCGCCCAGCTAATCTCTGCCGTCCAGACGCTGATCAGCCGTAACGCGCCTTCTGCAGAGAATGCCGTGGTGTCGATTACGCAGATCCACAGCGGCAGCACCTGGAACGTTATTCCGGACAGCGCCTGGCTGGAAGGCACGGTGCGATCCTTTTCCGCAGCAACGCGGGCGCGTATCACCCAGCGTTTTCATGAAATTGTACAGGGCATCGGCGCGGCCTATGCCGCCCGCGTCACGCTCAACTGGCATGCCGGCCCGCCTTCGGTGATGAACGATGCGCACTGGGCTGAATTTGCCCTGCAGCAGGCAGCCGCCAGCGGTTTTACGCCGCAGGTGGTGGCGGCGAGTCCGATTGGTGAAGACTTTGCCTTCTACCAGCAGCAACTGCCGGGGGCGTTTCTGATGATTGGCACCGGCGAACCCTATGCGCTGCATCATCCCGCTTTCCGCATCAATGACGCCGTACTGTTGCCCACGGCGCGCTATCTTGCCGCGCTCGCTACCGCCGCCCTTCACCACGCGGAGCAGCCATGACCCTGACCGCCACGCTGGCTGATCTTATTCTGCATCGCGAGCCGGATGCTGCAGCGCGCGAAGCGGCGCGTGAAGGCATCCAGGATTTTCTGGCGGTCAGCTGGCCGGTGCTGCAGGGCCATGTTCCGGACAGCGGCCTGCCTGCGCTGCGCCAGGTCTACCCTGATGACAGCCCGCGCACTCAGGCGCTGCTGCTGGGCTATGCCGCGCACGCGCTGGATTATGATGACTTCCACGCTGATTTTCGCGGCCACCCCAGCGTGGTGATTCTGCCTGCGCTGTTCGCCTGGCAGCCCTGTCATCGCGGCGACGTGGCGGCGTTTTTGGATGCCTATGTTATTGGGGTGGAAGTGGCGGGCCGGCTTGGTCTCGCCGTCAGCCAGCAGCACTATGCGCTGGGCTATCACAACACCGCCACGCTGGGTACCCTGGCCGCCGCCGGCGCCCTTGCGCGCTTTATGCAGCTGGATGAAACGGCATGCGCTAACCTGCTTGGCATGGCGGCGACACAGGCCAGCGGTCTGCGCGCGCAGTTCGGGTCTGCGGTGAAAGCGTTACACGCCGGCCTGGCCGCTGCGCAGGCGGTCAGCGCAGCCCAGCTGACGCTGGCCGGCTTTTCCGGGCAGCAGACCGGGGTTCTCGAGGCGTTTCTGGCCGCCAGCAGCCAGGGCGAGGCGCAGCCCGCGCGGCTGCTCGAAAACTGGGGAGAGCCGTGGCGCATCAGCGCGCCGGGCCTAGAGTTCAAACCCTTCCCCACCTGTGCCGGCACGCACAGCGCTGCGGAGGCGGCGCGGATGCTGCGCGATCGCTGGCTGGCTGACGGTCATACGCCGGCGGCGCTGTCTGCGTCCATCCGTGATATCAGCGTCGCCTTTCCGCCGGGCGGTGACATTGCCGCCGCGGTGCGCAAACCGGTTAACGGCATCGAAGCGCGTTTCAGTCTGGAGTATGTGATTGCGGCCATGCTGATCTATGGCGACCTGCGGCTGGAAGATTTCGCCGAAGGCCCGCTCAATCCGGCGATCTTGCCGCTGGCCGCGCGCGTCCGGCGTACCCCGGATGAGACTGCGCCCCCGGATGCGCTGAATCCGGCGCGGCGCTTTCACCGCCTGACACTTACCCTGCAAACCGGTGACACACTGCAACAGACGCGTACCCGTCAGCAGTCGCTGGCCGATAAACCCGATGTCGCCGCAAAATTACAGCAGGCGCTGCGCCATGAATCGTCAGCGCTGCAACAGCTGATGTATGATTGCAGTCAGCTGCGCTCGCCGGCGGATCTGGCGACGCTGAGTCAGCGGCTGCGCATCCGCACCTGATGCATACCGCCATGATTTTCCACGCAGACAGGTGCTGATTGCAGAGGACAGGCGTTTCATGACGAAAACCCAGCGGCTGGCTGCCCTGTTGCAGCTGTTACGCTGTCACCGTTATCCGGTGACGGCACAGCGTTTGGCAGAGCAGTTACAGGTTAGCGTGCGCACCCTGTACCGCGACATTCTCTGCCTGCAGCAGCAGGGGGTTGAAATTGAAGGCAGCGCCGGGCTTGGCTATCTGCTGCTCTCGGATGGACATCTGCCGCCGCTGATGTTTTCACGCCATGAAATTGATGCGCTGGTGCTGGGACTGCACTGGGTGCGACGCCATACCGATGCGGAACTCACCGCGGCGGCCCGCAATGCGCTGGCAAAAATCCAGGCCGTGGTGCCCGGTTCGCTGGCAACCGCGATCGATGACCCCTCGTTTCTGATTGCCTCACGCGGTGACGCGCTGCATGACCGGCATGTGCCGGCGATTCGTCAGGCTATTCATCAGCGTCTGAAGATCCAGCTGCACTACACCGATCTCAACGCGGTCTCGTCCACGCGCACGCTGTGGCCAGTCGTGATTGGCTATTTTGATCAGGTGCGTCTGCTGTCCGGCTGGTGCGAGCTGCGCCAGGATTTCCGCCACTTTCGTATCGACCGGATTGACGCGGTGCAGGTCAGCGATACGCACTACCCCGGCACGCGCCATCAGCTGCTGAAACGCTGGCGGGACGCCCGCAATCTGCCCCGCCCTGGCGACTCCTGACAAAATCTGTCACGGCCTGCCCCTATTCTGCAGCGGTAACCCACAAGGAGAAACCCTATGCTTACCGCTAATCTCACCCTGCTCTACGTACACAATGTTCCCCGGAGCGCAGATTTTTATGCCGGCTTATTTGATCTGCAACCGGTCGAACAGAGCCCGACCTTCGCGCTGTTTATTTTACCTGGCGGTTTTAAGCTTGGTCTCTGGTCGCGTTATACGGTGGAGCCGGCAGCCGGCCAGCAGCCCGGCAGCGCCACCGGCGAGCTGGTGTTCAAAACCGACAGCCAGGACGAGGTGGACCAGCTGTATCGCCAGTGGGGAGCGCGGCACGATCTCACGATTATTCAGACGCCGGTGCGCCTGGATTTTGGTTACACCTTCAGCGCCATCGATCCGGACGGGCATCGTCTGCGCGTCTGTTTTTTACTGCCAGATGAAAGTTAAGCCAATAACCGGGCGCGCAACCGCGCGCCCGATAATAATAACCTGAGCAATTAAATGGCCGTAAAAAAACAGAGCGCAATAAGCGAGGCGATATAATATTAACCGGCAACCGTCCGGGAAAAATATTTCTCTCTGCACAGGACAAACTTTTATCAATTAACTCAAACCACTAACGCTTTTTCGCGCTCGGGTTATCCGAAAAAAGTGAAGCTGCATTTTTTTGCCGTATCTTCATCAGCTTGCGCTCAGCAATCATCACACTATAATTTCCTGAAGTTTCCTGAAAAAACGCAATATTTTCCTTATCTTTACGACACGCCTGTATTTCCCGCTGTGGCACGGTGCTGCCCGGCTTGAACGGATGAATATTTCTGCATCCGTAAACGTGTTATTTCCTGTTTTAATCTGGCCCTGCTGTTTATTTTGCGGGGCGCGTATTGATTTCCTGAAATAACCAGGAGAGCACAATGACGCCGTTTTCCAGTTTCTGGCAGGCCGGCTATGAAGGCGCCGATCATATTAATCCGGCGGGCATCGCGCTGGACATGAATCAGCTGACGGGACACGACCGTCAGTTTGCCGCGGATTATGCTGCACTGGGTGCATTTTCCATACGCGTGGTGCGTGAAAGCGTCGGCTGGCGCCGGGCAGAAGCCAATCCGCAGGCGCTGTTCAGACTGCTGGAGGCGCAGATGACGGCCGCCTGCCGCCTCGGCATTCAGGTTAACTGGACGCTGAGCCATTACGGCTGGCCAGCCGGGCTGACGCTGTTTTCGCCGGAATTTGTACCGCGCTTCGCCGGCTTTTGCTTCCGCATCGCACAGTTTTTACGCGATTTCTATGATGAAGCCCCGATCTATTCCCCCATCAATGAGATCTCTTTTCTCAGCTGGGGCATCGCTGTCGGACTGTTCGGCCACGAAAGTGCAGCGTCTCCGGATGCGATCAAATGTCAGCTGGTGCGTGCGGCACTGGCAGGCTGTGACGCCATACGGGCAGCCGATCCGCGCGCCCGCTTCCTGCACTGCGATCCGCTGATTCACGTGGTGGCTGACGATGCTCAGCCAGCCACGCGGCAGCACGCCGCTGCGCTGAATGCCGCACAGTTTCAGGCCTGGGATATGCTCGCCGGCACGCTGGCACCGGAACTGGGGGGCGCACCGCGCTATCTCGATCTGATGGGCGCCAATTATTACCACGGCAATCAGTGGCTGGCCCTGAGCGGTCAGCGGCTGGAGTGGCATCTGGACGATGCGCGGCGCATTCCGCTGCACCAGATGCTGTGTCAGCTGGCACAGCGTTATCAGCGGCCGCTGCTGCTGGCCGAAACCAGCCACGTGGGCAGCGGTCGCGCCGCCTGGCTGGCCCATATCACCGCGCAGGTGGCGCAGGCCCGGCTTAGCGGCTGCGATATTCGCGGGATCTGCCTGTATCCAATCATTGACCGGCCGCTGTGGGAAGACCCCGCACACTGGCCACACAGCGGCTTGTGGGACGTGGATGATCACCGCGTGCGGCTGCTGAATCACACCTGTGCCGCCGCGCTGCGGCAATCCCAACGTCAGCTTGCCCGCTTCGAGGGCGCTATTAACCGGGCCGCAGGGCCAAAGGAGTCCGACATGAACACATCCACACTGGTGGTTTTCAGTCATCTTCGCTGGGGTTTCGTGTATCAGCGGCCGCAACATCTGATGTCCCGTCTGGCCCAGTATCACCGCGTGCTGTTTATTGAAGAGCCGGTTTATCAGGCGGGAGAAGCCGGACTGCGTCAGTCGCACCCTGCCGCCAATGTGACGGTAATCGAACCGCACACGCCAATTCATGCCCCTGGTTTTCATGACGATCAGATTGCCCTGCTGCAGCCGCTGCTGAGTGCGCTGCTGGAGCCGGAAGCACGGCCGCTGGTCTGGTTCTACACGCCGATGGCACTGCCGCTGCTGAGTGCGTTTCAGCCGGCGGCCATCATTTATGACTGTATGGATGAACTCGCCGCGTTTGATCAGGCGCCGCGTCAGCTGCAGCAGCGGGAATCGGCGTTGCTGAGCCGTGCCGATGTGGTGTTTACCGGCGGCAGCAGCCTGTATGAAGCGAAAAAGCATCGTCATGCGAACGTGCACTGTTTCCCCAGCAGCGTGGATGCCGGACACTTTGCTCAGGCGCTGGATCGCACCAACGTCCATCCGCTGCAGGCGGGGCTGGCGACGCCCAGGCTTGGCTATTATGGCGTGATTGATGAACGCATGGATTTGTCGCTGGTGGCGCAGCTGGCGGCCAGTCATCCGGACTGGCAGATTGTGATGGTCGGGCCGGTGGTGAAAATTGATGCCAGCACCCTGCCGCAGGCGGCCAATCTGCACTGGTTCGGCCAGCAGCCTTATGCCGCCCTGCCGCAGTTTCTTGCCGGCTGGGACGTCTGTCTGATGCCCTTTGCCCTCAATGCTTCAACCCGCTTTATCAGCCCGACCAAAGTGCTGGAGTATATGGCGGCGCAGCTGCCGGTGGTCAGCACCGCTATCGCTGACGTCGCCCGCCACTATCAGGATGTGGTGGCGATTGCAGACACGCATGAAGCCTTTATTCAGGCCTGCGAACGCGCGCTGCGGCAGCCCACAGAACGGCGTCACCAGCAGGCGCAGCAGATGGCCGGGATAGTTGCCGGTACCTCGTGGGACCGCACCGTGACGCAGATGCAGCAGCAGATCAGCCGGCTACCGGCAACCCGCCAGCCCGCACCGGCAGCCAGCGAAACTCCTGCCAGCGGCGCTCGGGCACAGGCGGTCGCGCTGCGCCCGATTCCATGCCTGATTCTGGGGGCCGGCCCCACCGGCCTCAGCGCCGGATATCACTACGGCGAAGGCGCGGTGGTGCTGGAAAAAAACGCGGCGCCGGGCGGCTGGTGCCGTTCAATAGAAGATCAGGGCTTCACCTTTGACTATGCTGGCCACATCATGTTTTCCAGCGATCCTTACGTGCTGGGTTTATACGATATGCTGCTGGGTGATAACCAGCACTGGCAGACGCGCGAAGCCTGGGTCTACAGTCACGGCGTGTATACCCGCTATCCGTTCCAGTCGGCACTGCATGGTTTACCGGCCGAGGTAGTGAGTGAGTGCGTACTGGGGGCAATTGAAGCCCGCTATGGCCAGCAGAGCGTAAGCGAGGCCGTGCCGCCGGAGGAGGCCTGCCGCGACTGCTGCGCGGATGGCGTCGTCGCGGATGCCGATCGGATCGCCCCGCAGCCGCAGGATGAGGATTTCGAGCACTTTATCTATCGCGTCTGGGGCAAAGGTATCGCACGCCATTTTGCTATCCCCTATAACCGCAAACTGTGGAAAACCCCGCTGCAGGCGATGGAAACTTCCTGGCTGGGGGGACGCGTGCCGCTGCCCGATCTGGCGCAAATTGTCAGCGGTGCGCTGGCTCCGCTGGCAAAACCGGTCGGCCCCAACGCGCGATTTGGCTATCCGCTGCGCGGCGGTTTTCAGGCGCTGATGAACGGCTTTTTGCCGCATCTGCGCTGTAAGCTGGAAACCAACGCTGCCGTGACCGCCATTCAGCCACAGACGCACAGCGTCACCCTGACCGATGGCCGGCATCTGCAGTATGACCAGCTGATCAGTACCCTGCCGCTGCCGGAGCTGGTGCGGCTGATGGGCGCACGTGCGCCGGAGGCCATTCAGCAGGCGGCGGCACAACTGCGGCATACCTCGGTCTGCTGCGTGAATCTGGGCGTCGGCCGGGCGAATCTGAGCGACAAACACTGGATTTACTATCCCGGCGATACGCTGTTTCACCGCATCTTTTTGCAGGGCAATGCCAGTCCGCACTGTAATCCGCCCGGTGGCTTTGGCCTGACCTGTGAAATCACCTGGCGTGACGACCAACCGCTGCCGTGCACCGGCGAAGCGCTGATTCAGCGCTGTATTGATGACTGCATCCGCTGCGGCATCTTCAACGCGGACGATCGCATACTGACCGCCAGCATTGTCGATATGCCCTATGCCTACGTGGTGTATGACCATGCGCGCAGCGAAAACGTGGCGCGGATTCGCAGCTGGCTGGTTGCCCAGGGAATCCACCTCGCCGGTCGTTACAGCGAGTGGGAGTACTATAACTCCGATCACGCCTTCCTGGCCGGCAGGCGCGTGGCCGGGACGGTGAAAGACCTGCTGAGCAACCGCAAAACCATTGCGTGAACAGCGGGCGGCTAAGACGGGTCGCCATGCGTCGCCGCAGGGGCCGGGCTGCCGGTTATGGCAACCGCCTGCGGCGGCGTAAACGCCTGCACCGGCGTCAGTTCGCCCTGATATTTACGCACCTGCACGACGGTAAGCTGCCCGCTGCATCCCTGCGTCAGCGCCGAGGTCCCTTTGTCCAGCGTCAGCACATTGGGGTTACCGTGCCGGCACAGCGGACGCCGCGCCGCCGGATCCACCGGATCGTACCAGGCGCCGGTGGGTAACTGCACCACGCCCGGCATGATGTGCGGCGTCACGCGCGCGCTGGCCAGCACGTGCCCGCGCATGTTGTATAGCTCGATAATGTCGCCGTCGCGGATATTCAGCCGCCGGGCATCATCCGGATGCAGGCTGCACTGTTCACGCCCCTGCCGCTTACCGCTCAGGCTGTATTCCCCAAAATCCAGCTGGCTGTGCAGACGCGTGGCAGGCTGGTTTGCAATCAGCCAGAACGGATGGTCGGCATCGGGCTGCTGCGGTGGCGTCAGCCACACCGGATGCCCCGGACAGCTGGGATAAGCAAAACCGGCGATGGTCGCGGAGTAGATTTCAATTTTGCCGCTCGGCGTCGGTAGCGGCGCGGCGATCGGATCGGCGCGGAAGGCATTGATCAGGCGCCCGCCGTCCTTCAGCTGCGGCAGCGTCAGCACCCCTGCCTGCCAGAAGGTAGCAAAGTCCGGCAGCGTCACTGCATGCGCCGCCAGCTTCTCCTGCAGCTGCCCATACAGATGCTGCAGCCAGCCGCGTGCATCGCGACCTTCGGTAAACGCCTGCTCACGGCCCAGGCGGCGCGCCAGCATGGTAAAGATTGTGTAATCATCCTGGGCTTCGCCACAGGGTTCAGCCACCGGCTGCATGGCAACCAGATGCCGATCGGTCGGTGCGGCGCCGATGTCCTCCCGCTCCAGCGACAGCGTGGCAGGCAGCACGATATCGGCATGCCGCGCGGTCGCAGTCCAGACGCTCTCATGCACGATCAGCGTATCCAGCTGACAAAACGCCTGACGCAGTCGCGCCAGATCCTGATGATGATGGAAAGGATTACCGCCTGCCCACAATGCCAGGCGAACGTGCGGATAGGTTAAACGGCGGCCGTTGTAGTCAAATTGCGTACCGGGATGCAGCAGCATATCGGCGATGCGCGCCACCGGGATCAGGCGGTCTATGCCGTTACGGCCCTGCGGCAACGCCGGAAAACTCACCAGATTGTGGTGCTTGCCATAGTGCCCTAAAGCGCCAAGCGCATAGGTATAGCCGCCGCCGGGGAGTCCGGGCTGCCCCAGGGCGGCCGCCAGCACCAGTCCCAGCCAGACCGGCTGTTCGCCATGCCCGGCGCGCTGCAGGGCGTGTGCCACCGTAATCAGCACGCGCCGGCCATGCAGCTGGCGCGCCAGTCGGGTGATGGCAGCGGCACTGACGCCGCAGATCGCGGCTGCCCAGACTGCATCGCGCACCGTACCATCCTCTTCACCGCGCAGATAGGCCACCATCTGCGGCCAGCCGACGGTATACCGCGCCAGAAACGCCTCGTCGGTGCGTTTTTCGCTCAGCAGCACTGACAATATGCCCAGCATCAGTGCGGCGTCAGTGCCGGGCCGCAGCGCCAGCCATTCTCCCTGTGCCTCATCCGGCAGATCGGTTTTCAGCGGGCTGACGGAAATAAAGCGCGTGCCGCGCTGCGCCGCCTGCTGCATGAAGCTGCGCTCCGTGTGCTCGCTGAGACCGCCGCTGGCAACCTGGGCATTTTTCAGCGCCAGCCCGCCAAACGCCAGCACGATGTCACTGTGCTGCGCAATCTCCTCCCAGCTGACGCCGCGGCGCGCAATTTCATTCATGTCACCAACGATATGCGGCAGCAGCACCGAGGCGGCGCCGGAGCTGTAGCTGTTGACCGAGCGTACATAGCCGCCCATGACGGTATTCAGAAAACGGTGCACCTGACTCTGGGCGTGATGAAACCGCCCGGCGCTGGACCAGCCATAAGAGCCGCCAAATATGCCGGCCGGCCCGTAGCGATCGCCCACGCGTTGCAGTTCATCCGCCACCCGCGCATAAGCCTCGTCCCAGCTTAGCGCCACCCACTCATCCTTTCCGCGCCGCTCATCCGGGCCCGGTCCCTGCTCCAGCCAGCCGCGACGTGCCATCGGCTGCGTGACGCGAGCCGGATGGCGCAGCGCCGTGGTGAAATTCTGCAGCAGCGGGCTGGGATCGGGATCGCCCTGAAAAGGTTGCGTCGCCAGCCGATCGCCCTGTAGCCGGGCAGTAAAAGCCCCCCAGTGCGCGCTGTGCATCACCGCTTTTTGCGTCATAGTGGTCCTGAGAAAACGAAAAATACGGTGCCTACAGCACCGTTGCAATGAAGTTTCTGACGCGATGGTTCTCCGCGTCATCCAGTACCTGCTGCGCCGGGCCTGCCGCCACGATCTTCCCGCCTTCCATGAAGACAATATTGTCCGCCACTTTGCGCGCAAAGCCGATCTCGTGCGTGACGATCACCATGGTGATACCGGAGTGCGCCAGCTGTTTGATCACCTGCAGCACTTCACCTACCAGCTCCGGGTCCAGCGCCGATGTGGGTTCATCAAACAGCATCACGCCGGGGTCCATCGCCAGCGCGCGCGCAATCGCCACACGCTGCTGCTGCCCGCCAGAAAGATTCTGTGGCCACTCGGCTTCGCGGCCCGCCAGCCCCACCTGCTGCAGCAGCGACTGCGCTTTGCGGGTTGCCTGCTGGCGGCTCTGTTTTTTCACCCGCATCGGTGCATCAATGATGTTCTGCAGCACGGTGCGGTGCGGAAACAGATTGAACTGCTGGAAGACCATGCCGATCTCTGCCCGCTGCCGGGCGATCTCGCCGCTGCTTAACTCATGCAGCGCCTTGCCTTTCTGCCGGTAGCCAATGATTTCGCCGCCGATGCGGATAGTGCCACCATCGGGTTTTTCCAGATGGTTAATACAGCGCAGCAGCGTGGATTTGCCCGAGCCGGACGGTCCGAGGATCACCGTGACAGAACCGGCGGGGAGATCCAGATCTACCGCATCCAGAATAGTGACGCCGGAAAAGCGTTTGGTGAGGTTACGTAAGGCGATCGCTTCAGCCATTGCTCACGCTCCTGGCTGTCCGGGTGCCGCTCAGGCGCGGCAGAGAGGGCAGCAGGCTGCGCTTTTCGCGCCGCGTGACGCCGCGTCCAAAGTAGCGCTCCACATAAAACTGCCCCACCGAAAGCACCGAAGTCATCAGCAGATACCATAAGGTCGCCACCAGCAGCAGCGGGATCACTTCATAGGTGCGCTGATAGATGATTTGCGCGGAGAACAGCACGTCCTGCAGCGAGATCACTGACACCACGGCGGTGGTTTTCAACTGACCGATGATCTCATTGCCAGCCGGCGGCATGATGGCGCGCATCGCCTGCGGCAGAATGGTATGGCGCAAAATCTGCGCCGGGCGATAACCCAGCGCGCGGGCGGCTTCCAGCTGGCCGCGACCCACGCTCTGAATGCCGGCCCGCACAATTTCAGCGGCATAGGCTGACTGATGCATGACCAGCGCGATAACCGCCGCGCTGAACGGGCTGATAAGCGCGTTCGATGGCGTGCTCCACACCTCCCCCAGCCCCGGCAGTGCCAGGGAGACGGTGGGATAAAGCGCCGCGATGTTGTACCAGAGGAACAGCTGCACCAGCATGGGCACCCCGCGGAAAAACCAGGTGTAAACCCAGCTGACGCCCACCAGCACCGGATTCGATGAGAGGCGCATCAGCGCCAGTACCGTGCCGAAGGCAAAACCCAGCACCACCGTGATTGCCGTCAGCTGCAGCGTCATCAGCACGCCCTGCAGGATCGACGGGCCGGTAAAGTTTTCGGCGATCACGCCCCACTCAAAGCGGGGATTGTTCATCATTGAGTGGGCGATCGCCACCACGCCCAGCAACACCAGCAGCGCGCTCAGCCAGCGGCCATAGTAGCGTTTCGCGACGATTTTCAGATCGTCACGGCGGGAAGGCAGCTCACTCATTGAAAGATTTCCTGATTCCGTTTTGCGGCACTGACCGCACCAAAACCGATCCCCCAGTTGGCGAGGATCTTCTGATAGCTGCCATCTTTGATCAGCGAATTCAGCGCTGCCTGTACCGCAGGCTCCAGCGCGGAATCTTTCGGGAAGGCCACCGACACCGGCGCGTCTTTGACGCTGATTTCGCCGCTCAGGGTCAGCGGCTTAATCACTTTTGCCTGCCACAGTAACCCTTCATACGGACCAAGAAACATCGGTACCCGGCCGCTGACTACCGCCTGCACGCCCGCCGGGCGGTCCGGGAATACGGCTACATTGATCGGTTTTTTCCCGGCGCTTTCACAGGCTTTGCTCGCCTCTTCCAGCCGCGTCACCTGCGTGGTGCCGGCCCCGGCGCCTGCCGTTTTCCCGCATATCGCGTCCAGGGTGGTAAACGGCGCTAAGCCGGCATCTTTGCGTGAAATGATGCCCAGCCGGCTGGCGTCGTAATAGCTGACAAAATCGATAATTTTCGCCCGGGCGGACGTCGCATTGATGTTGGAGAGTGCCACATCATAGCGGCCGGTTTTCAGGCCGGGGATGATGTTGTCGAAGCCGCCGGTATCCCGCCACTGCACCTGGATACCCAGCCGTTCGCCCACCGCGTTCATGATATCGATTTCACGTCCGGCCAGCGTTTTGTTGTCCTCTTTGTAAAACGTGGTGGGCGGCGTGTTCGGGTTGGTACCTGCCACCAGGTAGCCGCGCTGCACTATCTGCGCCGGCACCAGGCTTTTCAGCGCCGGGTCTGCGCTGACATGCAGCGTGCTGTCTGTCGGCACGGCGGGTTCAGCGGCAAATGCGGTGTGAGCACTGAGTGCCAGTGCGAAAAGGGTTATGCCTTGTGCAAGTTTCACTGCAACCGTTCTCCTGATAGTGAAAGATTTCCCGCAGCGGGAAAAGGCGCGGAGGTGGCGATGTCGTTATCCCGTCCGCCGCGCACAACGTCGCGTGGCAGAAGGCTTGTCATCCTCATCACGTCCTGTGGCCATTCTCAGGAAGACCGCTGGCGATCACAAATGCGAAAAACCCCTATCCATTGCCGCAGCGCAGCTAAGCAGTTGTTACGGCGGCGTCCGGCTTGCAGCGGCAGACAAATTTCAGCGCTGCCACCGTGGCCCGCGGTGCGCCAGCCGTCAGGCATCATCCGCCTGCTGTTACCGCCCTGCGCCCGCGCGGCAACGCGGAATGGCTGTTGCCCTGCTCCGCCTGACAGCTGAAGGGTTGCCTGTGCTCCTGGCGAGGCTGCCCCGGCTGGATAGAGGAGTACACGGCAGCATGACGGAAAAGCACGACAGGATTTATATACAATACGAACAATTATCATTATCATGCGCATTTACTTACAATCCGCAACACTTCAGGGAGAAGATTCAAGTGAATGTAACTGCGTGTGGCAAACCGCGTCCGATGGCGCTGATGCTGGCAAGCCTGCTCACCTCACCGGCGTTAGCAACCAAGCCAACGGAGAAACTGGCAGATGATGAAGCGATGATCGTGACAGCGGAGCAGGAGCTGAAACAACAGCCGGGCGTCTCCACCATCACCGCCGATGACATTAAAAAAAGCCCGCCGGTGAACGATCTGGCCGATATCATCCGCAAAATGCCGGGGGTCAACCTGACCGGCAACGGGGCCAGCGGCAGCCGGGGCAATCAGCGGCAGATTGACATTCGCGGCATGGGGCCGGAGAACACGCTGGTACTGATTGATGGCGTGCCGGCGACGTCGCGTAACGCGGTGCGTTACAGCTGGCGCGGTGAGCGCGATTCACGCGGCGATACCAACTGGGTGCCGGTGGAAATGGTGGAACGCATTGAGGTGATCCGCGGCCCGGCAGCGGCGCGCTACGGCTCCGGTGCGGCGGGCGGCGTGGTGAACATCATCACGAAGCGTCCGACCAACGACTGGCATGGCGCGCTGTCGCTTTTTACCAGCCAGCCGGAAGACAACAAAGAGGGGGCCACGCGCCGTACCAATTTCAATCTGAGCGGGCCGCTGGCCGGCGAGGCGCTGACCATGCGTCTCTATGGCAACCTGAATAAAACCGACGCCGATGCCTGGGATATCAACACGGCGCAGAACGGCACCTATGCCGCCGGACGTGAAGGCGTGCGCAATAAAGACATCAACGGCGTGCTGTCGTGGAAAATCACGCCGACTCAGATTGTCGATTTCAGCTACGGCTACAGCCGTCAGGGCAACATCTATGCCGGTGACACGCAAAACAGCAACGGCAACAATAGCGCAGGCGGGCTGGTAGAGGCGCTTTACGGCAGCGAAACCAACCGGCTGTATCGCCAGAATTATGGTCTGACGCATAACGGCATCTGGGACTGGGGCACCTCGAAGCTCAGCTTTAATTATGAAAAAACGCATAATACGCGACTGGGTGAAGGCGCTGCCGGCAGCGTGGAAGGGATGATCAACAGCCGGACGTTTTCTACCAGCCGGCTTGAGAGCTATCGCGCCGGTGGCGAGATCAACGTTCCGCTGCAGCTGCTGGCTGAACAGACCGTTACGCTGGGGGCAGAATGGAACCGCGATACGCTGAACGATCCGGCGTCGGTGCAGGCCATCAGCGCCCCGAATGTGGATTTTGGTGATGTGTCAAATCAGGGCGGGCAGCGGAACGCGCGTCACAGCGCGACGCTAAGTTCGCTTTATCTGGAAGATAACATTGCCGCTACGGATTCCACGGAGCTCATTCCCGGCCTGCGCGTGGATTATCATGATGCGTTTGGTGCCAACTGGAGCCCTTCACTCAACCTGTCGCAGGCGCTGGGCGACAATATCACCCTGAAAGCAGGGATTGCGCGGGCGTTTAAAGCGCCAAACCTCTATCAGTCAACCAAAGGCTATATTCTCTCCACGCGCGGCAACGGCTGCCCGACGGGGCTGACAAACTGTTATCTGCTGGGCAATCAGGATCTCGATCCGGAAATCAGCATCAATAAAGAGGCAGGCCTGGAGTATAGCCACGCCGGTTATGTCGCCGGTATCACCTGGTTCCGCAACGATTACAAAAACAAGATTGTTTCCGGTACCACTCCGGTGAACCGCAGCGGTGACTATAACCTGCTGCGCTGGGAAAACGGCGGCAAAGCGATTGTCGAAGGGCTGGAAGGCAATCTGACCGTGCCGCTGATCGACGAGCAATTAACCTGGCGCACCAATGGCACCTGGATGTTCCGTTCAGAAAACCGCAAAACCGGCAATCCGCTGACGGTTATCCCGGCGTTTACGCTTAACTCACAGCTGGAGTGGCAGGCAACCCGCGATCTCAGCGCGACGGTTAACTGGACGCAGTATGGTCGTCAGAAACCACGGCAATATGCAGAAACCAGTCTCGAAAGCCGTCGCGGGCTGTCCCGGCGCGAGATTGGCTCTTATGCCGTGGCCGGTGTGAACCTCAATTACGCCATGACCCGTCACCTCAGCCTCAACGCCGGCATCAGTAACCTGTTCGATAAACGCATTTATCGCGAAAATGCCGGCGCGTCTACCTATAACGAGCCGGGCCGCGCCTATTATGCGGGAGCCACGCTGTCATTCTGATGCGCTCACCGGCGGCGCAGCATCGCAGCCCGCCGGTTCAGGCAAAAATGTCTGCCAGCGCCTCCGCCAGCGCCTGCGGTTGCTCATCGGGGATAAAGTGACCGCAGTGCGCCAGCGTTATCCCACTGACGCAATCGGCAACCGCACGCAATGGCTGTGCCATATCGCTGATGGATCCCTGATCGGCGCTGATAGCCAGCAGCGGCAGCGACAACCTGCCGTGCGTCTGCAACCATGCCCGGTTCTGCGCAGCGGACTGGCTGATGGCGCGATAGGGAGCCAGTCCGGCACGCAGCGCCCCATCCTGCCGCAGCAGACGCAGGTATTCCGCCATCTCCGCGTCACCAAACACCATCGGGCTGACCGCTTTACGCTTCAGGAACCACGTCAGATAGAGCGCCTCCCGCCCGGCAATCAGTCCTTCCGGCAAATCCGGCTGCAGATGAAACGCAAAATGCCAGGTTTTCCAGGCGTTGTCCGGCGTAACGGGCAGCGCTTCCGGTAGCGTCACGCCGGGAATGCCGGCATCCAGTAAAGCCAGTTTCCTCACCTGCTGGCGATAGCGCATGGCATAGGGCCAGGCGACCCACGCCCCGACATCATGCGCCGCGAGGTAATAGCGGCTGACGCCAAGCTGCTGCAGTAATCCCTGCACTTTTTCGGCCAGCGCATCGGTGTCGTAACCCGTCAGCGGCTTGTCGGAATCCCCCTGGCCGGGCAAATCCGGCGCGATGATAAAAAAGCGATCGGCCAGCTGCGCCATCACTTTTCGCCATGCAAACCAGCTTTGCGGGAAACCGGCCAGCAGCACCAGCGTCTCCGCCTGCGGGTTGCCGCCGCTGACATAGTGCAGACGCACGCCCTCTACCGTGGCATAGGCATGAGAAAAGGTGGGCAGAGCGTCAACCGGCGCTGACCAGCGGGCAGCAGGCGTTACAGCAGACAAAGACATCGTGTGCTCCTTTTTAAACAGGAAATGTTTGTTTCCTTAATCGGCAAAAGCTGACCGCGGTGGCGCGGATGGCGAACGCTGCAAGCCAGCGTGTCGATTTAGGAAATGATCGTTTCCTGAATATAAAAGCAATTGGCTGGCGGGTGCAACCAATCTTTATGTTGTCTGGCCCGGCACTATCGCCCGCGCGGTCGGCCCGGTACTGACACCGTGCGAGCGGCGCTATTTTTTCGCGGCCGACTTCAGAGAGCGATTTAAATCCTGAATACGTTTAAGGGTTTTGACGCTGCGCCCGGCGGTGGCTGAAGCCACGGAAAGGATCAGCATTTCCAGGCAAACCAGCACGGTCCCATGCAGCGGCATCCGCCCGTTCTCCCCGCCGCGCGGCACGTTAATCACCACGTCAGCCTGGCGGGCAAAGGCAGAATCCAGCGCATGTGTCAGCAATATCACCGGCATACCCAGCCGTTTCGCCTCTTTCAACGTGGTCAGCCCTTCGCGGTGTGCGGATTGTTGCGCCATCATAATCAGCACATCGCCGCGTTGCAGCGCAATCAGCTGTTCCGCCAGCGCGATGCCGGCGCGGTTCAGCGTCACAGCGGGAATGCCGATGCGGGTGAACAGGCGGGCGCTGTATTCAGCCAGAATCCCGGAGGCGTTAATGCCAAAAATAGCGACCTGCCGCGCGGCGATCAGCAGCGAAACCGCTTCGGCCACGGCCTGACGATTCTGCGGTTCAGCCAGCGTTTCACAGGCACGCTGATGGCCGCCCAGCACAAAATCGATGCCGGAATGAATATCACACGCAAGATCGCCGACGGTGGCGCTCATTTTTTCTTCGGCGTTCAGCGCCGGTCCAAACCAGCTGGCAAGCGTGGTTTTCAGATCGCGCAGTCCGGCAAACCCCAGCGCCTGCACGGTGCGTACCACCGTGGCATCAGACGTGCCGGTCGCCTGCGCGATATCCATCGCGGTGGCATCAACAATCTGTTCGCGGTGCTCATGCAGGTAACGCGCCACCGCCTGCAGGCTGGGTGAGAGGGAGGCCGCCCGGGCACGGTAGCGGTCGCCCAGCACATCAACCCGCTGTTTAATTCTTGTATTGCTCATCAGCATCGCCCCTGATCGGTTCCACGGCGCAAAATGACGTGCGCCGCTGTAGTAAAAAATCCCCTTATTATGTCAGGGATTCCGTTAATGCTCCGCGTTGCGTCGCAAATTACTGTGAAAATAATCCATATATATTATTGATAAAAAATATTTTATGTAAAATCCACCGCGCTATGTTATCCGCCAGAACGCTGTAGTATTCCCGCGATCATTTCCGTTTACTACTACATTTTTTCATGTTTGAATGATTCTCAATTACATCTTAGTCGCGTTTTTGCGCTGACCGATGTTGCGCTCTGCTGCCGGCAACCGCCGCAGAGCCCTGTTAACTGCCAGCCTCTGCGTGGAGCCCGGTCTCCCGCCTGACACCAGGTTTGATGAGAATGCATAACGACAAGCCCTTTACGGCAAAGTTTCGACACCGTCCGGCGATGATCGCCGCACTTTACAGCGTCAGCGTCTTCAGCGCCGTCGCGGCCGACACAGACGAAACGCTGACGGTGAGCGCAGCAGACAGCCGTGATGCTGACGGCTATAGCGCCGCCACCAGTTCGGTCAGCAGCAAAATCCCGACGGCGCGCGTCGATGATGTGCAATCGGTCAGCGTGGTCACCCGCCAGCAGTTAGATGATTATCAGGCCGCCAGTCTGGCCGATGCGATGCGCTTTGTGAGCGGCGTCAGTGAAGGGAACACCCTGGCCGGGACCGAAGATGGCTTTGTGCGCCGTGGCTTTGGCAGCAATTCCGATGGTTCGGTGTACCGCGATGGGGTGCGCAGCAGTCAGGGGCTCAATTTCGACGCCACCACTGAACGGGTTGAAGTGCTGAAAGGCTCAGCGTCATTACTCTACGGTATTCAGAATCCGGGCGGCGTTATCAATGTGGTGAGCAAAAAGCCGCAGTACAGCTGGCATACCCGGGTCAGCGGCCGCGCCGCCAGCGAAGGCGGCAGTGCCGGCACGGTGGACATCACCGGCCCGCTGGGCAATGGTCTGGCTTTTCGCCTGATTGCGGAAAAACAGCGTCAGGATTACTGGCGCAGTTTCGGCAGTGATAAGCACACGCTGATCGCGCCGTCACTGCAGTGGTTTGGTGAGAAAGCCAGTTTCCTGATCAGTTATGCAGATTATCAGTACGATATTCCCTACGATCGCGGTACGGCGTTTATCAACGGTAAGCCGCTGGATATTGGCTATAAAGATCGTCTGGATGACAAAACCAATCACGCCTGGGGGCACAATAAAACGCTGAACGCGCACTACGACTGGCAGTTTAACGATGTCTGGAGCACGCGCATGACGCTGGGCTGGAATCAGCGGCAGTATGACAACAATGAAGTGCGCGTCACGGCCATTAATCCGACCACGGGCGTAGTCACGCGCCGGGCTGACGCCAATCGCGGCTTTAACCATAAAACCCGCTATCTGGCGTGGGATGTGACCGGTTCACCGCAGTGGCTGGGGATGACGCACAATCTGGTGCTGGGCACCGATTATGAAATGAATCAGACGTATCGTGCGCATCAGTACCAGGGCAAAGCCAATACCGCTTTCACTTTCTTTGACCCACAGTACGATCGGCTGTCGCCGCAGCTCAACAGCAGCACAGAAAACCGTGCAAACGCCAACCTGCTCAACCGCATTCACAGTCGCTCACTCTATGCCAAAGACAGTATCAGCCTGACAGATGACTGGATCGCAGTGGTCGGCGGACGCTATCAGCACTATGAGCAGCGCGCTTCAAAAGGCGTGAATCCGGTGGTACAAACGCTGGACAGCGAAGGCAACAAATTCCTGCCGCAGGCCGGGTTGATCTACAAGATCACGCCGGACATTTCGCTTTATACCAGCGTCAGTCGCTCCTTCACGCCGTCTGCGGATGTGGATGACAATGGTCACGTCGGCAAACCGGAACAGGGCACCACATGGGAAGCGGGCAGCAAATGGCAAATCGCACCGAAGCTGTTCGCCAGCGTGGCGCTGTACCGTATTGACGAACGCGATATGTCGCTGAACATCAACGGTAACACGCGGGCCATTAATAAAGCGCGCTCCAGCGGTGCCGAGTTTGAACTCAATGGGGAAATCCTGCCGGACTGGGATCTCAGCGCCAGCTACAGCTACGATAAAGCCGAAATTGTTGATGACGGCGTGAATGCCGCTAACAACGGTAACCGCCTGCAGAATGCGCCCCGCCACGCCGGTGCGCTCTATCTGAGCCATAACCTCTCCGTGCCCGGCATTCCGGGCGATTTCCGCCTTGGCGGCGGCGCGCGCTACGTTGGCAGCCGCGCGGGCGATCCGGAAAACAGCTTTACCCTGCCGGATTACGTGGTGGCGGATAGCTTTATTGCCTGGAATAACACGCTGTATGGCAACAAAACCCGGCTCCGGCTGAACCTGAATAATCTGTTCAACAAGCACTACTACACTTCCAGCGGCGGCAACCTGCGCGTGCGGGAAGGCGAAACCCGTAACCTGATGGTGGAGGCAAGCGTTGAATTCTAGTGCCATATTGCGCCGTGCGCGTGGGTGGCTGAAGCCGCTGCCGCGCTGCTGTGCTGTGCTGTGGCTGCTCTTAAGCGGCGCGGCGCTGGCGAAAACCGTCACCGATATCGATGGCAATCAGGTGATCATTCCGGACCAGCCGCAGCGTATCGTACTGGGTGAAAGCCGGATGCTGTATACCCTGGCGCTACTGGAGCCGGACGATCCGTTCCGGCGTATCATTGCCTGGCCGCGCGATCTGCAAAAGTACGACAGCCAGACATGGAATCTGTTTGCCCGCCGTTTCCCGCAGATGCTGAAAATCCCGGCGCTGGGAACGGGCGGGCCGGAGGCGATCAATCCGGAACAGCTGCTGGCGCTGCGCCCGGACGTGGTCATTCTGCCGTCACTGGCACGCTATGATGATGCCGATCTGCGCCTGGTGCGTATGCTGAAAGCGGCGCACATCCCGGTGGTAAAAGTCGATTTACGCGTGCATCTGCTGAAAAACACCCGGCGCAGCGTGGAAATTTTTGGCGAAGTGTTTAACCAGCAGGCGCGGGCGCAGGCCTTTAATCATTTCTATGATGCCCACCTGCAGGTGATCCGCGAGCGGCTGGCCCACTATCAGGGTCCGCGGCCGTCGGTGCTCCTGCAGCTGCATCTGGGCCGGCGCAATGAGTGCTGTGTCACCGCAATCAACGGCAGTCTCGGCGAATTGCTGAACGTTGCCGGCGGAAAAAACATTGCCAGCGCAACGCAGCACGGCGTATTTGGCCGGCTGAATGAAGAAGCGGTGATTGCGGCGCAGCCGGACTATTACTTTGCCACCGGTTTTGCGGGGAACGACGCGCAGGGATTACTCAAACTGGGGCCGGAGGTGGCACCGGACGCAACCATCGCCAGCTTCCGCCAGCTGACTGCCCGGCAAAATGGGTTACGCACGCTGAAGGCGCTGCATAATGGGCACGCGGCTGCGATCTGGATGAACTTCTATCTCAGTCCGTGGCACATCGCCGTCACCGAGTTCATGGCGAAGACGCTCTATCCAGCGCTGTTTGCCGACGTGGATCCGCAGCAAACGCTGGAGACGATGTTCCGCGATTTTCTGCCCATCCCCTTCAGCGGCACGCTGTTTCTGCCGATTCCGCCGTCGCCGTAGCGGCTCAGTGCGGATGCCGCTTGAACACCCAGAATGACCAGCTGTGATACAGCAGCGTCAGCGGCAGCAGAATGACCATCCCGGTCAGGACAAAGCCCTGCGTGACCGGCGAGGCAGCCTGCTGCTGAATGGCCAGCTGGCCGGGCAGCAGCCAGGGATATAAACCGCAGGCCAGCGCGCCGACCACCACGCCAATGGTGAGCAGCGTCAGCATTAACAGCGTGACCATCGCTTCACGCCACAGGGCGACCAGCTGGGCCAGCCACAGCAGCGGCAGCACGCTGAGCAGAATTTTTCCTGGCCAGCGCTGCCAGCTTTGCTGCCACAGCGCGGGTTCCAGCAGCAGGACGGCAACAAAGCAGGCCAGCGCAAGGGTCCACCACAGCGTACACAGCGTACGCGCTCGCTCCACCAGCGGCTCGCCCAGCCGCCAGCACAGCCAGCAGCAGCCCATGACAATATCAATCGCCACCAGTCCCACACCGCACAGCAGCGGCGTTAGCGACAGGTCCGGCACAATCCCCACCGGCGGACGCGACACCAGAATCACGCCGCTGATCCAGCCGGGTAAAAACGCGGCCAGCAGCGAACTTACGATCATCAGCCGGTCCAGCCAGCGCTGAAAGGTGGTGTGCACCTGCGCCCGGTAAGCCAGCGCCAGCGCCCGCAGAAAAAGCGCCAGCAAAAACAGCATCAGCGGCAGCATCAGCGTGTGCAGCAGCAGACTGTAAAGCGGCGGGAACAGCGCCAGCATGCCGCCCGCCAGCAGAACCAGCCAGGTTTCATTGGCATCCCAGACCGGCAGCAGCGTATGAGCCATCCACTGCCGCTGCTGCGGCTGATCGAAGCAATAAAACAGCATGCCGGTTCCCAGATCGGTGCCATCCAGCGCCAGATACATCAGCAGAGAGAACAGCAGCAGCGCAGCAGAGAGATCGGCCATCATGACAGCGTCCTCAGGCAGGGGTCTGGACGGATTCAGCGACCACGGCCTCGCCATCCGGCAACGGCCCCGCCACATGCCGCAGCAGATAATAGAGACCAAGGGCAAAACCCAGCCCGTACACCAGCAATATCGCGATAAAAATCATCACCGTGCTGCTCAGCGACAGCGGAGAAACACTGTCAGCAGTGCGCAGCACGCCGTACACGGTCCACGGCTGTCGTCCCACTTCGGTGACAATCCAGCCTGAGAGCAGCGCAATGAATCCCAGCGGTGAGCAGCACGCCAGCAGCCGCAGCAGACGCCGCGAGTGATAGAGCCGCCCGCGCCAGCGCTGGATATTCGCCAGTACGCTGACCAGCAGCATCAGCAACCCCATTCCCACCATCAGACGAAAGGCAAAAAACACCGGCAGCACCGGCGGAAGCGTATCTGGCGCAAATTCGCGCAGGCTTTGAATGTGCCCGGTCAGATTGTGCCGCAAATAGAGCGAGCCAATGGCCGGAATGGCCACTTCAAGATGGTTGCGCTGCTGTTGCTGATCGGGGATCGCGAACAGGCGCAGCGGTTCGCCCTCGCCGGGAGCGGGCGCCTGCCAGCTGCCCTCAATGGCGGCCAGTTTGGCCGGCTGATGGGCCAGCGTATTTTCACCCTGCAGATCGCCCGTCACTACCTGCAGCGGCACGGCGCAGAGCGACACCGTCAGCGCCCCGCTCAGCATCAGGCGGCTGGCGCGTTCACCCGGATGCTGCAGTAACCGCCAGGCGGCAATGCCGCCCAGCCAGAAGGCCACGCTAATCCAGGAAGCCAGCAGCATATGCGTCAGTCGCCAGCCAAACGAGGGGGCGGCCAGCAGGCTCCAGCCGCTGTCCGGAATCAACTGACCGCTGTCATTAAGGGTAAATTGTACCGGCGTCTGCATCCATGAATTTGCCGCCAGAATCCAGAAGGCGCTCAGCACCGCGCCGACCGCGACCAGACAGGTGACGGCAAAGTGCACGCCCGGCCTGACGCGATCGAAACCAAACAGCATCACGCCGGTCAGCGCGGATTCGAGAAAAAACGCCACCAGCACTTCATACAGCATCAGCGGACCGACAATGCCACCGGCTTTACTGGCGAAGCCGGACCAGTGCGTACCAAACTGGAACTCCATCACCACGCCCGATACGGTGCCAATTGCGACCGTCAGCGCGAAAATTTTGATCCAGAAATGCAGCGCCTGCCGCGCTTCCGGTTTTTTTCCCCATAGCCAGCGGGCTTCAAACCAGACCAGAAAGGGTGCCAGCCCCAGCGTCAGCGCCGCCAGGGTGATGTGCATGCCCATGGTCAGGGCAAATTGCACCCGGGCGATCATCAGTACCCACTCAGCGCTATTCACGGCTCGGCTTACCGCTGTAGCGGCTGATCGGCTTCTCCTCATCACGCTGCATTTCACGTGAGAAGGTTTCCAGCGCCGCCAGCAGCGGACGAATGCCCTGCCACAGGCTTTCGTCGTTGAGCAGTTTCATAACACCGCTGAGTCCCGGTGCGGCTTTCTCCTGCTGGGTGGTGTCAGCGGCCGGCTTCATCGCCAGCATGGCATCACGCAGCGCCAGCAGCACGTGGTTAAAGCGCTCGGGCGGAATGGTACTGAGCGTCATAAACAGCAGTGACAGATTTTGCGCCGCATTCTGCGATCCGGGGCGGTTCAGCCCGGCCGCGATGATTTTGCCGATATCGTTATTGGCTTTTACCACGTCATTGGCCAGGCGCAGAAAACCATGCTGATGCAGGTTTTCCAGCAGATCGTTAAGCGCCTCCCGGGCGGTGGGTTCGGTGCGCGTCGGGGTGGGCTGATAGTGGATGGGTTCGGCCATTAGCTTTTCTCCGGATGCGTAACATGTTCAGGGGGCAGACGGTACTCCGGCTGCTGCCATTTCACTTCCACCGGCAGATGGTCCAGCGGCGTACGCTGACCATGCCGGAAATTGTGCAGTGGAATCGGGTGTGGTTGCGGTGCGCGCGCCAGCTTCTGCAGGCTGACCGCAATCTCTTTATAGGCGGGCGTGTTCACGTCCGGGTCGTGATGATCGCCGGTCAGGCCATTTACGCCGGGCTTACCGTGGTGGATCGGAATGAACAGCACGTTGCCGGAAACCCGATCGGTCACCACCACCGGCACCTGCAACTCACCACGCCGCGATCGCAGCGTCACCCAGTCGCCTTCGCTGAGCTGACGCTGCTGCGCCAGCTGCGGCGAGATTTCGACAAACCAGTTAGGCGACAGTGATTTCATCCGGCCGCCCTGCCCGGTCTGGTTAGTGGACTGGAAGTGTTCCAGCATGCGGCCATTATTCAGCAGCAAATCAAATTCGGCGTCGGGTTCTTCCATTGGCGGCCGCCACGTCAGCGGATACAAACGCGCTTTGCCATCCGGGAAGGCGAAAGCCTCGGTATAAAGCAACGGCGTGCTGCTGCCATCGGCTTTCACCGGCCACAGCTGCGATTGCCAGCCCACCAGCTGCTCATAGCTGACCCCAGCAAACAGTTCAGCAATGCTGGCGGCTTCCGCCATGATGGCGCCCGGATTCGGATAGCGCCACGGATGGCCCAGATGCGCCGCGAGGTCAGTGAGAATCTGCCAGTCAGGACGGCTGTCACCCAGCGGCGGCAGCGCGGCGGAAAAATGCTGGATGCGCCGCTCGGTATTCACGAACGTGCCCTCTTTTTCCAGGCTTGGGCAGCCAGGCAGAATCACATCAGCAAACTGCGCGGTATGGCTGATAAAAATATCCTGCACCACCATAAAATCGAGCTCGCTGAATGCCTGATGCACCTTGGTGGCGTCCGCGTCGGAAAAAGCAGTGTCTTCGCCGATGATGTACATGGCGCGCAGCTTATGGTCATGCGCTTCCTGAATCATCATAAAGTTATCCAGCCCGGGCTCATCGGACAGCGCCCCGGGATCGACGCCCCACGCACGCGCCCATTTTTCACGTACCTGCGCATCGCTGACTTTCTCATAACCAGGATAAACGTTGCTGAGACAGCCAAAGTCGCTGGCACCCTGCACATTATTGTGACCGCGCATGGGATAACCGCCGGTGCCAGGCCGGCCATAATTTCCGGTCACCAGCAGCAGATTAGACAGCGCGGTGCTGGTGTCGGCACCGTGGCTGTGCTGAGTAATACCCATGGCCCAAAGCAGGCAGACGCTGCCCGCCTGGCCAATCATCTCTGCTGCCTCGGTAAGCTGCGCCACGCTCAGGCCGGTCTGCTCACTGGCAAACGCCAGCGTAAACGGCGCCAGCGAGGCACGATAGGCCTCTACCTGATTCACGCGCTCGGCGAGGAATGCCTCATCAGCATAGCCGTGATCGAACATATATTTTGCCATCGCCGAGGCCCATACCATGTCACTGCCGGGACGGATGCGCAGGAAGCAGTCGGCGCGATCGGCCATTTCATGCCGGCGCGGGTCCACCACCAGCAGCTTCTGCCCGCGATGTTTGTGGCTCTGTTTGATATGTGAGGCAAACACCGGATGGTTTTCCGCCAGATTGCTGCCTACGGTGATGATCAGATCGGTCTGCTGCAGATCGCGCAGCGTTCCGGCATCCCCGCCGTAGCCTACCGTACGGAACAATCCTTCGGTCGCGGGGTTCTGACAGTAGCGGGAAGAGTTATCGACGTTATTGGTGCCAAAAATCAGGCGGGCAATTTTCTGCGTCAGGTAGGCTTCTTCATTGCTGGCTTTACTGGAGCCGATAAAGCCGATGGCATTACCGCCGTGCTGGCGCGCCACCGCGCTCAGCCCCTCGGCAACGCGCGCCAGTGCTTCATCCCAGCTGGCCGGGCGAAAGCGACCATTCTCACGAATTAACGGTGTGGTGACGCGATTCGGGCTGTTAACAAAATCCCAGCCAAATTTGCCTTTTACGCAGGTTGAGATGCCGTTTACCGGCGCCTCTGCCACCGGCTGAATTTTCAGGATGTGGCGATCGCGTGTCCAGACTTCAAAACTGCAGCCCACGCCGCAATAGGTGCACACCGTTTTGGTTTTTTTGATTTCTGTTTTACGCAGCGCATCATCGATCAGGGAAATGCCGGTAATGGGCTCCATGCCAATGCTGTTTTCCATGCTTTTGACAAAGTCGATCAGCGGGCGCTTCAGATCTTCGTCCATGTGGGTAAAGGGCCCGGCGTCAGGCTGCATGGTTTTCTCCAGCAGCGCATTGCAGGGGCACACCGTCACGCAGTGGCCGCAGCTGACGCAGCTGGAACCGGCAATCTGCGTGCCGCCGTCCCATAACACGCGTGGATGATCGGCGCTGTAGTCAATGGAAAGCGTTTCATTCACCTCCACGTTTTGACAAGCCTCCACGCAGCGGCCACACAAAATGCACTGGTCGGGATCGTAGGTGTAAAACGGATTGCTGTGATCTTTGTGGTAAGGTTTACGTTCGTAAGGATAATACTGAATCGGGATGTGCATATCGGCGACGGTATTGTGCAGCGTACAGTCACCGGTATTGTGCTCACACACCGTGCAATACAGTTCATGCCGGTTAAGGATACGATCCATGCCTTCCTGCTGTGCCGCCTGCAACACAGCGCTCTGACTGACCACTTCCAGCCCCTCACGGGTGCGCAACGTGCAGCCGCGTACCTGTTCGCCATCAACCTCCACCCAGCAGACATCACAGCTTTGCAACGGCGGCAGCGCCGGGTGATAGCAGACGTGAGGCAGTTTTTTTCCCTGCGCTTGCAGAAAATCAATCAAAGGCTGATCGGCGTTTCCGCTCAGACGCTCACCATTAAAAAGAATGGTGCATTGTGCTTCGCTCATTTTTGCCTCGTTAACGACAGTGCTCTTCATTTATTACCCGTGACTGGCCGGGTATTTTTTCAGGTTATGACATTGAGCTTAGAGCGGATTTTTCACCCTGCCATTCTGCCGATGCGCTTATATCGGCTGCCACTTGCAAAGCAGGTAAAATAATCATTACGTTAGTGATTTTGTAACCAAAAATATTCAGCAACGGCAAACACATCCGGCGAAATAAAACGCAGGCGCACACTTTTTTACGTGACAAATATCACATCTCTGCCAGGCTTAATTTACTCGTTCCACTGTACAAGGAGATAAGTATGACTTCATTTACTAACAAAACGCTGATTACCCAGGAATATCCGAAGCCGCCGTTTAATAAACAGCATCAGCCGATTCCTGGATTGGCCAGTAAGATGGAACCACGTCCTGACCACGGTGAAACCAGCTATCGCGGCACCGGCCGCCTGACCGGCCGTAAAGCGCTGATTACCGGCGGCGATTCCGGTATCGGCCGCGCCGTTGCCATTGCCTATGCCCGTGAAGGCGCAGATGTGGCGATCAACTATCTGCCGGATGAGGAGTCAGATGCGGCAGAAGTGGTGAAATTAATTGAAGCGGAAGGGCGTAAAGCGGTCGCTATTCCGGGTGATATTCGCTCTGAGTCCTTTTGTCAGCAGCTGGTCAAAGAAGCGGCTGAAAAATTAGATGGTCTGGATATTCTGGTTAATAACGCCGGCCGTCAGCAATTTAATGAATCTATTCGTACCTTATCGACGGAAGATTTTGACGCCACGTTTAAGACCAATGTTTATGCGATGTTCTGGATAACCAAAGCGGCGCTGGAATATCTGCCTGCTGGTTCGTCCATTATTAATACCAGCTCCGTGCAGGCCTATGAGCCAAGCGCCATTCTGCTGGATTATGCGCAAACCAAAGCGGCGATTGCGGCCTTTACCAAAGCGCTGGCCAAACAGCTGGGCGAACAGCAGATTCGCGTCAATGCTGTGGCACCTGGCCCGTACTGGACCCCGCTGCAGGTTTGCGGTGGTCAGCCACAGGAAAAAGTTGAGCAGTTTGGTGCCACTGCACCGCTGGGCCGTCCGGGCCAGCCGGCAGAGATTGCGCCGCTCTATGTGACCTTTGCAGAGACCACCAACAGCTTTACCTCTGGCCAGGTCTGGTGCTCGGATGGCGGTACCGGCACCCTGTAAGGTGGCTGACGGCTTAACCTGATGTGATACGTGGCTGCCTGCGGGCGGCCACGTAGCGAGGCTGGCTCACAGGGACGCATCATGAACAATCAGATTCTGCACTCGCCCATGCGCGAAAAGGGGTTTGCCCGGCTGGGGGATTACGCGGCTATCGGCGAAGGGCGCTCGGTCGCGCTGATTGCCCCCGACGGCGCTATTGACTGGTGGTGTGCGCCTAACCTCGACTCCCCTCCTCTGTTTGATCGCCTGCTGGATCCTGCCATCGGCGGTTTTTTCCAGATTGAACCCACCTCGCCATACCATACCGAACGCGCGTACCGTGACGACAGCAACGTGCTTGAAACCCGTTTTATTACAGAACAGGGCAGCGTGCTGCTGACAGAGTCACTGAACAGCACGCTGGCGGGACGTTTGCCGTGGAGCGAACTGGCACGGCGTATTGAAGGCGTGGAAGGAGAAGTGGAACTGCGGCTGACGCTGCGCTTTGGTACGCAGGCTGAAACCCGTTCGCCATGGCGCGACAGCACAGAACAGGGTGATGTCTACCATATTGCCGATTTAATGGCGATGCTGCGCACCAGCGAAGCCTGGCAGATTGTTCAGCGTGATGATGAGCGCATCGACGCGACGCTGCGGACCTCACCAGGCAGTCACGCGCTGGCGGCGCTGCTGGTCACCGAGCGCGAGCCGCTGGCCGTACCGGATCTGGATGCCATCGACACGCGCATTGAAACCAGCCACACCGCCTGGTGCGACTGGACACGCAGCCTGAGCTATCGCGGGCGCTTCGCCGAACACGTGCGCCGTTCGGCCCTGTCGCTGAAGTTTTTATGGTACTCCCCAACCGGGGCGCTGGCCGCAGCGGCGACCACGTCGCTGCCAGAGGGCATTGGCGGCGAAAAGAATTACGACTACCGCTACGCCTGGGTACGCGACGCCTGCCTGATCATTAAAGCGTTTGTTTTCCTCGGCGCGCTGGAGGACTGTAAAGCAGCGTTTTCCTGGCTGTCGAAAACCATTATTCGTCACGGTACCGCCCTGCGCGCCTGCTACACGCTGGAGGGGAATACCGTACCCGCAGAATATTATCCGCCACTGCAGGGTTATCATGATTCACGACCGGTGCGCATCGGCAACAATGCGCGCGATCAGGTGCAGCTCAGCATGTATGGCGACATGCTCGCCACGGCCGAGCTGTTTATCCAGGCCGGCCACATTCTGGATCTGGCGACATCCCGTATGCTGGGCGAACTGGCGAACCACTGCGCTGATTTATGGCGACAGAAAGACAGCGGTATCTGGGAGCTGCCGGAACAGCAGCACTATACGCATTCCAAAATGGCCTGCTGGCTGGCGCTGGATCGGGCGGTTGCGCTGGCAGAAGCGCGCCACATTGAGCCGACCTGGCTGCAGCGCTGGCAGCGCGAACGGGATCGTATCAGTGAGTGGATAGAGACGCACTGCTGGTCGGAACAGCACCAGGCTTATCTGTTTTATCCCGGCAGCGGCGACCGGCTTGATGCGGCGCTGGCGCTGGTACACGCTTACGGCAGCCGCGTTAATCCGGCGCGCATGCGGGCCACCTATCAGGCCATTCGCCAGCATCTCGGGCATAACACCGATATGCTTTATCGCTACAGCGGTGTTGAGCAGGAAGAGAGCACGTTTATTGCCTGCTCGTTCTGGCTGGCAGAAGCCCGGGCAGCGATGGGCGACTGCGCCGACGCAGAGCGCGCGATGCAGGCGATACTGCATAAGCTGTGCCAGCGCGGCAATGTCGAAACCTTCAATGAAATGTTTGACGTCCGCACCGATGAGTGGCGCGGTAATATGCCGCAGGGGCTGAGCCATCTGGCGCTGATTTGTGCGGCGCAGGCATTAACTGAGCGCGGCTGAATCGCTGCGCCCGGCGGATAATCAGGCTTTCAGCGCATACTGCACGGTCAGCTCCCCTTTTTTCTCTTTCACTTTGCCGATGATGACCTCGCCAACTTCGCCTGTCTGCGCAACGTGCGTCCCGCCGCAGGCATAGGGGGTTAATGTCCCCCAGCTCACCAGGCGCCTGCCCTGTTCCTCGGCCAGCTTGCGCGGCAGGCTGGCCGCCACCAGCGCCGTCACCGCCTGCTGCAGCGCTTCCGCCGTCACCGGCTGACACGCTGCCAGCGGCTGAAACACGATGCGCCCCTCGCCGGGACGGTGATTGGCCTTATAACCGCGCCAGCCAAACGGCTCACCGGCACAGGCAATCAGATGGCCGGCGGAGTGATAGCGGGAATGCAGCTGGCGCAGCGTTGCTTCAACCACCACCGTCACCGCACCCGACGGCAGTGCGCGGTCAGTGTAATGCGCAATCTCATCGCCTTCCTGCAACGCCTGCAGCATGCGCGCCGCGCCAAGCGTGCCCTGGTCGGAGGGCTGTCCGCCCCCCTGCGGATGAAACAACGTGTCGGTGAGAAGTACCCGGAACCGGCCATCGTCCTGCGGTTCGCAACTGATTACCTGCGTGTTGAGCGTAAGATCATCGCTGTAGAAATAGCGTTTTTGCGTCATGGTGCTCCCTGTTTTACTGACGGGTCTGAAGACGTGGGTCTATGACCATACCCTATTTGCCCGCCGTTTGCCTGATGCTGCGTAAAGCAGCCCGGCCATACCTGGCCGGGCCATCAGGGTTTACCGGTGCACGCGCTGGCAGTTGTCCGCGCCCGCCGCCACCGGGTGGGCCGGGATATCGTCGCGCGACTGGCGGATTTTCTGCGTATCAACGCCAAAGCGGCGATCGCGATCGGTCAGCAGCGCCGGGTTCATCTGCCCGTCAGCGGTGAAGCCCATCATCAGCGTGGGTTCACCCAGCGGCAGCGTGTTATCGCGATCGGTATGCCAGGTATGCCAGGTTTTCCCGTAGGTGTTTACAATTTTGCTCATCAGGGCATGTTCCGCGACAGGCGGCAGCCCCGGCGCAATCAGCGATCCGGATTTCACCTCATAGCGGTGACTGTGCCAGTACTTTTTCTCTCCGGCCGGCAGTTGCTTAAACAGACGTTCGCTGATGATGTACTCCACCCCCATCAGCCGGGCGTCCTTTTTGTTGCCGTCATAAATCACCGCCTGCATCACGTCATCATTCAGGATGGTGACATAGTGATGTGCTTCCATCTGCCCCTGCCGGTTACCGCAGTAGTAGTGAAAACCATCCAGATAGGTATTAATGGCGTCAATCGGCGGACGCGACTGCAGCGCCGCCGCTCCCTTATCCAGCAGCGCTGTTTTTCCTGCCACTGGCGCGCCTGGCGTGTTGACCGGCGAAGCGCTGTTATGGGCGCCGCACCCTGCCAGCAGCAGGGCGGCCAGGCCGCTCATCAGATATTTATGCATGTTTCCTCCCTGTTTATCGAAACATAACCATAGTTAATCTGTTTCAGGTTGCGAGCGCAGCGCGAGCGGTGGCGTCTTTTTAGCGGTCACGCGGCCAGGCTATCGCGGCGGCAACACAGGCAGTAAAGTAGGATGCGCGATAACGCATTCCGGGAGAACATCATGCGTGACCTGCCACCCATCGCCACATTGCGCGCCTTTGAAGCCGCCACCCGCCACGCCACCTTTAGCGCAGCGGCCGAAGAGCTATGCGTGACGCAGAGCGCCGTCAGCCATCAGCTGAAGCATCTGGAAGCGATCTGGGGTGTGCCGCTGTTTGAGCGCGGCAAAACGCTGCGTCTTACGCCGGCCGGCGCGGCGCTGGCCCCTATCGTGCGCCAGTTTTTTGCCGATTTGCACACCACGCTGGCCGAAGTGCGCGAACAAAAGGGACGCACGCGGCTGCGCGTCAACACCACCTACTCCTTTGCCCTGAAATGGCTGCTGCCGCGTCTGCCGGAGCTGGCACGCCTGCACCCGGACATTCTGGTGTCGATTGAGAGCACCGACAGCGCCATTACCTTTGCCAGCGACGAAGCCGATGTGGCAATTCGCTTCGGTTATGGACACTATCCGGCGCTGCACAGCGAGTTCCTCTTTCGCGAGCAGCTGTTTCCGGTTGCCAGCCCGACACTGCTGCAGCGTTTCGGCACGCCAGGCGAACCGGCCGAGCTACTGCGCTATCCGCTGCTGATGCGCGACGGCGCCGATCTGGTGCCGAAATGGGAAAGCTGGTTTGCGCAGCAAGGGGTGGATATTACCCTGCTGCAGGCGAGCGTCCGCTATGCCGATACCAATATGACCCTGGCCGCTGCCCTGCTCGGTCAGGGCGTGGCGCTGGCACGCAGCGGTCATGTGGAACAGGAGCTGGCCGAAGGTAGCCTGATCAGGCTGTTCAGCGTGCCTTTCCCCTCGCCCGCCGCCTATTATCTGGTCTGTCCGAAAGGCACGGAAACGCAGCCACACATCGCCCGGTTTCGCCTCTGGCTGCAGGCAGCGGCGCGACAGGCGCAGCAGCTCTACGGCTGAAGTATGAATAAATGCTCATAGCGCAATGCGAAAACGTCGCTTTCCTCTCAGGGAGGCGCAGAGGTAGCATCGGTTCATGCCAATACCTGTTCTGTTTCTCACACTGTTCGCCGCCCTGCTGCATGCCAGCTGGAACACCCTGCTACGTGGCGGGGCCGATCGCTTGTGGTCGATGACCATCATGTGTGTGGCGATTGCACTGACCTGTCTGCTGGTTGCCGTTTTTGTGCCGCCGCCGCAGCTGGCCAGCTGGAAATATGCGTTGCTCTCGGCGCTGCTACACGTTGGTTACAATTTGTGCCTGGTACGCAGCTATCGCAGCGGCGATCTGGGACAAACGTACCCGATTGCCCGTGGCACGTCGCCGTTGCTGGTGACCTGTGCCGCTGCGCTGTTCGCGGGGGAACGCATCTCTGCCGGCACGCTGTGTGGCATTACGCTGATCTGCACCGGCATTCTGCTGCTCGGCGTGCGCCGGGGCAAAGTGGCGTTTTCAGGCCTGCGTTACCCGCTGGCGACTGGCGCGTTTATCGCCGCCTATAGCGTGGTGGATGGCATCGGGGTGCGGCTGTCCGGCCACGCTGTCGCTTATACCGTCTGGATGAGCGCCCTGTGGGCGCTGATGATGCCGGCGATTTACCTTGTCCTGCGCGACAGCAAAAGCCTGTTTTGCCGCCGGCCTGGATGGCAAATGGCCGCGGCGGGCGGTCTGATTTCCCTGCTGGCCTACGGCATGATCATCTATGCCATGACGCTGGCACCGCTGGGAGCCGTTTCGGCGCTGCGTGAAACCAGCGTGTTGTTTGCTGCGGTGCTGGGCGCACTGTTTCTGGGTGAAACGCTCACGCTGCGCAAAATCATTGCCTGTGCCGTGATTGCCGCCGGCACGTGCATCACTGGCTGAGGAGAAGACGACATGTCTGAGGCACTGCGCATTGCGCTGCTGGGTCCGGGGGCAATCGGTACCACGCTTGCCGCCGTACTGCATGAGGTGCACCGCACCCCGGTTTTATGCGGACGCACCGCCCACGCCCGGCTGGTACTGCGGGACGATAAGGGTGAAGTGGTGATACCCGGCCCGGTACTGGACCAGCCGTCGGCCATCCAGTCGCCGTTTGATCTGGTGTTTGTAGCGGTCAAAACCACCCAGGTTGCTGACAGCGCCGCCTGGCTGGCCGCATTGTGTGATGAAAAAACCGTGGTCTGCGCGCTACAGAATGGCGTTGAACAGCAGCAACAGCTGGCGCGCTATGTCAACGGTGCCACGGTGCTGCCCGCTGTGGTGTGGTTTCCGGCACAGCGCGAAGCGGATGCGTCGGTCTGGCTGCGTGCCACGCCGCGCCTGACGCTGCCGGCACTGCCCGAGGTACAGCGCGTGGTCGCGGCGCTGCGCGGTACCCGCTGTACGGTGACGCTGGAGCCGGATTTCCAGTCAGTGGCCTGGCGCAAGCTGCTGCAGAACGCCGTGGCCGGACTGATGGTGCTGGCAAACCGGCGTGCCGGCATATTCAGACGTGAGGATATTCATCAGCTGGCGTTGCGCTATTTACAGGAGTGCCTGGCCGTGGCGCGTGCCGCCGGCGCCTCCCTGGCTGATTCCGTGCCGGACCAGATTCTGGCCGATTTGCAGCGTGCCCCGGTGGATTTGGGCACCTCGATTCTGGCCGACCGCCAGGCCAACCGGCCGCTGGAGTGGGATATCCGCAATGGCGTTATTCAGCGTTACGGCCGTCAGCACGGCGTGGCCACGCCGATCAGTGACGTGCTGGTCCCGCTGCTGGCAGCCGGCAGTGAAGGGCCAGGCTGACAGCCTGAGACAGTATATTTTCCTGCCCTGCTTCCTTTCACCACAGATTATCACTCTGATACCCCGCACATTACCGGCGAACAGCACAAACCATTATTTCGCCGGGTGACCATTTTGACAGGTTCATACTTCAGCGCTACGCTTAATTGCAGCGATATATGTCACAAACTTGCGTAAAGATAAAATATTTTTTATGGTGTCCGCCTTTCGCCCTCTTATAGCTTTCATTTCCTTTCATGAAACGCCGGCTGCGAAAGCTATAAGATCGCTCCACTTTACTCATGGGGAATATATGAGCACAGGATCGATTTCAAATAACACTGACCTCACCGTTGACGATATTACCGTCATCGACAACAAATTACTGAAACGCGCCGTCAGCGCTGCCGCTTTGGGTAATACCATGGAGTGGTTTGACTTCGGCGTATACAGTTATCTGGCCGTGATTATTGGCCAGGTCTTTTTCCCGGATGCCAGCACCACGGCGCAGCTTATTGCCTCTTTCGGTACCTTCGCTGCCGCATTCTTAGTGCGCCCGATTGGTGGCATGGTATTTGGCCCGCTGGGTGACCGCTTCGGCCGTCAGAAAGTGCTGGCCTTTACCATGATCATGATGTCGATCGGCACCTTCTGTATCGGCTTAATTCCCAGCTATGCCAGCATTGGTATTGCCGCCCCCATTCTGCTGTTAGTCGCTCGTCTGGTGCAGGGCTTTTCCACCGGCGGAGAATATGGCGGCGCGGCCACCTTTATCGCGGAATATTCAACCGATAAACGGCGTGGCTTTATGGGCAGCTTCCTGGAATTTGGCACGCTGGCGGGTTACCTGCTGGGGGCCAGTCTGGTCACCGGCATGATCGCGGTATTACCGCATGAAGCCATGATGGACTGGGGCTGGCGTATCCCGTTCTTCCTCGCTGCGCCGCTCGGCCTGTTTGGTCTCTATATTCGCCTGAAACTGGAAGAGACGCCGGCGTTTAAAGATCATATGGATAAGCGCGAAGAGCTGGAACACAATAAACCGCCGCTGAGCGTGTGGCAGATGCTGCGCACGCAGAGCAAACCCCTGCTGAAATGTATTGGTCTGGTGCTGCTGTTTAACGTGTCGAATTATATGCTGACCGCTTACATGCCCAGCTATTTAACCGGCGTATTGGGCCTCAGTGAATTATCCGGCCTGCTGCTGGTGATGGTGGTTATGTTTATTATGATGCCACTGACGCTGATGTGGGGCCATTTTACCGACCGTATCGGCCGTAAACCGGTAATTGGTTTTGGCGCGCTGGGGTTAATTATCCTCTCCGTTCCGGCTTTTATGCTGATTGGTTCCGGCAATATGTTCTGGGTGTTTGCAGGGCTGGCGGTACTGGGTCTGCTGCACACCTGCTTCAGCGGCACGATGCCGGCCACCTTACCGGCACTGTTCGTTACCGATATTCGTTACAGCGCATTAGCCATCGGCTTTAATTTATCCGTTTCGCTGTTTGGCGGCACCACGCCTCTGATTACCGCGTGGCTGGTGGACACCACGCACAACGCCATGATGCCCGCCTATTATATGATTGGCGCCGGGATTATCGGCCTGGTAACGGTATTAACGCTGACCGAAACCGCACGTAAGCCACTGAAAGGCTCGTCACCTGCGGTGGCAACGGAAGCGGAGGCGCATCGTCTGATTGATAAATTACGCAAGCAGCGCCGCCGTAAAGTTCAGCAAAAACCGGCGTAATCAGGCTTTCTCTCATACGCGCGCGGCGGCCTTCGGGCCGCCGTTTTATTTTTACCCTTCTTTTGCCCGTCCTGTTCCACGCAGAACCGCGCCAATTTATGCGCTGTCAGTGATTTTAAGCAGACAAAATCACCCCGCAGTTGCCAGCCGTGCGTCGGCATCGCAGGATGGATGCTGGCGCATTGTAGATAGGGAAAGGATGATGACTGCTGCCGTTACACAGACTGCTACGCGCCGGCGCGTACTGATTGCCGGTGCCGTGGGTAATTTTATCGAGTGGTATGAGTTTGCCGTTTATGGCTTTATGGCCACGCTGATCGCCAGACACTTTTTTCAACTGCAGGGCGAAAGCGCGCTTACCAGCCTGATTTTCACCTGGGCCGCCTTTGCCGTGGCTTTCTTCTTTCGCCCGCTGGGCGCGGTCATCTTTGGCCGTCTGGGCGATCGCTATGGCCGCAAACCGGTACTGATTTGCGTACTGGTCTGTATGACGCTGGCCACCGTCGCCATTGGTCTGGTTCCGGTGTATGCCTCCATCGGCCTGGCGGCACCGCTGCTGGTTACCCTGCTGCGCATTCTGCAGGGGCTGTTTGCCGGCGGCGAATATGGCGGTGCGGTGGCGCTGATGACCGAATCGGCGCCGCCAGGTAAACGCGGCTTTTATGGTGCCTGGCAGTCGCTGACGGTGGCGCTCGGCCTGCTGGCCGGGGCTGCCGTGGTGGCGGTGTTACCGGTGCTGCTGGGTGAAGCAGCGATGCACGCGTGGGGCTGGCGGGTTCCTTTCCTGCTGGCGCTGCCGCTGGGTGCGGTCGCGCTCTGGCTGCGCAGCGGGCTGGACGAGTCGCCACAGTTTATGCAGGAAAAAAAGGCGGTGGTGCAGAGGGCTGACACCGCCGCCACGCTGCGCGCCATTGCGCTGGGTATGAGCCGGGTGATGGTGTGGTCAGCCGCTGGCTATACCTATCTGGTGATTATGCCCACTTATCTGCAGGCCGCGCTGCATACCGGTTTTAATCAGGCGCTGCTGATCGCTGTGATCTCCAATCTGGGCTTTGCCACCACGATTCTGCCTGCCGGCATACTGAGTGATCGCTATGGCCGGCGCACGCTGATGCTGCTGGCTACCCTGCTGTTGCTTCTGCTGGCATTCCCACTGCTCAGGCTACTGCAAAATCCGGAATACGGCATGCTGATCAAAGCTGCGGCGGTTTTTATCGCGGGTGCGCTGGTGGGGATGCTGGCTGGACCGGGACCGGCGATGCTGGCAGAAATGTTTCCGACCGGGGTGCGTTACACCGGCCTCGGCCTGGCCTATTCGCTGTCGAATGCGCTATTTTCAGGCTGCGCCGGATTGATCATCACCGGCCTGATGAAACAAACCGGTAACGCCGATATTCCCGCCTGGTATGTCATGGTGACGGCGCTGGTGAGTTTTCTGGCGCTGCTGACCCTGAAAAAAGATAACCCGCAGCGCCCGCTTTAGGTCCGGCAGATTATTTAGCTGTCGGGACTGAAGCGCCAGATAAATAAAGCCTCAGGCACCGGCATATAGCACAGAAATAATTGTTGTCCACAGCGGACGGAATTATTGTTGCGGGAATGGCTGCAGGGAAATAGCGGGGAATCGCCCCGGTACAGAAGGTGTACCGGGGATCTGAGAACTTACCAGTGATATTTATTGCTGTCTTCCCAGTCTTTCAGTTCTTTTTCTGCCTGGTCTTTTCCGTAACCATAACGTTCCTGGATGCGACCCAGCAGTTGATCGCGTTTGCCTTCCGCCACGTCTAAATCATCGTCGGTGAGCTGGCCCCATTTCTCTTTCACTTTCCCTTTGAATTGCTTCCAGTTGCCGCTGATACGATCTTCGTTCATCAGTATTCTCCTCAGTGTGACATGCTGTGCCGTATGGCATGTTTCCCGCACCGTTTAAATGCGTAAACATAACCGTAGCCTATGACGGAAAAAAAAGGATGCGCCGGTGAACAATTCGGAAAATTTCTTTTCTGACCCTGTTTAAAGCGCAGCGGGAATTAAATTCTGAAATATAGGCTATGATTTTTCAGGGTACTCAGCGGTTTATCCGGGTATTCATCGATAACCAGGGCAAAGAGTCTTTAGTATTCATCACGTAACTGTTTCAGGAACGCGAATCGCTTGATGTCGTCCATTGCCCGATGCGGGCTTAACGAGGCAAATGAATGGAATCCACAACACTGGAAAAATCCTGGGGTGCTGAAATCCTTGCGGACGGCACCGTGCGTTTTCGCCTTTGGGCACCGGGTCAGCAGCACATCACACTGCGTGCAGAAGGGCAGGATCACGCCATGCAATCTGACGCGGACGGCTGGTTTAGCCTGACGCTGGATGGGCTGCAGCACGGCGCAGAGTATAACTACGTGCTGGCCGATGGCACCGTCGTGCCCGACCCGGCGGCACGCGCCCAGCGAGATGAGGTAAACGGTCCGTCGCTGGTGATCGATCCTCAGCACTACCACTGGCAGCAGCCGCACTGGCAGGGCCGTCCCTGGCAGGAGAGCGTGGTGTATGAGCTGCATATTGGCACCTTCACCGCGGAAGGCACCTTCCAGGCCGCCATCGCCCGCCTGCCTGCGCTGGCAGAACTGGGTATTACCATGATTGAGGTGCTGCCGGTGTCGCAGTTTGGGGGCAACCGTGGCTGGGGTTATGACGGCGTGCTGCTGTATGCGCCGCATTCCGCCTATGGTTCGCCGGATGATTTCAAAGCCTTTGTCGATGCGGCGCATGCGCTGAACTTATCCGTGGTGCTGGACATTGTGCTTAACCACTTCGGGCCGGAAGGCAACTATCTGCCCTTGCTGGCCCCGCAGTTCTTCCATGAAGAGCGGATGACGCCGTGGGGTGCGGGCATCGCCTATGACGTGGACGCCGCACGCCGCTATATCATGGAAGCGCCGCTGTACTGGCTGAAGGAGTTTAATCTGGATGGTCTGCGCTTTGACGCCATCGATCAGATTGAAGACAGCTCCGCACAGCACGTGCTGATTGAGATTGCTGAACGCATCCGGCGCGAGATTCCGCAGCGGCCGATTCACCTCACCACTGAGGATTCGCGCAACGTGATTTTCCTCCACCCGCGCGATGAAAACGGGAATACGCCGCTGTTCAGCGGCGAGTGGAACGATGATTTCCATAATGCCATTCACGTGTTTGCCACCGGCGAAACGCATGCCTATTACCAGGATTTCGCTCAGGCACCGGAAAAACGCATTGCCCGCATTCTGACCGAAGGCTTTGCCTATCAGGGCGAAGTCTCCCCGCAGAGTGGTGAAGCGCGGGGAGTCCCCAGCGCGGGCCAGCCACCGGTTGCCTTCGTGGATTTTATTCAGAACCACGATCAGGTCGGCAACCGGGCACAGGGCGATCGTCTGATTACGCTGGCAGGCAGCGACCGCACCAAAGTGCTGCTGGCTACCCTGCTGCTGTCGCCGCACATTCCGCTGCTGTTTATGGGCGAAGAGTATGGCGAGACCCAGCCGTTCCTGTTCTTTACCGACTTCCACGGCGATCTGGCAAAAGCAGTGCGTGAAGGCCGGGCAAAAGAGTTCACCGGCCATGCCGGTCATGATGAAAACGTGCCGGACCCGAACGCCGAAGAGACCTTTACCCGCTCAAAACTTGACTGGGCAAAAACTCACAGCGACGAGGGCAAAGCCTGGCTGGCGTTGACGCGTCAGCTGCTGCAAGTGCGTCAGCAACACCTGGTCCCGCTGCTGGCCGATGCACCGGGCGGCTGCGGTAGCGTGCTGCATACCGCACCCGGCTATGTTGCCGTGCGCTGGCAGTTCCCGCAGGGCGAACTGTCGATGGCGCTGAACATTGGTGAGCAAACCCAACCGCTGCCGGAGATGGCAGGCAAGACCATTTTTGCCTGGCCGCAGGAGAGCGGTGCGTTGCCGCAGCATTCGATTATCGTGTGTCTGGCCCAGGGAGCTGCGCAATGAGTATTCCAACCGCGACTTACCGTATTCAGTTTCGCAATGGCATGACATTTGACCGCGCGGCGGCGCTGGTGCCTTATCTGCAACAGCTGGGCATCAGTCACCTTTATGCGTCGCCAATTTTTACCGCCACGCAGGGGTCCACCCACGGTTACGATGTGACGGACGCCAACGAGATCGACCCGCAGATAGGCGGCCGTGCCGGTTTCGACCGCCTTGCCGCAGCGCTGCAGCAGGCGGGTATCGGGCTGGTTCTGGACATTGTGCCCAACCACATGGCGGCGTCACTGGAAAATGCCTGGTGGCATGATGTGATTGAGCATGGCGAAGCCAGCCAGTATGCGCGCTACTTCGATATTGACTGGTCACGCAAGCTGACGCTGCCATTCCTCGGCGATGAATTTGAGCGCGTGCTGGAACAGGGCGACCTGTCCGTCAAAGCCTCCGCCACCAGCGGCAAACCGGTGCTGGCATACTACGACAGCGAATATCCGCTGACGCCCGCCAGCTGGCAGGGACGGGAAAGCGAGGTGCTGGCACTGCGCGATCCGGCCGCGATTGCGCAGTTACACGCCCGGCAGCCGTGGCAGCTGACCAGCTGGCGCACCGCGCGCAGCAATCTCTCTTACCGCCGCTTCTTTGAAATTACCGGTTTAGTGGGCGTCCGGGTGGAAGATCCGGCGGTCTTCGCGGATTCACACCGGCTGATTCTGGAACTGGTCCATGCCGGTATCGTGGACGGTCTGCGCGTGGATCACGTTGATGGCCTGGCCGATCCGCTTGGCTATCTGCAGCAGCTGCGTCAGGCAGCGGGCGAACACTGTTACATCACGGTGGAAAAAATCCTTGCCGAAGGTGAACAGCTGCCAGAGGAGTGGCCGATTTCGGGAACTACCGGCTATGAATTTATCGCCGCGCTGTCCCATGCGCTGATTGATGACAGCCAGATTGATATGCTGCATCTGGCCTATGAGGCGATAACCGGTCAGCGTAATGATGTTGCTACCGGATTGCGGGCGGCGCGTGAGCTGATGGTGGACCGCAATTTTGCCGGCGAGTTTGCCCGTTTGCTGGGCATCGCCACCCGCGTTGCGCAGCAGGAGCACCGTCACGTTGGCGAAGCGGAACTGCACGTAGCACTGCGCGAATTGCTGATCGCTTTCCCGGTGTATCGCACCTATGGTCAGCCTGCCGGGATGCCACTGGCTGGCGAGGAGCTGCTGCTGCAGGTGCTGGAACAGGTCAAACACAGTGCGTCACCGGCGGCGCTGAGCTTCCTTCAGGCGCTGCTGCTGGGTGCCGTCACCGAAGAGGCCGAGCGCGATGCCACCGAGTTCCGCACCCGTTTTCAGCAGCTTACCGGACCGCTGATGGCGAAAGCGGTGGAAGACACGCTGTTTTTCCGCAATCACGTGGCGCTGGCCATCAACGAGGTGGGCGCCGAACCGCTGCCGCATGCGTTTTCACTCAGCCATTTTCATGAAGAGATGCAGACGCGCCTGACCCACCAGCCTGATGCGCTCTCTACTACCTCTACGCACGATACCAAACGGGGTGAGGATGCGCGTGCGCGCCTCTATACCCTGAGTGAAGCGCCGGCGCTGTGGGCAGAAAATGTCACGCGCTGGCGGCAGCTGAATCAGTCCTGCCTGGACACCTCCGACGGGGAGCCGGCACCGGAACCGGCGGTAGAGTGGATGCTGTATCAGGCACTGGCGGGCGTCTGGCCCGCCACGCTGCAGCCGGATGACACGCAGGCGCTGGCGGCGCTGTGCGAACGTTTTATTCCGTTTGTGGAGAAAGCGCTGCGCGAAGCTAAGCTGCGTACAGACTGGGCAGACAACAATGAACCTTATGAAAAGGCGGTGCTGTCGTATGCCCGTCACCTGCTGGCGGCCGACAACCGGGCCTTCCTCGATGATTTCAGCCACGCGCTGCAACCTTTTATCCGCGCCGGGCTGGTCAACAGCCTGACGCAAACGGTCATCAAGCTTACTGCCCCGGGCGTGCCGGATATTTATCAGGGCTGCGAAGCGCTGGATTTCAGTCTGGTGGATCCCGATAACCGTCGTGAACCCGATTTTGCGCAACTGACGCAGCAGCTGGACACGGCCTCAGCGCCGGATTTCACCTGTCAGCAGGACTGGCTGAGTGGCCGGCTGAAGCAGCAGATCATTGCCCGCGTGCTGCATCTGCGCCGCGATCATCCGCAGCTGTTCCGCTTTGGTGATTACCAGCCGCTCAGCGTGACGGGTGAACATCCGGAAAAAGTGGTGGCGTTTGCCCGTCAGGACAGCGACAGCGCGCTACTGGTGATCGCGCCGCGCCTGATTTTCAGTGACGCGCAATGGGGCCATACCCTTGTCGCACTCAACGAATCGCTGGCGCATCGCCAGTACCGCAATGTTCTGAATGGAGAAACCTATACCATCGCCGACAGCATCGCGCTGGAAAATGCCAGCTACAGCGCGCCGCTTATTTTGATCAGCAGCTAACCTGCCCGATTACCCTGTTGTTTTGCATGAATATCTGTTCACTGGATGGAGAGGATTGAATGTCAAACGGTAAGCCTTCCGAAATTACGGCTGGATCGGGCCACTCGCTCGGCGCCAACTATGATGGCAACGGCGTCAACTTTGCCCTGTTCTCAGCGCATGCCGAGCGCGTGGAACTGTGCCTGTACGATCAAAGCGGTGAGCATGAAATTGCCCGCTTCGATTTACCGGAGTACACCCATGAGGTGTGGCACGGCTACGTGCCGGGCCTGCAGCCTGGCGCGCTCTATGGCTATCGCGTGCACGGGCCTTTTGACCCGGAAAACGGCCATCGCTTTAACCCCAATAAATTACTGATTGACCCGTATGCCCGCGCGCTGCATGGCGATATCAACTGGAACGAAGCGCATTTTGCGTACGATTTGCTGCATGAGGACAAGGATTTAACCTTCGATACCCGAGACAGCGCGCCCTTTACGCCAAAATGCCGGGTAATCGATCCCAACGAATTTGACTGGCAGGATCACAATCGTCCGGCGGTGCCGTGGTCACAAACGCTGATTTATGAAACCCACGTGAAGGGGTTCACCCAGCTGAATCCGCTGGTTCCGCCCGAGATGCGCGGCACTTACGATGGCATGAGCCACAAATCGACCGTGGACTACATCAAAAGCCTGGGCGTGACCTCGGTGGAGCTGCTGCCGGTGCACTGGTTCCCGGACGATCAGCATCTGCTGGACCGTAACCTGAAAAACTTCTGGGGCTATAATTCGCTGGCCTTTTTCGCGCCTGCCAGCCGCTATTTTGGTCCGCGCGGCATTCAGGGCTTCCGCGATATGGTGCGCGCCTTCCATGATGCCGGTATCGAGGTGATTCTGGACGTGGTGTATAACCACACCGCAGAAGGCAACGAGCTGGGCCCCACCCTCTCCTTCAAAGGTATTGATAACTTCTCCTATTACCGCACGCTGCCGGACCAGCATCGCTATTACATCAACGATACCGGCACCGGCAACACCGTGAATACCTCTCACCCGCGCGTGCTGCAGCTGGTGACGGATTCGCTGCGCTACTGGGCGGAATCGATGCACATTGACGGCTTCCGCTTTGACCTCGGCACCATTCTGGGCCGTGAGCCTGAGGGCTTTGACCAGCGCGGCGGCTTCTTTGACGCCATCACGCAGGACCCGCTGCTGTCGAAACTGAAGCTGATTGGTGAACCCTGGGATATCGGTCCGGGCGGCTATCAGGTGGGCGGCTTTCCGCCGGGCTGGGCAGAATGGAATGACAAATACCGTGACACGGTGCGTGAATACTGGAAAGGCGATAACGTCACCACCGATTTTGCCGCACGGCTGCTCGGTTCCGGCGATCTCTATGACCAGCGCGGCCGTCGCCCGTGGGCCAGCGTGAACTTTATCACCGCGCATGACGGCTTCACCCTGAACGATCTGGTGTCCTACAACGAAAAGCATAACGAGGCGAACGGCGAGGACAACAACGACGGGCATAACGATAACCGCTCGTATAACTACGGTGCGGAAGGCCCGACCGAAGATGAAGGCATTAATGCCGTGCGCGAACGGCAGAAACGCAACTTCCTGGCGACGCTGCTGTTTTCACACGGCACGCCGATGCTGCTGGCCGGTGATGAGTTTGGCCGCAGTCAGCTGGGTAACAACAACGGCTACTGTCAGGACAGTGAGATCTCCTGGCTGCACTGGGAAAACCTGCCAGCCTCCGCCGATGCCCTGCGTGAATTCACCCGCCACCTGATTGCGCTGCGTGCGAAACAGCCGCTGCTGCGCCGCGAAAGCTGGCGCGATGGGATGGAAATTAAGTGGTTCAACGCCGGCGGCGGCTTCCAGCAGGAGCAGCAGTGGGAAGAAGGCTCAACGATTGGCGTCTATATTGGCCGCGCGGACCTGCAACCGGAAGAGGGAATCTGGCATGACGTGCTGATGCTGTTTAACCCGTTTGAAGGGAACGTGCCGTTCCGCATTCCGCAGTTTGGCGAAGGCGGCTGGGTGCTGGAACTGACCACCTCTGATACCGCCAGTAAAGGTCTGGTGATCACCAAAGAGAAGGATTTTGAGCTGGAAGGACGCAGCCTGGCGCTGTTCAGAAGGCCGTAACGTAACGCAGGGCCGCGCCACACAGCGGCCCTTTTTTCATCCTCAGACAGCCTCCCCCCGCGCCGCGCTCCGTTAACATTCACGTTAATTTTATTAACTAAAAAGCCCACACTGCCGATAGTCCTTAAAGATGCCCCGGGTTCCGGCACCGTACGTGCCGGGCGGTTTAAGTTTAAGGATTAAAGATGAATATCTCGCAACGCCTGTTTTTGAACTTTTTTATGCTATTTGCCGCCATTATTCTGCAGGCGGTGCTGGCGATTTCGCTGCTGTCTGGTTTCCAGGATCGCTTTGAATATGTGCAGGACAACACCATTCCTTCAATCAAGGATCTGGGCACGCTCATCGATCGAAGCAATCAGCTGGCGCTGACGCTCTACAAACACCAGAGCCAGCTGCAGGACAGCAGCATGCCCGCGGTGGAAGCGGCGCTGAACCAGCAGATTGCCGGCCTGAAAACCCTGACCGAATACTACCTGGCGCACGACATTTCCAACGCGGAAGATGAGCGCCTGTCCAACGCCGCGCTCGGCAATATCCAGAAAATTACCGATAACCTGCCCGCGTTTCTTACTGCGTCACGCGCGCATCAGAGCGCCGTAAGCCTGGATATGATTGAAGGGCCGTCCGGCGTGGGTGCCATTATCCGCGAGACCATCAACAGTTATCAGAAACAGCTGGCGCTGAACATCGCCATTGGTGAGGAACTGCGCGCCACTAACCGCAGCACTTTCCACAGCGTGCTACTTACCACTATCGCGGGCGTGATAGCGACGGTCATTATTTTTGGTCTGTTCGCTACCGTAACCGTACTGCGTATTCGCCGCAGCCTGTCAGCGGTGGGCAACGTCATGCTGCGCGCCAGCGAAAATCTCGATCTGACGCAGAGCGCCGATGAAAGTCGCCGCGATGAAGTGGGCAATATGGCGCACTCGTTTAACGTGCTGATGCGCAGCGTGGCCAGCGCGCTGAATTCTGTGCGCAGCGCCTCGCAGTCCGTGGGCAGCGCGTCGGTACAGATCTCTGCCGGTAACGAAGATCTGTCGTCACGTACCGAACAGCAGGCCGCCTCGCTGGAGCAGACGGCAGCCAGCATGACAGAACTGAGTGAAACCGTGCGCCAGACCGCAGACAACACGCGCCAGGCCAGCGCGCTGGCGGCTAACGCCAGTTCGCTCTCAGAGAAAAGCGGTCAGTCACTGGGCACCATGCTCTCAACGATGGATCAAATTCGCGGCAGCTCACGCAAAGTCACCGAAATTGTTTCGATGATTGAGGGCATTGCCTTCCAGACCAATATCCTGGCGCTGAACGCGGCGGTTGAAGCGGCCCGCGCTGGCGAACACGGTAAAGGTTTTGCCGTGGTCGCGGGTGAAGTGCGTAACCTGTCACAGCGATCCACTTCCGCTGCACGCGAAATCAAAACGCTGATTGAGGAAGCCCATCGTCTGACGGAAGCCGGCGCGGCCCAGGCCGGTGATGTCGGGCGTAACATGAATGTGATGAACGATGCCATCCATCAGGTCAGTGAGCTGGTGAGTGAAATCGCCGCTGCAGCCGTAGAGCAGAGCCAGGGCATAACCCAGGTGCAGCAGGCAGTCAATCAGATGGACGATGTGACGCAGCAGAACGCCGCGCTGGTTGAACAGGCGTCGGCAGCGTCTCAATCGCTGCAGGAACAGGCTGAGACGCTTAACCAGCTGGTGGATAAATTTGTCCTGTCTGACACCGTGGTTCGCAGCCCGGCAGTGCCGGCGGCGCGTGTGGTTACCGCTGCCCGACCTGCACCGCTGGCGGTGGTGAATGACGCAGACTGGCAGAGTTTTTAAGTACGCCAGCCCGCAGGGCGTCAGCGCCGCAGCACGGCGCTGACGCCGTTCACGCGATTAACTACAAGCCGCTCAGCAGCGAGGATTTGCCGCCGCCGCATGGCAGCGCCGGCGTTGCGCGCTCAGGTGCGGCGGCCGCCGGGATTATGCTGAAAGATCGTCCCGTTCTGTCGTGCTTAGCTGTGGCGCGAACTGGCTAACCGCCAGCGCCACCGGTGTCTCGCCGCTGGTCAGTTCAAAAATGACCCGGGCGATATCCGGCTGGTTAATCACTTCCGCCAGCGTGGCGGCAACATCGTCGCGCGGGATGCTGCCATAAGCAATCGCCAGCCCGGCATGCACCCAGCCGCTGCCCGCCTCATCGGTTAAGGTTCCCGGCCTGACAATGACCCAGTCGAGCCCGCTTGCTGCCAGCGCCACATCCCCCTGCTTTTTCACGCGCATGTAATTTTCAAAGGTGTCTGAAAGCGGTTTACCGCGTCCGGCCTCCGGAAAAGCCGAAACCAGCACGAAGCGCTGAATACCTGCCTGTTTTGCCGCCGCAATGGCATTGACCAGCCCTTCGCCGTCCACGGCATTGGTCATGGCTTCACCGCCTTTACCGCCTGCGCCAGCGGTAAAGACCACCACATCACTGCCCTGCATCAGCGCCGCCAGCCGGCTGCTGTCCAGCGCGGTTAAATCCCCCTGCACCGGCACTGCGCCGCTTTGCCGCAGTGCCGCTTCCTGGTCTGCGTGACGGAACAGCGGACGCGCCGTGTGGCCATCAGCCACGAGCATTTTCGTCAGACGACGCCCAATCTGTCCGGCTCCGCCGATAATAAAAACGTTCGACATATTTTCTCCTGTGCGGATGTTGTCTGTAAGGCATAACCGCGTTAACTATAGCCGTTTCGGCTGGCATTGACCGCGACACGGGGAATCCGGATAATTTGGAAATGGTTACTCTACAGACTGTTTGGTTATGACCAGGAACACTTCTCCCGCCGCACCGCCGCGTGAACGGGGCCGGCCGCGAAACTTCAATATTGATGATGCCCTGGACAACGCGATGATTGTCTTTCGTCAGAAAGGGTTTCACGCTGCCTCGATCAACGATTTGGGTGAAGCCATGAATCTGACAGCGGGCAGTATCTACAAAGCGTTTCAGGATAAGCGTTCGCTGTTTCTGCGGGTTTTTGAGCGTTACATTCTGCTGCGCAATACCGATCTGCGCGCACGTCTGCAGCAGTTCCCCACCGGCCTGGCGCGCATTGCCGAATTGCTGCAGTTCTATCTTGAATCCGCCAGCGAAATTGAAGGCAGACGCGGCTGTCTGGTGGTTGGCAGCACCGTGGAGTTACAGACGCTGGATGAAGAGTTATCCCAGCTGGTGCGCGAAGCCGTTCTGCGCAACCGCAACTTCCTTACCTCGCTGATCAGGCAGGGGCAGGAGGACGGTTCTGTTGCGGCGCATCTGGATGCCGATACCGCTGCCGGGCTGCTGCTTTGTGTCGCATTCGGCATGCGCGTCGTGGGCAAAATTCAGGATGTGACTAATGGCAAAGAAACCATTAATATGGCCCTCAATATTCTGAAGTAATTCATATGGCCTATTAGGAAATATGCGTTTCCTAATTAACTCACTTTAGCCTGATGACACAAATACCCTGGGGTATTAACGGTTTAATTATAAATATCAGCAATATAGCCGGGTCAGATTACGCTGATGGTGGGGGTTGAGTGAAGCAAAATGAGTTTGAAGATGCGGATGAAATCTATGTTTTGTTGGGCAAAGTCATCACGCAGATATTAAAACCAGGTGAAGAGCTTTCCATCCAGGAAATTATCGGTGCCCTGTATCGGGCCGGATTACGATCGGATAAGCCTGAAATACAACAAGCCTGTGATAAGGCAATACAGCTGCTGGCGAAAAAAATGAATTAATCAGCGCTGAAACAGGTGCAGTGGCCTTTGCGCAAAGGGCGCTGCCGGTCCAATCCTCTAATTTGCAGGTTTATGATGAAACAATATGATCAACCCCAGGGTTTCACCGGCCTCCCGGACGCCATGCTCGCTGCCGCCATGCAGAGCAAAGAGCTGGAAGTGCTGGGCTATCTGGTCCAGGAAATTTTGCGTTCAGGGAAAATCCTGAACCGTAAAACGCTGTGCATTACGCTGCTGGCACGACTGGATAATTGTGAAGATGTATTAATGAAACAGCATTATGAAAATATATTCCCGCTGCTGCTGGGCAGATAATATTACCGTTAATTAGGCTGCTGCACGGCACGCTTTGCCGTGCGTATTTACATAATCAGTGCGTTTTTGCACGTAATACTGTTTAACAGCCTGCACTGAATTATCCGTGCACGCTGATGCTTATTTAATTTTACTGTCAACGAGATGGCGTATGTCTGGAAGTCATACTGAAACGCTAAAAGATTACATTATCGGCGAAGCCGTGGCTGAGCTGCTGAAACTGCATGCCAGTCTGACCACGCGTCTGCTGCTTGCGCACCTGAGCAAAATGGCAGCGGTTGAGCGTGACATCGAAAAAAGCCAGGCCATTCAGCTGGCCCTTAAAGAAATCAGCGCCAGCCAGGCGGCGTATGCCGGGGATTTAACGCCTTCCGCCCCCCCTTCTGTCGCTGTCCCGGATAGCACAAATAAAACGCACTGATATTTACACCCTGCTTTAAGCGGTAACACACCGCTATTTTTTCATGCTGCACGTCTGCGGCCCGGTGACGTTTTGACCAAAAAAGCTAAGGTCAGACCAGAATAGGAAAACATGTTCTATGCTTATCTCTGATGTCAGTACAAAACAGGGAAATGATGATGAAGAAGATGACTCTCGCCGCCGTATTGCTTAGCTCACTTTTTGCCGTTACCGGCTGTTCCTCCAACCAGGCGATCAAAACCACTGACGGCCGCACGATTGTGACCGATGGTAAACCGCAGGTTGATAGCGACACCGGTCTGGTTTCATACAAAGACGCGCAGACCGGTAAAACTGAGCAAATTAACCGCGACCAGATCACTAATATGAGTGAGCTAAATAACTGATCCATCCAGCAAGGAGAGTAAAATGAAGAAGGTTATTTTAATTCCACTGGCAGCACTGGTTGCCATGAGTGCCTTAACCGGTTGCACCCGTACCAGCTATGCCATTCACACGAATGACGGCCGTACGATTGTCAGCGATGGTAAACCACAGGAAGCGGAGACCGGCCTGCTGGGCTATGTGGATGCTAACGGCGTCAAACAGCAGATCAACAAAGCTGATGTCAAAGAAGTGTCTGAGATCCCGCATTAATTCCGACCTGAAAAGCCCGCACTGCGGGCTTTTTTTCTGCAGTGCCTTCCCGTCCGCGATTTCACCTGCATCTTTTGTTGCCTGTCAGCTCTTTGCGGCGTAACCTATATACAAAACATATACGTTTCATATAAAGGCTGCCGTATGGGTATCGTGAAAATTTCTGATTTGATGCATGAGAATCTGCGTCTGGCCAGCAACGCGCTCAGCCGTTCTGTGAATGCGCAGGCGGAACACTGGATGAAAATCGGTATGCTGGCTGAAATCTATCCTGACCTGAATCACCAGCAGCTGACGCGCCTGCTAATGCGCGTTGAACGCGACGGCGGCGCTGAGCTGGCGCAGCTGCTTGACCATTCTGTTTTTACTCCGCAGGGAATTGCGCAATGACTATTAAACTGCATACCGCTGAAGAGATTGAACTGGCGCGCGCCGCGGGCCAGGCTGCGGCCCGGGTACTGGCGATGATCGCGCCTTATGTCAAACCGGGTGTCACCACGGATGAGCTTGATCGCCGCTGCCATGACTATATTGTTGACGAACTCAACGTCACCCCGGCGAATATTGGCTACCACGGCTACACGCGCACGGTCTGCACCTCGGTCAATCACGTGGTGTGTCACGGTATTCCGGGGGAAAAAATCCTCAAAGACGGCGATATCGTCAATATTGACGTGGCAGTTATCAAAGATGGCTGGTACGGCGATACCAGCCGCATGTACTTTGTCGGCCAGCCGTCGGTGCGGGCAAAACGGCTGGTGGAAGTGACATACGATGCCATGCTGGCCGGCATCCATGTTGTCAAACCGGGCGCCACGCTGGGAGACATCGGCGCGGCGATTCAGAAGGTGGCGGAGAAAGCCGGCTTTTCGGTGGTGCGTGAATATTGCGGGCATGGCGTGGGCGAAATTTACCACGGCGAGCCACAGATTCTGCATTATGGCACGGCCGGTAAAGGGCTGGCGCTGCAGGCCGGAATGATCTTTACCATTGAGCCGATGATCAATGCCGGTAAGGCCGGCACCAGCGTGCTGTCCGATGGCTGGACAGTGGTGACGCGCGATCGTTCTCTGTCGGCACAATGGGAGCACACCGTCGCCGTGACTGATACCGGCTTTGACCTGCTTACGCCATGGCCAGATGGCACCGGCGATTACGCTGCGGTGTAAACCGGTTGCGGGTGAAAAACGCTAGACGATGCCGGTGTTCATGCTTTCAATCACTGCCGTCATGCGCTGAATAACCCGCTGCGCCGCCCGTGACAGCTGCCGTGACGGCGCCGTACACAGGGCGAGCGTCAGCGGTCGCATCACGCTGTTTTTCAGTGGTACAAAGGCCAGTTGCTGCTCCTGTACCTCAGTCAGCACATCCAGCAGGCTCAGGACGCTTACGCCCGCGCCCTGGGCGATCAGGCTGCGAATCAGCCGGATATCATTGCAGGCAATCAGGTTATCCGGTGCCACTCCCTGCCGGCGATACAGCGCCGCGACACGCTCATGTACGACCAGCGCCTCGCCGGGCATGATATGCCGCTCCTGATGCAGTTCACTCAGCGTCAGCGCGGTTTTACTGCTCAGCGGATGCGCCGCGGGCATCACCACGCCCATCTCCAGTTCGGCGAACGCCAGCACATCAAGGCCGCTCTGCCCGGCCGGATCGAGTATCAGGCCAAAATCGATTTCGGCCTGGCGGATCATCTGGCTGATGCGGTGGCTGTTATCCACCGTGAGTTCCAGCCGCAGCCAGTGATGTTCCTGCGCAATCGTGGCAAAGGCATCTGCAATCCGCCCTTTGGTCAGCGACTGCACCAGCCCGGCGCTGACGTGGCCGCGTTTCAGTCCCTGAATATCATCGAAACGCTGGCGCGTGACACGGAATTCCCGCTGCCAGCGCATCACGTCGTCATACAGCAACTCGCCTGCGGTGGTCATGCGCAGGCCATCAGGCAGACGTTCAAACAGCGGCGTGCCAAAGTGTGCTTCGGCCCGCAGGATCTGCCGGTTAATGGCAGACGCGGAGACGTGCAGTTTTTCAGCGGCTTTGCGCAAACTGCCGCTGCGCGCCACTTCAGCAAAGTAGAGCGCAAAACGGGAAAAAGGACTCATGATTCACCTGTACGTTTTTTTGCAACACCATCCTGCATTCTTGCTGATGGATTTGTACAGTGCAGATTATTCACAATGACCTGACAAACAGAAAGCCTTCACTGCAGGCGTTTCATGAACCACTGACAGGATACCCGTATGCATACCCTCACGCCTCCCGCGCACTGCACGTTTGATCCCGATGACTGGCTGCGTCTGGCCCGCCAGTGGCATCCGGTAGCCCGCGCCTGCGATATCACCGGCGCGCCGGCAAAAGCCGTGCTGCTGGATGAACAGCTGGTGATTTACCGCATTCACGGTAAGGTTGTGGTGGCGCGCGATGTCTGTCCGCACCGCGGCGTGCCGCTGACGCTGGGCTTTCATGACGAAGAAGGGATAATTTGTCCCTATCACGGTCTGCGTTTTGGTGAAGAGGGCCGCTGCAATCGCATTCCTTCCAGCCCGGGGCAGCCGGTGCCGGCGAAGCTCAATCTGATCAGCTATCAGGCTGAAGAACGTTTTGGTCTGATTTGGGTCTGTATGGCCCCGGACGCAGAACAGCCTGCGCCTCTGCCAACGATGCCGCACTGGGACGACGCAGGATTCCAGCAAATCAACTGCCCCGGCTTTGACGTCAACGGCTTTGCCGGGCGCCAGGTCGAAGGCTTTCTTGATGTCGCGCATTTTGCCTGGGTGCATACCGCGACCTTTGCCGATGCCAGCAATCAGGTTGTGCCGGCCTACAACCCGGTCGAAACCGCCAGCGGTTTTACCGTGGATTACTGGAGTACCGTGAGTAATTTCGCGGCCGATAGCCCGCAGCAGGCACCGGAAGGGTTCGAATGGCTGCGCCGTTTTGAGATGCACCTGCCCTTTACCGCCACGCTGACCATCCATTTTCCCGGCGAAGCGCGTCTGGTGATCATGAATGCCGCCTCACCGGTGTCAGCACGTAAAACCCGCATGTTTGCGCCGATTGCCCGCAACTTCGATCTGCATGTTCCGATTGAAGATGTGCATGCCTTTAATCTGCGGGTGTTTGAGGAGGATCGGTTAATGGTGGAAACGCAGCGTCCGGAGCGTTTGCCGCTGGACCTGACGCTGGAAGCGCACATCCCTGCCGATCGCAGTTCCATCGCCTATCGCCGTGGCCTGAAGCGCATGGGCTTTGGTGAATTTTTCCTGGTGTAGGAGGTGATGATGAGCGAAACCCTCACCGTGCTGGTTGATGGCCTTTTCCGCCAGGGCCGGCATAACCTGAGCGTCAGCCTGGTGGCGGAAAACGGCGGGCTGCTGCCGGCATGGCAGCCCGGCGCACATATTGACGTGCACCTGCGCGCCGGGCTGGTGCGTCAGTACTCGCTGACCGGCGACAGCACCGCACGCCACCATTATCACATCTGTGTGGCGCGTGATGCGCAGTCGCGCGGCGGCTCACACTATGTGCATGAAACCCTGCGCCCCGGCCAGCGGCTGACCATTTCCGCCCCGCGCAACCTGTTCCCGCTGGCACCAGCCGGAAAGGTAATTTTGCTGGCAGCAGGCATTGGCATTACGCCGCTGTACGCCATGATGCAGGCGCTGGAAGCCGGCAGCGTACCGTTTGCCCTGCATTATTACGTGAAGCAGCGGGGTGATGCCGCCTTTCTGTCTGCGCTGAACGCTCCATTCCGTCACGGCAGTTGCCAGATCTGGTACAGCGATGAGGGACATAGCCCGCGATGTCATCTGCCGGACGAACTGCGTGAACCGGCAGGCAGTACGCAGGTTTATCTGTGCGGACCGGCCGGATTTATGACGCACCTGCAACAGCAGGCGCTGGCGCTCGGCTGGCCAGCCAGTCAGCTCCACACCGAAGCCTTTAAGCCTGCGGCGATCGGTGGCCCGGCGTCCACAGAAGAGACATTCAGTGTGACGCTGGCGCGCAGCGGCCAGCAGTTCACTATTCCGGCCGATCGCACCATCGCCAGCGTACTGCTGGAGCAGAATGTAGCGGTACCGCTCTCCTGCGAGATGGGCATGTGCGGTGCCTGCCTGACGCGGGTAATAGAGGGCGAGGTGGATCATCGCGATACCGTGCAGTCAGCGGCGGAGAAAAGCAGCAGTGACCAGGCGATCGCGCTCTGCTGCTCACGCGCCCGTTCGGCGCATTTACTGCTGGATATGTAAACCAAGGCTGCCCGCTGCTGCGGGCGGCCTGGTCGTTGGGTATGAGGCCATCACGCTGCCCTTCCCCCTGCGGCTTAACTGACCACCTCTTCCCGGGTCAGGTGTAAAATTTCGTCTTCCGCCGCGTCCGGCAGCTGACGCTGCAGCCACTCACACATGTCCCTTTCATGCTGCAACGCCGCCTGAATCACCTGCATACCGGCTGCATCATCAGCCAGTTCCGCTGCCGCCAGCAGGGTGCTGTAGGTCGCGACTTTATACTGACAAAATACATAGCTGCTGACCGTCACGCGCACGCCCGCGGCATCACGCAGCATGTCACTGGCCGCCTGGCCAACTGCCGACATCCGGCCCAGCGCCTCTTTCAGCACTGACCAGCTTGCGTCATAGCGTTTCAGAATTTCTCTGACCTGTGCCTGCTGTTGGCGCGTGGCGTTAAGATAGTGCTCAAAGCGGCTTTCAATCACTGGCCAGGCCGCCAGTCGCGGCAACACGGCTTTAAAGGCCGTTTCAGCATGTTTTTCCATGGCATGCGCATCGCGCAACCAGTCCAGATACACGGATTCCCTGGTCATTGTTTTCTCCAAAGTAAGGGAAACGGCAGCTGTACCGCTCCAGGCGGTGTAGCATCAGTACGGAAGCGAAAAAACCGCTTCGCTTTTATCATTCAGACCGCGATTAAATGAAGATAAGCGAAGCGTTAATTAAATGCTGTCGCACAGATTAATTAAACGTAGCAAGCACCCGGCGCGGTGCAAGAAATGGTGTCAGGATTTGCGACGGCGGCTAATTCCTGTTTGGCCAGCCACAGCATTTTAACTCCCGGTATAAATAGCGATCTTTATCAGCCTGAAATCCTGGTGACTCTGCGGATGCAAACTTTCACCCTGCCCGCGAGCAAAAATTGTCTTTTCCTTAAACAAACACACCGCCAGAATTAAAAAGTTAAGATTAATTCCGGCTTGATTATGATAAAAACATCGCTACATTTATTTTTGCTTCATGCTGGTATGAACTGAGAGGAACGAATGAAGGACCCAAAGAAGAAACCTGAAGAGGAAGAAAAAGTAACGCAACGACGCGGTGGTTCAGGCAACTTCGCTGCTGATAAAGAACGCGCTGCCGAAGCCGGCCGCAAGGGCGGTCAGATGAGCGGCGGTAACTTTAAGAATGACCCCCAGCGCGCGATTGAGGCGGGCAGAAAAGGAGGAAAAATCAGCCGTCGTAAATAATAAAGGTCAATCATTTTACTGATTTAGTCTCATCCTGCCTTTACCTGCTACTCTCCTGGCTGCATTTTAACGCTTCGCTTAATTGCGCGGTTTTGCCCTGCCAGGAGAGTCATTTTTCATCCCGCTGCGGATCATTGACCTGCCTGCATAGTGCACATTTCCCTGTTCCGCTTCGCTTAAAACTCTTGCCGGGAAGATTTAATTTTTCATACGCAAACCTTATCAGGTTATTTAATTCGCACAAAACTCCACCCTATATTTGTACAAGCCATGCCGAATTGTACACTTTTAATTATTTCGTCCTGAGCGGTTGCGATTAATATACAGAACCTTACATTTTTCTAAATGCGTTTATTTCAAGGGTTTATTGCATGCAAAATGCACCTTTTTGCGACTTTTGCTTGAAATATCGCATGGATTAGCTAAGTTTTACTGCAATTACGTATTAAGCGTGCGGAATGATCCTGCGCTAAGGAATCTCATGAATACTGATTTAAATGAATGCATCGCGCTTTGCTATCGCTGTGCTGCCGCCTGCGACCAGTGCGCGGCTGCCTGCCTGCATGAAGAACACGCCGACGAGATGAGCACCTGTATCACGCTTAATCAGCAATGTGCTGCGCTGTGTCGTGTGACGGCTCAGCTACTGGCCTCACAGAGTGAGCTGGCTGAACAGCTCTGCACCATCAACTCGATGGCGTGTCAGCTGGCAGGCTGGGAATGCCAGAAACATAGCGCAGAACATTGCCAGCGTTGTGCTGACCTCTGTCTGCAGTGTGCTGAAATGTGCATGACGGTGGGCATGGAGCACTGATCGACCTTTCTTCTGCGCCGCGCTGTCATGCCTTCTCACCCGGCCTGGCAGCGCCTGCCCGGCGCGCTGACGTCCTGATGCACTCTCCAGCCTGAATACCCCTTTTCCGTTAAGGCGCTGGCCGCCTGCTGACGCGTCCCGCGTCGTTCCGCTGTTCTTATGCTTCGGCTGCTTTGTGCATCTGTGCGCATCGCGCTTCCTGCGCCGCAGGAATTCAGGCTTAATCACACATCTTTCATCTTATCGCTACTTTTTTGTGACATAAGGCGCAACCTGACGAGATGCCGTCACACGCTGCGCGAATAAACCGGATAATGATTGCACTGTGTACATCATGGTTTTACACAGTAAAACACACTCCTTTTACCTGTTACGTGTAAACCCATGGAAACCTGTGAGGTAGAACATGTCCGAAAAGATGAACCGCGTGGTCCCGGAGATTGAACAACAAACCGTCCGGCGCGTCACCTGGCGTATCCTGCCCTTTCTGGTGGTTTGTTATCTGTTCGCTATTATCGATCGCGGTAATATTGGAATGGCTTCGCTGCAGATGAACGAAGATCTTGGCTTATCGAAGGCGGTCTTCGGGCTGGCCAGCAGCCTGTTTTTTGTCGGCTACTTTCTGTTTGAGGTGCCGAGTAACCTGGCGATGCAGAAGGTCGGCGCGAGGATATGGATTTCGCGAATCATGATTACCTGGGGCATTGTCTCGGTGTGTACGGCTTTTGTCGAAAGCGCGCAAATGCTCTATGTCCTGCGCTTTCTGCTCGGTGCCGCCGAAGCCGGCTTCTTTCCTGGCGTAATCCTGTATCTCACCTGGTGGATCCCCGCGCAGTATCGCGCGCGCGTCATTGCGATGTTTATGGTGGCCATTCCGGTTGCCAACTTTATTGGCTCGCCAATTTCCGGCGCGATTCTGTCGATGGATGGCTGGCTGGGTATGCGCGGCTGGCACTGGCTGTTTATCATCGAAGGCCTGCCCGCCATTCTGCTGGGTATTGCAGCGTTTTTCCTGCTCAGTAACCGGCCAGACAACGCGCGCTGGCTGACGGCTGAACAGAAAACGTGGCTGAACGACACCCTCGCAGCGGAAAACGCGAAACGCAAGGCGATTGGTCATATTTCACTGTGGCAGTTACTGCGTCACAAGCATATCTGGGTCATGGCGCTGATTTATGCTGGCGCTTCAGCGGCCGGTTCCACGCTCAGCGTCTGGTCGCCGATGCTGCTGAAGTCCTACGGGCTGGATAATTTCACCACCGGTTTAGTCAATGCTATCCCTTACGGCCTGGCTTCCGTATTGATGATTGTCTGGGGACGCAGTTCCGACCGCAGCGGTGAGCGCCGCTGGCATACGGCGCTGACGCTGTTCCTGATTGCCGGCGGCCTGCTCTCCGCGTTTATCACCAGCTCGCTGACCGGCAGCGTGGTGATTCTCTCGCTGGTGCTGATCGGTGCGTATTCAATGAAAGGCCCGTTCTGGGCGCTGGCTTCCGGCTGGCTCTCCTCTTCCACTGTGGCGGCCGGGCTGGCCGCAATTGGTGCGATGGCCAACCTGATTGGCGGCGGCCTGATGGTGAACGTTTACGGCATTATTAATGGCGCAACCGGCAGCCATACGCTGGCGATGATCCCGCTGGCGCTGCTGTGTGCCGCAGGCGGCATTGCGGTCCTGGTCATGGGGCGTAACCGCCCGGTGCAAAATCGCGCAGAGGCCGCGACCGCTCCGGTCAGTAAATAGTCCTGCACCGTGACGCATGACAGGCGCTGGCAACAGCGCCTTTTTTTCGCCGTTATCCCGCCTTCGTCCCTCTCCCGACCGTCCCCGTCAGCAACCCGCACTGCCCGGTGCGGATCACCCGCGCTGCTCCAGCAGAATACGCGCGCGTCTCACCCCCGATGCGCAGCCGGCAGGCAGGCCTTCGCCGGCAGAAATCAATGCAGAAAAGGGATATGTCGTGGCAGATGTGAAGAGAAAGAAGAAGGAAAAGGCGTTTTTCGCGCTCAGCGACCGCTTTTCAGGTTATGAAGGGGTAATGACGAAGGCCTGGCAGGGTGTGCCGGACGGCACGGCGTGCTGTCCGGCAGTGTGGCATTATGACTTGCGCCACGGATCGCGAACCGTCGCCACCACCAGCGTTCCCAGCAGCAGCACGGCCGATACGGCCAGCAGAGGCCACGTGAAGCCTCCGCTGGTTTCACGAATAAAGCCAATCAGCGAAGGTCCGACAAACCCGCCCAGGTTACCCACCGAGACAATCATGGCCAGTCCACCGGCTGCAGCACTGCCGGTGAGGAAGCCCGACGGCAGTGCCCAGAACGCGGCCTGAAAAGAGAGAATGCCGCTGACCGTGACGCACAATGCCAGCATTTTCATCAGCGGATCGGCAACCAGCGCGCTGCAGGCCAGCGCCAGCGCGGCGATCAACAGCGCGCCGCTGATCCAGTGAATACGATTGCGGGCACGGTTAGCCCGTTTGGCCCACAGCAGCATGCTGATGGCACCGCACACATAGGGTATAGCGGTGAGGAAACCGGTGGCCGTATGGCTGACGCCCAGCTGCCGGATGATCTGCGGCATCCACAGCCCCACGCCAATCGACCCGACAATGCCACAGAAGTTGATCAGCGCCAGCCGGTAGAGCAACGGATTACGCAGGGCATCCCGCAGGCTGCTGCCATGTGCAGCGGCGATGTGCTGTTGCTCGGCAGCCAGACGCCGGCTCAGCAGTGATTGTTCTGTTGCCGTCAGCCAGCGCGCTTTTTCCGGCCGGTCGCTGAGGAGAACCAGACACAGCAAGCCGAGAACCACCGCGGGTGCGCCCTCAATCAGCAGCAGCCACTGCCAGTTACGGATGTGTTCATGCTGGGTGATTTGCATCAGCGCGCCGGAAAGGGGCGCACCAATGATGTTAGCAACCGGTATGCCGACCAGAAACGCAGCGGTAATTTTTGCGCGCCAGCTGCCGGGAAACCAGTAAGTGAAAAAGAGATAAATGCCGGGTGTGAAACCCGCTTCGGCCACTCCCAGCAGAAAACGGGCCAGGGAAAAGCTGACGGGACCGGTCGCAAACGCCGTAGCCATGGAGATCACGCCCCACGAAATCATGATGCGTGCGATCCAGATCCGCGCCCCGACCTTTTGCATGATTAAATTACTGGGAATTTCAAACAGGAAATAGCCGATAAAAAACAGACCGGCGCCAAATCCAAACTGCCCCGCCGTCAGGCCAAGGTCGCTGTTCATTCCCAGCGCGGCAAAACTGACGTTGGTGCGGTCAAGGTAACTCACGACATAACAGATAAAGATAAACGGCAGAATACGCCGGAATGCCTTCGCGGCCGCGGCTTCGCTCAGCTGGTACTCCTGTTCACTGAGCGCGGGATCGTCCGACGAGGCGGCCGTCACCGGCACGCGATCGGTTGAGGTTAGCAGGGTCATCACTGTCTCCGTAGCGTTTACTGACGCACGTTATTAGCAGAGGAAGAGGTTAAAGCAGCGGACAACCGGGCGTTGTCATCTGGCAGTGCAGAATGGTGCTGGTGACGGACTCGGTAATGAAAAGCTGTCGGCGGTCCGCGCCACCAAAGCACAGATTGGTGGTCGATCGCCCGGCCGGGCTGGTGATAATTTCAACCGGCTCGCCCAGGGTGTTAAGCCGCCAGACGCGGCCCAGACCCGGGTTGGCGATCAGCAGTTCGCCCTGTTCGTTCATCGCCAGGCCATCGGGTCCGCTGGGGCCGTAAGAGGTAAAAAACTGCCCGACTTTCGTTACCGAGCCATCCCGCTGCAGCGGCACGCGCCAGATGCAGTTGCCGCGCGTCATCGCGACATACAGCAGGCGTTCATCCGGCGAAAGTACCAGACCATTGGGGCTGGGGCAGTTATCCAGCAGCAGATCGAGCTTACCCTGCGGCGACAGCCGATAGACGCGGCCGGTGGGATCGTGCAGTCCGGTCTGTCCCTGATCGGTGAAGTACAGGTTTCCCCGGCTGTCAGGCGTTAGATCGTTGACGCCGCGAAAGCTCTCACTGTTGCGCCGTGCCAGCCAGGGCGTGACGCGCCGATCCGTCAGCGACAGCCTGACCAGCCCAAGGCGGTAATCGGTGATCAGCAGCGTGTCAGGCGCAATCAGCTTCATGCCGTTCGGCTCGCCGTCGTAGCGGACAATCAGCTCCCAGCGCCCGCTGCTGTCGATGCGAAAAATCCGGCCATAGGGAATATCCGTGACGTAAAGCGAGCCATCGGGATGCCATACCGGCCCTTCGAGGAACGCGTCGGTTGCCTCTCCGCCGCGGTTGGCCTGAGCCCAGGCATTGCCTGGGTCGGGCTGGCGAAATTCATCAGGCAGACGCGTCAGCACCTCTGCCTCACGAACGACGGGCTGCGTCAGGCAGATCATGACGCACCATCCTGTTCAGTGACGGTTTCCCGCAGCACGCTGAGCACATTGCTTGCCGCCATGGTGCCCATGCGGATATAGGAGCGGTCGCTGACACCGCCCACATGCGGCGAGATCAGTACATTCGCACGCTGCTGCCACGGATGCGGTGCGGTCAGCGGTTCGATGCTGAAGCTGTCCAGCGCCGCCCAGCTCAGCGTGCCGTTATCCAGCGCCGTGCACAGTGCCTGCTCATCAATCAGCCCGCCGCGTGCGGTGTTAACCAGAATGGCACCGGGGCGACACAGCGCCAGGGTTTCGCTGTTGATCATCTGGTGGTTCTGCGCGGTGAGCGGGCAGTGCAGCGAGATGACGTCCGCGCGCGCCAGCAGGTCTTCCAGCGCCACCGGTTCGCAGCCTTCCGGGAAATGGCGGGCCCAGGGATCGCAGGCGATGACCTGCATACCGAAAGCGCGCCCCAGCAGGGCCATCCGGCTGCCAATCGCGCCCAGTCCCACCAGCCCCAGCGTGCGCCCTTCCAGCTCAATCGATTTATGCCGCGCTTTATCCCAGTGCCCTTCGCGCAGTCGCTGATCCAGCGGCACCACCGACTTGGCGCAGGCGAGAATCATCGCCCAGGTATGCTCTGCCACCGCCGCCGCGTTGGCCCCGACGGCAGCCTGCACGCGGATATGCCGCTCGGCTGCCGCTGCCTGGTCAATAACATCAATCCCGCTGCCGTGCTTGGAAATCACCCGCAACGCTGGAGCGGCGTCCATGACGCGCGCTGTGATTTTGCCGTAGCGCACAATAATAGCGACCGGATTATGCGTTTCGCACAGCGCGATCAGCTCAGCTTCCGTTGGCTGTCGTCCGGCATAAAGCACGGTGTAATCCTGCAGCAGCGCCAGGGCTTCAGCAGCCAGATCGCTGCCGGTGACCAGAATAACCTGTTTTTCTTTCATCACAGAGTTTCTCCTTCTGCCAGCATACCGGCGGCGCGCAGCGCTCCCTCAAGCCAGGGTGCGCGGATATCACCCGCGCGAATCGCCGCGATACGGCGCGTTTCGGTATCCAGCTTGCGCGCTGCGAGCTCAAGCAGCTGCACCACCTCCTCGCGCGGCAGCACGACCACGCCATCCGCATCGCCCACGATCAGATCGCCCGGACTAACGGCGGCCCCGGCCACAGATATTGGCGCGTTGACGCGGCCGGCGATGGATTTTGTCGGACCACAGGGGTTCAGACCGGAGGCAAAAACCGGGAAGTTTCCGGCGGTCAGCGCGTCAGCATCGCGTACCGCGCCATCGATGATGATGCCGGCAATGCCGGATGCCGCCGCCTGCGTTGACATAATTTCGCCGATCAGCGCACAGCTGATATCCCCTTTCCCATCCACCACGATCACATCGCCAGGTTGTGCGATGGCCAGCGCAGCATGAATCGCGAGGTTATCTCCCGGACGGACTTCAACCGTTACCGCGGGCCCCGCGACCTTCATGTGCGCGGCCAGCGGCCTGACGCGGCCGTGCAGCGTACCGCGACGGCCGGCAACATCGGCCAGTATCGCCGCCTGAAATTCGGCGGCGCGCCTGACCTCTTCTGCGGCAATGCGCTGGATATGGCGGTTAATCAGGGGGGTAAATTGTGCAGACATAGTGCCACCTCGTTAGTTTTACTCTGTAAAACCATGTTGTATAAAGTACAACAACTATATCGGTGACATTTTGGGTTCTGCCAGCGCTAACGCCGCATTTGTGATGTAAATACGAGGTGAATCACAGTTTGCAGTGTAAACTCTCAGCCGACCGAAATAAGGAGAGGCTGTAATGGGAAATGAAGGTGTAATTGCCGTAGAAAAAGCACTGGCGCTATTGGATTGCTTCACCCCGGGTGAAGAAGCGCTGACCCTGACAGAACTGGCCCAGCTCTCCGGCTACCACAAGACTACGGTTTACCGGCTGATGAATTCGCTGGAACGGATGAATTACGTTATCCGGCGCGACAACGGCGTCTATTCGCTGGGTCCCCGTCTGCTTTACCTCGGCAAACTGTATGAACAATCTTTTCATCTGGCTTCGATTGTCCAGCCGGAGCTGCACGCGCTGGCCGCCGCAACGCGCGAGAGCGCATCCTGGTACGTGATTGAGAACGGGCAGCGGCTGTGTCTGTTCCGCGCGGAGGCGTCAGAAGGGCTGCGTGAAACGCGTCTGCCGGGTACATCCCTGCCGCTGGACGGTTCGGCCATCGGTCAGGTGCTGCGTCACTGGGGCATGAATGAGGCGCTGGAGAGCAGCGATACCACCTTGCCGCTCTATTCCGCTGGCGTGCGCGATCCGCATATCGCGGCCTTTGCCCTGCCGGTGTTCAGCAGCGGTGAAAAGCTGGCGGCAGCGCTGGCGCTGACCGGCCCCACCTCCCGCCTGACGCGCGCGCGCCGGGAAGAGGGAACCGGCCAACGCATGAAGGCGACCGCCATGAAGCTTTCTGTCAGCCTCGGAGCCCGGAAAAGCTGGTGTGAGGCATTTTACGCACTGGAAAAGGAAGAATAGCGACGCGGAACCCGGGCCGCATGCCGCAGCCCGGTTTGCGCTCTGCGTGTAAATCGACGGCGTAAAGCGTTCAGGCACCTGCCGGGGAGCGCAGGCGCAGGGTGGCGGGCAGGATGCTTTGCAGACTGGCAGGCTCATCGCCGCCGATCAGCGCTGTCAGCAGCGTAAAGCACTCCTGCGCCAAGCGCGGCACATCCTGCTCGACGGTGTCGATGGCAATGGAAAGTGAATCATACAGATAGTGGTCGTCAAAGCTGGCGACGCGCACCTGACTGTTCAGCAGATGGTGCTGGCTCATGTAGCGCAGCACGCCCTCCATCAGACCGCAGGCGGCGGTGAAAATGGCCTGCGGCGGCCGGCCCAGCCGCGCGCACAGCGCGGCAAACATTTCATACCCGCTGCTGGGGTGATAGTTACCGTGGATAATCCATTCGGGACGCGGCGTGACGCCCGCCCGCGCCAGCCCCTGCATAAAGCCGGCGAGGCGATCGCGCGTCGGTGACAGCCGTGGCTGGCCGCCGAGAAAATAGATTTCTTCCGGATTCGCCCGCGCCAGTCTTTCCACCAGTTCTGCGGTCGGCGTAACCGAATCCGTCATAACCAGCGGCAGCTGCGTCTCACTCATGTAACGGTCAAACAGCACTACCGGCAGCTGTTCACTGAGCCTGACGTAATCGGTGTCGCTGAGCATGCTTGATGCCACAATCAGTCCGTCCACCTGACGCGCCACCAGGTTATCTACCACCACCCGCTCCTGCCCGGCGTTTTCATCCGTGCAGGAGATCAGCAGTTGCAGCCCGGCTTCGCGGCAGAGGTTTTCCAGCGCATGAGAAAAGACCGCAAAGCCGTGGTTGGTGATTTCCGGCACCACCAGCCCCAGCGTGTGGCTGCGGTTGTCACGCAGCAGGCGCGCATGAATGCTCGCCTGATAGTGATGTTCACGCGCCAGCGTCAGCACCCGTTCACGCGTCTCTTTCGCCACGCGCAGCTCTTTGCCCCGGCCGTTCAGCACCAGGCTGGCGGTGGCCTTGGATACGCCCGCCAGCGCGGCGATATCGGCGATGGTAACGCGTCTGGTTTTTCTCACGTCAATGCATCAGTTAAGGAAACAATGACTTATTCTACCATGCAGCGCCGCAACGGCCAGTAGCGGGCGTGCACTTCTGCGTCCCCGATCAGGGTTAATTGTGCCGGATGCGCCGGGAAGTAACGGCTGCTCATCACGCCTTCGCCTTCATTAATGAAGATTTCCACGCTGGAGTGATCGCACAGGATCTGCAGCTGGCTGACCGCGCCGCGCCAGTAGCGGCTCTCCCATTCGCCGCTTTCCAGGCTGCGCCTTTTCAGCTGCAGCCCTTCCGCATGCCATGTCAGCAGCAGCGTCTGCGCAAAGTCCAGCGTGACGCCACCCTGCCCGGTCAGCAGCAGTTCCAGACGCTCCGCAGCAAGGGCGGGAGCCCGATCGGCGCGCCCCTCATAGTGCTGCTCTGCACCCCGCAGTGCCTGCAGTTCAGTGGCCGGGCGCTGCAGCAGACGGCCGTCGCGCGTGCCCAGTTCCCGCACGCAGGTCATCTGATGGATCCAGCCCTGGGCCACGGTGGGCTGGCGCATCTCTTCGCCATCCGGCACGCCCATCCAGCCAATCAGCAGGCGGCGTCCGTCAGCGGTCAGCGTGGTCTGCGGGGCATAAAATTCAAACCCGGCATCCAGTTCGTGGAAGGCGCCATGCGTAAAGCGTGCGGCGTCATAATCGAGGTCGCCCGCCAGCCAGGCGCTGGGATGGGCGTTGAGGTAACGCTGCGCTTCACGCCGGATACCCTGCGGACAGCAAATCAGAAACGTGGTATCACCGAGCGTAAACATGTCGGGACATTCCCACATGTAGCCGGCATCGCCCAGGCCGTTCAGCCCGCTGCCGGCAATTTCTCCGAGGGATTCCCAGTGATGTAAATCCGCCGAACGCAGCAGCAGCACTTTGCCCTGGTGGCGCTGGTCCTGTGCGCCCAGCACCATGTACCACCGCCCGTCATGCTGCCACACTTTCGGATCGCGCACGTGGCCGGTGTAGCCCTGTGGCAGCGCAATCACCGGCCCCAGTTTGTCAAAACCGCCCGCCGCGTTTTGCACCGCCAGACACTGCCACGCGGTACGTGAGCCGTCGTCATATTTGACATTACCGGTGTAGATCAGCGTCAGCGTACCCTGGTTATCCACGGCGCTGCCGGAGTAACAGCCGCTGCGGTCATACTCTTCATCCGGCATCAGCGCTACCGGCTCGTGCTGCCAGTGCAGCAGATCGGCTGAACTCCAGTGGCCCCAGCACTTGTGTTTATGCTCACAGCCCAGCGCATTCCACTGGTAAAACAGATGAAAGCGCCCGGCAAACTGGATAAAGCCGTTGGGATCGTTAAGTAATCCGGTTACCGGCGCAAGGTGCCAGCCCGGATAGTGCGGGTCACTGAGAGCGGCTGGCTGACCGCGCATCACCGCCTGAAGCATGGCGGCTAACCGTGTTGAAGAAGCCATTATTCTGCGTCCGTTTTGTATTTAAGCAGGTAAGAGAGCATAAACGCTACGCTGAAAGCGATCACCATGCCGATGGCATAGTTAAGCAGTGAACTGGCCTGAACGATCGCCATCCCGGGAATGCCGGTCAGTCCGACGGCCGTCATATTCACATGCATCGATACCACCCAGGCTCCGCCCACTGCGCCACCGGCCAGCCCGGCGATAAAGGGCTTCATAAAGCGCAGGTTAATACCGAAAATGGCCGCTTCGGTGATACCCAGCAAAGCGGAAAACCCGGACGGCAGCGAAATCGCTTTGATTTTTGCGTCTTTGGTTTTAAACCACACCGCCAGACAGGCGCCGCCCTGCGCCACGTTGGCCATGGCCCAAATCGGCAGCAGGAAATTCACCCCGATAGACGGATTCCCCAGCAATCCGGCTTCGATCGCGTGAAAGCTGTGGTGCACCCCGGTAATGACAATCACTGAATAGAGGCCGCCAAACAGCAGGCCAGCCAGCCAGCCCGCATGGGCAATCAGCGTACTGAGAACAAAAGAAATACCGTCACCCAGCATGCGCCCCGCCGGGCCAATCAGCAGCAGCGCCACAAAGCCCGAGATAATCACCGTCAGGAACGGCGTCAGGATCAGATCCAGCGCATCGGGAATGACTCTGCGCAGTTGTTTTTCCAGCACGCTCATAAACCACACCGCCAGCAGCACCGGGAAGACCGTGCCCTGATAGCCGATCATCGCGACTTCAATGCCGAAGAAGTTCATGGTGTGGAAACCGGCGGCCACGCCCCAGGCATTGGTCAGCGCCGGGTGGGTGAGAATGCCACCAAGCGTCGCCCCCAGAAACGGATTCCCGCCAAATTCACGCGCTGCCGTAAAGCCAATCAGAATCGGCAGAATGATAAAGGCCGCCGAACTGCACATATCCAGCATGATATACAGGGCGTTATCAGGGTTGACCCAGCCGTAGGTTTTGACCATGCCCAGCAGGCCCATCAGCAGGCCGGAAGCGACAATGGCCGGGATAATCGGTACGAAAATGTTCGACAGCAGGCGCGCGATGCGCTGAAAAGGGTTGAGTTTACGCGCTGCCATGTCGGCGGCTTCTGATTTGCTGCTTTCGCTGATGCCCGCTTCACGGATAAACGCGGCGTAAACTTTATTCACTACGCCGGTGCCAAAAATTACCTGTAACTGACCGGCATTGCGGAAGCAACCTTTTACCCCTTCCAGTTTGCCAATTGCGGCGGTGTCCGCTTTGGCATCATCCACCAGCACCAGGCGCAGACGGGTAGCGCAGTGCGCCGCGCTGGCAATATTTTCCCGGCCTCCCAGCAACGGCAGCAGCGTGCGGGAGATATTCACAACATCCATAATGACCTCAGTTTCTCGTTTTTATGCTGACCAAAGGGAACAGGGCCCCGTACCGGGGCCACATCATCAGAACCAGGTTTCCATCTGCACGCCAAAGTTCCACTCGCCGCCGGCGGTGAACCCGCTGCTGCCAAAAGCATCATCGCTGGCATAGTTATCCAGTCGGTGATCCCAGTCCATCCAGCTGGCAAACAGGCGAATTTCCGGGCGCTTAAGGAAGTCGCCCACATCGCTGGCTTTCAGCGTTGGCGCGACGGTGAGCTTATAGAAGCTGCCGCTGACGGCGTTGCGGTTGTTGTAACCTTTCGGACGCAGATCCATATACTGATAAGAGCCTTCATACTGCATTTCAAAATTCTCTGTGAAGGCCTGGATCAGGCGCAGGTTAGCCGTGGCCCATTCATAGCTGTCGCCTTTGACATAGCGATCCTGACTGCTTTGCGCCAGCACCGCAGGCGCCATATGCCAGCCCTCGCCCAGTGGCGTGATGCCATAGCTGGCCAGACGCCAGGTCTCTGCCTGCGGCAGCAATGCACCATCAGCGCCCACCGTTTTCACTTCCGCGCCCAGGCCATGACCGTAAAGCAGCGCCGTCTTGGCCGACCCTTCGCCCAGGCCGTAGAAACTGTCATTGTGCAGGCCGACCAGCGCATGGACGCCGTCATTGGCAGCGTCGCTTTTCACCCGCCGGCCTTCGACATCCGTGCGCTGATCGTTATCTTTAGCGCGCATGCCGCTGATCATCAGCTGCAGCGGACCGGCAAAGTTGTTCAGCGTCAGGATGTAGTTTTGTGCGGTGTTCTCGTTGTTTTCGATGTCGCCGAAGGTGCGGCCATAGAGCGACAGGTTGCTGCGCGCTGTTTCACCCCACTTCATGTCGTAGATGCCCGCGCCGGTACCGGCGAGGAACACCACATCGGAATCAATCCAGTGGATATCAAAGTTATCGCGATCGAAGCGTTTACCGGCCCAGACGGTGCTGTCTTTGAATGCACCGGTAAAGGTGGGCAGCTGCCCCAGCTCAACAAAAGCCTGCCGCAGGTTGAGATCGCTGCTGGCCGCCGTCCAGTCATTGTAGGTGCGCTGGCCATCAGCGAGCATCGCTTTGAAACGGGTGGTGGCACCGCTGGCAAGGGTTTGTTTGTGTTCGAGGTTCAGCTCAACGTAGGTATCCGGCTCATTGCCCAGACGCCCCACGTGCCCCCCGGTCTCACCGGCGGGAGTGACTGTCGGACCGCCCTGCGTTTTGGCGGCGGAGCTGTTCATCAGCAGCCCGGAGCGGGCGTAGCCATGAAACTCAAAGCCTTCGCTATCCTGACGGGAACTGGCCGGCGTGCTGGCCGCCGCCACCTGGACCGGTTGCGTCGCCTGAACGGATGACGTGGATGGCGCGGGTTGCGCGGTGGCGACGGGCTGCTGCTGCGCAGCAGCCAGCTTCTGTGCCTGGTTTTCAGCCGCCCGGGCGCGGAATTCAGCGTCACTGGCGCGCTGTTCCGCAGCGGCCAGACGTTTCTCCATGGCGGCCAGCCGGGCTTCGATCTCCTGCATATCGGTGGCGGCCCAGGCCGGGCCGGCGCATGCGAAGGTACTGACGGTAAGAGCGATAAGCGTTTTTTTCACTGTTTTGCTTCCCTGAGGTCAGGCTATCATCAACTGTTTGTAATTTTGCTAAACCGGTTTAGGTGCTGCATCTTAGTGGTGCCAATTTTGAAAGCGCAACGGATTTAGCTAAACCGATTTAGTTGATGTGAGGTATGTCGCAAAACAGGGCAAGAAAGGGTTATGAACGCAGCTGACGCTGCAGTTGCTGATAGTCCGGCAGCGCGGTCATGGCGCCTTTCGCCGTGGTTGCCAGCGCGCCGCATGCCTGGGCGCACTGCAGGCGTGCCGCCAGCTGTGCGGCATCGGCGGGCAGGCCCTGCTGCGCCAGTCCCCAAAGCAATCCGGCGACAAACGCATCCCCGGCACCGGTGGTATCCACACTCACCACCGGCTTTGCCGGGTGATGCGTCAGCGTTTGCTGGTGCCAGGCGAGCACACCCGCACTGCCCTGCGTAACCAGCAAAAGCCGGATTCCAAAGCGTGTGGCAAGCTGTGTAATGGCCGCGTCCCGCTCTTCGCCCCCGCTCAGAAACACCAGTTCCTCTTCAGACAACTTCACCACATCAGCAAGCTGTAACGCCTGATGCAGGCAGTTTCGCAGCATGGCCTGGTCCTGCCAGAGATCGAGGCGGATATTGGGATCAAAACTCACAAAGCCGCCCGCATCCTGCATGCGTTGCATCGCTGTCAGCGTGGCAGAACGCGAGGGCTCCTGCAGCAGCGCGATGGAGCAACAGTGCAGCCATTCGCCAGCGCGGAACGTGGGAAGATCGTCCGTTTGCAGAAATAGATCCGCGCTTTGCCGCACCATAAAAGTGAAGGTGCGTTCGCCCTGCTCATCCAGTGCCACGACGACCGTCGAGGTACGCTGCGCGGCGTCACTCTGCATGCAGGTCACATCGACCTGCTCGCGCCGCAGGGTGTCACGCAGAAAATGGCCAAAGGGATCGGCACCCACCCGACCGATAAATCCACTGTTGCCACCCAGTCGGGCGATGCCTGCCGCCACGTTGGCCGGTGCCCCGCCAGGGCATTGCAGTAAACGACCATCCTCTTCCGGCAGCAGATCCACTACTGCGTCGCCCAAACACCATACACGTTGCATTCTGTTGCTCCCTGTTAGCTAAACCGTTTTAGCTTTCGCAGGCAGTATGCATTATCTCTCTGTGGATTGTCACGATGTCGTCCCGGTCTGCACGCCTGACGCTACAGATGTCTGGAAAGCCCACACCTTGCCCGAAACAGATGCGCGTTAATCAGAGCCAGGGCGGCATCGGGTGTAAAAAAATAATCCCTTTAAGCGTTTTCTTAGTAATCGATTTCATATAAGCCAACCCGCTGTAATAAAGGGAGAAAAAGAAAGTTAGCAGACTAAATATAATGACGTTAAGTAAAAAAAGTTTAGCGATTAACTACACAAATTACCGGTGTCATTTATAGTGATTTATCTCTGTGCCGGGAATCGCTATCCAGCAGAGATAAGTAACTCCTTATTGCCCCTTCGGGGGCCTTTTTTTTGCCGGCAGCGTTGCAGGCCCCTCACCCTATTTTTTAACCCTGCGCAGAGTGTTTTTTCTGCCGACGTTCTGCTTTCCAGGCCGCTATTCCTGCTGCAAATTGCCTTACGTTACATAGAGCTAACCATTCAGCCCTGCCGCAACCGTTATCCTTTCTCTTTCCTGGCTGCACTGCTCAGGCAGTGAAACTAACTTAAATCGCCCCCTGAATTCGGCCATTTTTATGCAGTTACGGCTTTTGTAATTAAATTAATCAAAAAAATTCTCATTTAAATCATTTACTTTTATTTATTAATTTCCTATCTGCGCCAATGCAAAATCGTCTCTTTTCTTTTTTGCTCTGCTAAATAAAAAAATTTTCAGAAGCCCGGCTAATCTATTCTTCTTTCACTGGCGGTGTGGCGCACGAAAATAAATAACCGGCGCTGGAGTCTGGTAATGACCGGTCGATAACAAAAACCGAACTGCAATATTTTTAACTCACAGGGAAATCATAATGAAAATTTCGACTCGCCTCGCCACCGGTTTTGGCCTGCTTATTGTGCTGTTCATTTTCTGCACCAGCATTGCGCTGCATGCGCTCTGGCGCGCGCAGGAGGGCATGGATGATACGGTAAACAACAAAATGAAACGTTTTACGCTGGTGCTGGATATGCGCGGTATTGCCCGTGATATGGCGATTGCTGTGCGCAACCTGGCCCTGCTTCACGATCCTGAAGCCATGGCGCCTGAATGGCGCAGGCTGACGACGCAGCGGGAAAAGTATGTCCGTCAACGCCAGGCCCTGGTAGAAAGCATGTCTGAAAACGTTTCCGCTCGTGGTAAAGCGATGCTGGAAAACGTCCTGGCGGCAGAAGGACCTGCGATGACCACCCTGATGACCGCCGGCAAACTGGGGATGGAAAACCGGCAGCAGGATGCCACCGTTTATCTGCTGACCACAGCCCGTCCGGCCCAGCAGGCCCTGCTCAATTCCCTGGCGGCGCTGACAGAGATTGAGATGAAGCTGAGCCGTGACACCGTGGAAGAGAACAGCGCAGCGACTGCGCGCACTGCAACCATGCTGCTGGCTCTGGCGCTGCTTTCGGTGGCCATCGCCGTCACCACCGGTTTCCTGATTTCGCGCGTGCTGATGCGGCAACTGGGAGGAGAACCGGCGCAGGCCCGTGCGCTGGCCGCCGCTATTGCCGCCGGTGACCTGACCAGTCCGGTAAAACTGCGCCGCAACGACACCTCCAGCCTGCTGGCTTCGCTAAGCGGTATGCAGGCAAATCTGCGCCGCCTGGTTTCAGATATCAAAGACTCCGCCGCGTCTGTGGCGCTGGCGACAGATGAAATTTCGCAGGGTAACGTTGAACTCTCTTCGCGTACAGAGCAGCAGGCAGCCGCGCTGCAGGAAACTGCCGCCAGTATGGAGCAACTGACCGCCACCGTGAAAAGCAACACGGCCGGCGCCCGGCAGACGGCAGAATCGGCTCGTGAAACAGCCCTGCTGGCACGCACGGGTGAAGCCGATGTACAGCGTATGACCGGCAGCATGCAGGATATTTCCATGAGCGCCAGTAAAGTGCGCGATATCACCACCGTTATTGAGAGTATTGCTTTCCAGACCAATATCCTGGCGCTGAATGCAGCGGTAGAAGCCGCCCATGCGGGGGAAGAGGGCCGGGGATTTGCCGTGGTGGCAGGTGAAGTCAGGACGCTGGCACAACGCAGCGCAACGGCGGCCCGTGATATCAAACAGCTGATCGAGCAGGCCGTGGAGCAGGTGGAAAATGGGGTGGTCATCGCGGCAGGCACCGGCCAGAGTATCCTGAAAATCGTCGGCAGGGTGAATGAACTGGCCGATAACATGGACGAAATCTCCCTCGCCTCCTCTGAGCAGATGCAGGGAATTTCGCAGGTCAGCATTGCGGTAAGCCAGATGGACGGCGTCACGCAGAACAATGCGGCGCTGGTGGAAGAGTCCTCCTCTGCTTCTCAGGCGCTGGCTGAACAGGTGCATGCGCTGCGCGGCATGGTCGAAACCTTTCAGGTGTAATCTTCCCGTCTGAGGCACACGACTGGCTTCCGGCAAGGAAGGCTGCCGATGGCGCAATAAAACAAAAGCCCCATCCAGCGGATGGGGCCTTCGGCCTGACACGAAAATGAATGATTGGACTAAGAACTGACCATGCCAGGCGGGATATTTTTTAGATCATTTTTAGCAGCCGATCAATATCCCGCTGTTATTTTTGCGAGGTTTTTTCCACCAGGATTAGCGGGCAACCGCGTACCTGGCAGGCCTGCGAATAAGCCAGCTCGCATACCCGGCACAAATCCTCTTCTGATTCGAGCTGATATTCACAGCTGTAGCGAAAAAGACCGTCACAGGGCTGTGCCCGGTGAAAGCGATGTTGTGTTAATACCTCATCCAGCTGACGGAAAGTCAGCCCGGAAGGATTTCGAAATGCAATGCGAATGCGATATGTGTTCATGCGCTTATTAGTGACATAAGCTGCCAGAGAAGCAAAACGGGTGCTGCTTTTCACTCGGATAGGTAAAACCTGTAAATACCGCACGGCAGCGGAAACAAAAAAGCCACCCTGCAGGGTGGCTTTCATTATTGTTCTATTTTTCAGATCGATTAAGTAACCCGGACAGTGTGTCCGGGTGCGACAGGCCAGTCATAACGTGCCGGCCTTATCGCTACCGCCTTTATCGGACTGCGCCCAGCGCAATCATGGCTGATTTGCAAAATATACATTTTGCACCCAGCGGGTTGCTGATGCTGATATCAAACACCGAGCGGCGGTATTGAGAGCCCTGACAATTCGGGCATCTCATAAAGTAGCGTACAGAATTAATTTTTATAAACCTACAACATTGGCGGCAGAAGGACCTTTAGGGCCATCCTGCACGCTGAATTCAACTTTCTGGCCTTCGTCCAGAGTACGGAAATCGTTACCCTGAATTGCAGAGAAATGTACAAACACATCTTTGCTGCCGTTTTCGGGAGAAATAAAGCCAAAGCCTTTTTCTGCGTTAAACCATTTAACGATACCGAGCATTTTACCTGACATAATGTAAACCTTTTCTTAGAGCCGTGAGGCATTGATGGCTGAACGCAGAGACACATCAGAACTTGAGATACAACTCAAAGAGAAAGGCCAGGAAGCGGGACTTACGCAGATGAGAGATAAAATAGGAACTAACTATGAGACTGTCTGCTTATCAGACCGGGAAGGCATTAACGCACGGACAGTAAACGAATGCAAGGGAAACTTTTTCAGCCGCAGGCTCTGCCCCTGCGGTTAACGCCTGGCAGCGTCCGCCGATGACACTATGAGTGTGCCGGCAGCAGCCAGCAGGGAGAGAATGGCACCGGTTCGGCGCCCGGCCAGGCGGCGGAAAGAGCCCATCAACAGAGCATGACGGGCGCACGCATTGCTCCACGCGTTTGCCAGTGCAGACTATAGTGAATGGCTGAAACGCAACTGAGGAGACTGAGGATGGCTGGCGGCTGGTCAGAAGATGGTGCAGTACAGAAGCAGATTGACGCGACGGTAGATGATGCTATCGCCCGGGCGCGCAGTCATTTACATCACGGCGAAAGCGCGGAGTTTTGCGAGGAGTGTAGCGAACCAATTCCCGAAGCACGCCGTGCAGCAGTGCCGGGTGTTCGCTATTGCATTCAGTGCCAGAGCAAACTCGATAAAAAAGAAGCCGCGCACAGTGGCTATAACCGGCGCGGCAGTAAAGACAGTCAGCTGCGTTAACCGCACAATCCCGGCCGATTCTCCGGGGCGGAGTGGCCGTGGCTTACTTCAGGCGGGCGGTCAGCCGGCTCAGCGGTTTTTCCAGCAGATACCAGGTGGCGATACCGGTGATAAGCGATCCCGCCAGCAGGACGCTGGTAAACAAGGGCGCGCTTAACAGCTGCAGGTGTTTCAGCATCATAGCCAGCGGACTTAACGCAAACGGATGTGCCAGATACAGTGAATAGGAGCTGTTACCGAGCAAACTCAACGCCTTGCTGAGGGGGCCCCGCAGCCGTTTTATCTGCTCCTCCAGACTAATCAGCCCAAGGAAAATAAAAAACATCGGCAGGCCGGAAGTGAGGACTTTACTGGTCACGCCTTCAGGCACCCCGCAGATGTTTTTAACGAGCAGAAATGTGATACCGCTCAGCAGCAGCACTCCCGCCAGACGGTTGCCAGGCCTGTAACCGCAATAAATGATCCAGGCAACAATCCCCAGTGCGAATTCCATTAATAGCTCGCTGAATAAAAACTGCCCAGCCGCACTCTCAGGCTGGATGACTACCCCGCAGAGGGATAGCAGGAGCAGCGTGAGCAGGACCGCCGTATATCGCAGCCATACTCGCGCGCTCAGGCATAAAAACAGGGCAAAGATCGCGTAGTAATAAAATTCGTAGCTTAGCGTCCAGCCATTGTGAATTAAAAATCGCGCGCCGGTCGGTAGCAGCAGAAAGGATTCCGCAATGCCGGTGGTGCCGCCGGAAGCATTAACTTTGTCTGGCGCAATCAGGAAGACCAGCAGCGCCACCAGCGTAAGCACCCAATACAACGGCAGAATGCGCACGGCCCGGTTAATCATAAACCGGGCGGGCGACAGGCGTTGACTATGGGTGGTAAAGCACATGATAAAACCGGAAATAATAAAGAACAGGTCAACCCCGTCCCCGCCGATGGTAAACCCTTCTGCTGAACCGGTCTGATATTGTTGCCCTTTTATTCTGATGTGGGTCAGCACCACCATTAATGCGGCGATGCCGCGTAAATACTGAATGGATACGATCATGGAATGGCTACGCCTGTGATTATGACGCCGGGGATTTAACAGCGGGGATGTTTGCCTGCAGAGTAGGTTTTCATAATGAGCCGCATGTTGGTGAGCCTGCATTTCACAAGCTGAACCAGCAGCATTTTCGCGATAGTGCAGAACGCAGCGAGGCGGCTTTTCGCGTAATATTTGCTGGTCAGGACGCTGGCATAAATCCATTCCGGCTCGGTCATCACGGCTTGCGCCTGTCCGTTCTTCATGCTGGAGTAGCTGAATGCGCAGGTCGGACGGATAACGATTTCCGCCCCCGCCTGCCTGAGCAGCCTGATGCGCATCAGCAGATTTTCATGCACGCCGTAAAGCGCAAAACGGTTATCGAACAACTCCATACTCTGCGACAGGAATTTTTCGATCAGCGATCGGTAAATGATCAGGCTGGTGGAGAGCGAAAAATCCGCGTTATCCGGCCATGCCGCGTGGTCGGCTTTGCCCGACGCATTCGTCCGCTCTGATGCAGGCGGATGCGGCTGGCGGCCCGGCACCTCGGTGAATTGCAGATCGGTATCCGTACTGTACTGGCTGTCGAGCTGGTGGAGAAAATCGTGAGCCAGCATGCAGCTGTCGCCAAAGAAAACATAACGATCATAGTGCGTGAAAGCCGTTATCACGCCGTTATAGATCCAGCTCAAAGGCCGCTCATCAAGGTACTCTTTTAGCGTGATGCTTTTGACATATAACCCCAGCGTATGCAGAAAATCTTTATCAAACGTCAGAGCCTCCGGACCACGATTAATGATCAGCAAATTAGCTTCTCTGTTGCTGCGCTCCATCAGGCTGTTCAGCGTCAGTGAATACTTATAAGGCGTGTTTTCCAGAACAACAATCAGCAACGTATGCATGGTTTACCCTTCGGCGAGATGATGAGTACGGGAATTAGCGCGGTTTTTGATAACCAGATAAATATCCACCAGCCAGAAATAAGGCGCGCGCCAGGTGGTAAACCGCGAAAGGAAATGCCGGTTACTGACTTTAATGCCGTAGCTCACCAACTGTGCTTCAAGAATGCGTTGTTCTTTTCCGCTGACGTCGTTTCGCGCGCAGAACAGCGTGAAGGCGTGGCGAATCCTGTTTTTATTACTGAGCGAAATACGATTTTGATCGTGTGAAACATCCTGGATATACAGCGAGTGCGGCAGCAGCTTCGCTTTATGAAAGCCCGTCTGCTTCAGCAGGCGGTAAAACAGATCCAGATCCTGCCACGCTGGCATATCCGGCGTAAATTTACCCACCTGGCGGAGGCGTTCGGTCAGGGTAAAGCACTGGCTGCCAATGATATTTTTAAACAACAGTCCCTGCGCACAGATCTCAGCGGGCATCAGGCGGTTAACAAAGCGGGTGGAACGATACTGATTATCACCGGTCAGCGTCAGATAATGCGTATAGAGAAAGCAATATTTATCCAGCAGTGCACGCTGTTTAACGAAGGTTTCAATCCGATCGGGCATGAAATAATCATCATCATCCAGCCCGGTAATATACGCACCGCTGGCCTGTTCGATGGCCAGGTTGCGACTGACGCAGGCACCGGAGTTAGCGGTTTTGAAAATCGGTTTCACCCGGCGATCGGTGGCCGCCAGTTGCTGCAGATACGCCTGCGTGCCGTCCGTTGATTGATCGTCCACGACAATCACTTCAAGGTGGGTATGGGTTTGCTCCAGTACCGAGTGCAGCGCGCGCTTTAACAGGTTCAGCCTGTTCCACGTGGGAATATAAACGGTGACCAAAGGTGCGATATCCATTTCATTTTTCTCCTTGTAAGGCAGACGCATATAATTCAACCGTTTTCCGGTTCATGTGCTTGTCGGTATATTTCTCACGTAACGCCGCCATCAACTGCGACTTTATGCCATCCAGGTCGTAGTGGTTGATGCCGGAAAGCAGGCTGGCCAGCGAAGAACTGTTGCCACAATGAAAAAATAACCGGCTGATTTGATTAATTTCGCGGAAGGCAACAATATCACTGGTAATAACCGGCAGGTTGTAACTGATAGCCTCAAGCGGCACCATCGCGAACCCCTCCCAGCGTGAAGGAATAATCAGACAGTTGGCACGCCGGTAATAGTCAGCGATCTGCGTTTTACTGAGCCAGCCGGTATATTCAAGGGTAATATTCCGCAGCGTGATGTGGGTATTCCGCCGGGTATCATTAATGGCTGAGCCCACCATAATAATATGCAGACGAAAATCCAGCTGCTTGCTGTCGAGCGTTTGTAACGCCTGTAATAACGTATCCGTGCCTTTTTGTTGATCAAAGCGTCCGACGTACAGCAGCGTATAAGTGGATAATCCGTTATGACTGAGAGCATTGGCCTTTTCGGGTATCTTCACGCCGTTACTGATTAAACAGAGCTTGCGGGCAGGTAATCCGGCACCCAGCGCCTGCTGATATTCATTTTCACCTACACAGATAATGCGATCGGTGAAGCGCGACAGCCAGCGCTCACAGGCAATAATCAGGCGCTGCTTCAGCCGGGAAGCCTGGATCAGAAAAGCAAAACCGTGCGGGCAGTAAATCACGCGTATGGCATGCTGCCGGAAAAACAGGCACAGCATAATCCGGCCGAGCAGACCGGCAAAAGTGCTGTGTAAATGCACAACGTCGGGTCTGAAGCTGCGGACTTCACGATAAAAACAGCGGGCAAAATGGAAAAAAGCCACCACGCCGCGTGACCTGCGGTCAAACGTAACGCTCTGCGTCAGCAGGCCGGGAGAAAGTTCAGATAAATGCTGCTGCGGCACAAGGAGTTTCAGCGCAGTAATCTGATCGCTGTGTTGCTGATATGTCGCCAGGCTATCCAGCACCGTAGCCACGCCGCCTTTTATGGTTTCAGCCGCATGCATGACTCTCATTACGATTCCTTTCTGTCAGAATAGATTAAAAGCGTCGTTGATTTTCCACGGATAAATACCGCCGATATTGTTCGCCATCAGCAGGAGGAAATAAGCATAAGCACCCAGGCAGAAACATAACGTCAGCCAGCGACGGTTAATCTCTTTCAGCACCATGGGAATAAGTAGCATCAGATAATAAACAAAGTACTGAGCAATACGCTGCGGTCCGGCTGGATCGGTTCCCAGCATGGCGACGGGAATCAGTGCGGCGATTCCACAAAGATAACTGCACTCCAGCACCCGATATTCCTCAGAGCGCTTCCTTAATTTCCGGCCATATATATACAGGCCCAGGGCAATGGCGACATATAACAGCACCGTCATCAGGCCATTTTTTCCGCTGGCCGCCGCCAGGGTATAGTGCTGATACCGGCCGTTGCCAGCAGCCATAAACGCAATCACCAGCGACGTGACGGAGAGCCCGATCAGAAAAATGGCCGCCACTTTTAACTCCAGCCGGACCCGCAGATGGCATAAAAAATAAAAGCCCAGCAGCAACAGCGCACTGATGTGAAACTGGCTGGCAAGTGCAATCAGCAGGGCGTATTTTACCGCCTTTTTCTCTACCAGATATTTTATGGCAATAAAACATATGCCCATCGCGATCGCCTGGCGCACCTGATTATACAGAGCGAAATAGAGGCCAAAGGTGACAAAAACATATACGGATAAAAAGTAGTGCGGTGAGCGCTTTTTCAATACCAGCAGCACAGGTGCAATACATAGCACGGCCATCGTCATAAAATAAACCGCATAATCGCTGTGCAGCGATTTAAGCAGCAGGATTACCCATTGATACCCTTTTTCTATTTCCGGATTCCACTCAAAAGAATAATGGCGGTAAGGAAACCGAAATTCCCGGCTATAGACGACTGAATCCGTACCCACAGTATAATTGCGCAGCGCCGCTGGCAGCGTCAGTATGGCCAGCGGGATGACAACGGCACGGCTGCGCAGGGTTTTCTGCTGCACGCAGATAAAGCAAAAGCACAGGCAGGAAGCGATCAAATAAGGCAGCATATTACAGCTCTGTCGGATGCTCATTGCGCGCGGCACCTGCCACCGCAATGAGTCAGGTAATGAATATCTGTCGTGAGTGTCAGCTGTTGCTGGTGTACGCGTAGGTATGGTGTTTATACCCGCTGGCGTAATAGCTCCTGAAATTGTTGCTTACCCGGTTGAGTACACAGCCGATGATGGCATCGCTGCCGGGTGTCAATCGCTGCAGGCTGGCCTCGATTTCACTTGTGCTGTTGCGATAGTAATGCGCCACCAGCAAAATGCTGCCAGCATGCTGCCCGATGACCACCGCGTCGGTCACCGCAAGCACCGGCGGCGTATCAATAATGACCAGGTCATACTCTTTTTCCGCCCACAGCAGCAGCGCCGGCAGCGTATCGCTCAGCAGGCTCTTCACCGGATTAGCCGGTATTGCGCCGCGTGGAATAAAATCAAACTGACTCTCTTCATTCTGAATGGTGACACGCGCTGCTGCTGGTGGCGTCTCTGCCGCCAGCACCTCTGTCAGCCCGGGTGCAGCGCTCACGTTCAGCAGCTTATGCCCTTCGCCGCGTCGCATATCGGCATCAATCAGCAGAACTTTTTTCCCGTTTTCCGCCATCACCGCCGCCAGATTCGCAGCAACAAAGGTTTTACCGGCTTCGGGTGTGGCACCGGAAATCAGTAAAATGTTGTTGCGCGCAGCCAGCATCTGAAAGTGCAGACGGGTGCGCAGACTGCGGATCGCCTCGACCGCAATATCTCCCGGGCAGCGCGAAGCCAGCAGCGCATTGGATGCCGACGCGGATCCGCCGGCTGGGTCAGCGCGTTCCGCTTTCGGGATAGAGGCGTAAACCTCTACACCCAGTTGTTCCAGCTGTGCCGCAGATTCGATGCCGCGGTGTAAGAAGAGACGCATCATGACCACGCAAATTGAAACCAGCAGACCTGCCGCCATCCCCGCCAGGATCAGAATAATTTTCTGCGGCCGCACCGGTTTCGCTGCCGTCACCGCACTATCAATGATGCGTACATTGCCGATGGCACTGGATTTGGCAATACTCAGTTCCTGCTGACGATTCAGCAGCTGCATATACACTGCCCGTCCGGATTCCACATCACGGCTGAGACGTAAAACTTCCTGCTGAGTGGCGGGCATGGCTGAGACCTGCTTATTCAGCCGGGATTTTTCCCGCTGCAGCGTGGTTTTCTTTTCCAGCAGCGCTTTATAATTCGGGTGCTCCCGGGTATAAAGCTTGGAAATTTCAGCCTCGCGAAAGGTAATTTCATTCAGCTGATTGTCAATATTAACAACCTGGTCCAGCACCGCTTTGGCTTCCAGCGATAAATCGACCGAATCTTTTTGCTGGCGGTAAGCATTTAACGTATTTTCAGCGCTATCCAGCTGTTTACGCACGTGCGGTAATTCCTGCTTCAGAAATTGCAGGCTTTTATCGTCCTGGGCTGCCTGGCGCTCGATATTCTGTGTCAGATAGTGATAGCTGATATTATCGAGGATTTGCGTAATCCGCGTTTTATTCTCGCCGGTAAGTTTTAATTCCAGTATGCCGCTATCTTTGCCCTGATCGGTCACGCTCAGGTTTTCCTGCAAACGGGTAATAGCCTGCAGGCGATCGTAATGTTCAACGAGGAACTTTTCCCCTGGCTGCGCGTTCATCCTGTCAACAAACAGTAGCAGCCGCTCTTTGCTATACATCTCACCCGTCCGCCCGGTGTCCTTCCTGCCGTCATACTCAATCTGATAGCGTTCATCATCAAGTACGGTCAGCGTCAGCTGACCCGGTTCCGTTTCGGTGGTGGTGGGTATGCTAAGTCTGGAAACCGTCACGCTGCCAGCGGGTGTCCCCAGCAGGCGCGCCAGCCCTTTGCCGATAACGGGAAAATAGCGTTTTTCTACGTTGATTTGCAGATGTAAATCATCGACGGTCTTTCCCAGCACCATGCGGGATTTAATCAGGGAGATTTCAGGCGCTGAACTCGGCTGGGAATCCGGCAGCACCTGATTCAGGCTGTCGAGAATGGCGTTGCCTTTTTTCTCTTCCAGCTGAATTAACACATCGGCCTGATAGACCGGCGTCGCCAGAAAGGCATAGCACGTGGCCAGCAGCGTACAAAGTGTGATGATAATGATGACGCAGTTTCGTTGATCGAGCATTTCGATCAGATAGCGCGTCAGTTCGCCCTCTTCCTGCGTGACCGGCTGATGAATAACCTTTGCTGACATAATAGATCCCTGATTAAATCACTGTGTCCGGCGTGACATATTTTACGCCTGCGCTTTTGCGCTTTATTTTTACTTTTCGACCACGCTACCGCCCCTGGTTTACCGGCACCAGCGACCTGTTATATTCTTGCTGTGATGTATGGCGATGAATTAATTTCGCAAAACCTTCCCGCACACCCTTGTAAAATAAGGATGACCTATATAATGAAAAATATTACATGGATATATAACGTTAATTGCGCGGCTTTCAGCGAATTTCCGGGCGATATTACCTGTGTTATCGGAAACAACTATTTAAGTCTTGTCTTAAAACAATTCGCGCTACGGGCTGATAATCAACGCAGTGACATCAATGCGTTATGGAAAGCAATAAAACCAGCGAACGATTTATCCGCCTGCGGTGCCGGAAAGCGGTACGGGTTGCCGCTGGCTTTGTTCCGTCAGCCGGTGAGCCGTGCATGCCAGGCCCACGCACAGCGACCTGTTACCGATAAAAGCGGGGCAGAATGCGGAGAACAAAAAAACGCGGTAACCTTTTCAACATTACCGCGTTTAGCGCCGGCGCTGACGTTCGCCCCTGCGGAGCGTCAGGCCATATCCGGCTGAGCAGACCATAACCTCACGCCATTACGGCCGGCACGTTTCACCTCATACAGGGCAAGGTCGGCGTGTCGCAGCCACTGGCCCAGCGAGTCGGCGCCGGCAGCCGGTGCGATACCGATACTCACTGAACAGCGAAACCCGGTGGACGCCGGCAGGCGCACCTGCGCAATACGCTGCTTCAGCCGCTCTGCCAGCATCACCACCGATTCATCGGTGGCGTGATGAACAATCACCCCCAGCTCATCGCCGCCGAACCGGGCAGGAATGTCCTGCAACCCAACATGGTTACGCAACAGAGCGGAGATCTCGGCCAGCAGAAAATCGCCCGCTTCATGACCCCAGGTATCGTTGATGCCTTTGAAATGATCGACATCCAGCAGGAGCAGATAGCCACAGCTATTGCCGCGGCGGGTGCTGAGGAACTCGCTTTCCAGCCGACGTTCAAACAAACGCCGGTTAGGAATGCCCAGACCGGGATCCATCAGCGCAATGCGCTCAAGTTCGCGGTTGCGCTTGCGTAACTGCCAGGTGAGATTGTGAGAGGTGATGCTGAGCACCAGCATATAGCAGGTGGCCAGCGGTAATGTCAGCCACACGGTTTGCAGCGAGAACGTAAGCTGCACCTGCGCCCCATCGGCCACCCAGACCAGCAGGAAAGCGAACAGAAACGCCCGGCTTGCCGCCATCAGTTGCGCGCCGCCGCCGGCAGCATAGCGATCCGAAGCCAGCACCGCGGTGATAATCAGCGAAGGCACCGGGCTCAGCGCCATCAGCGCCACCCATATCCCGCCAAAGGCTGCATCCAGCGTCAGGTTATGTCGTTCGGTGGTGGTGGGGTCCTCAGCCCGCAGTGCGCGCCGATACGCAAGCCACGGCCACACAAAGGCATTCACAAACAGCACGGCGCTGAAGGCCAGATCGCGCTGCCTCTCCAGCAGCACAGAAAGAATCGGGAAAAAACAAAGAAGAGTGCCGAGCTGGCGCATGATAAACATGCGGCGTATGAAACGGCGGGAACGTCGCTTCAGGTGGTGTTCATCCGGGGAGTAGTAATTCATTTCAGGAAAATTCAGGTCGACAGAAACGCAGTGTAACGGGAAACCGAACCCCTGCGCTGACTTTTTTAGCCGCTTCCGCCGATCCCGCTTCAGACACTGGCAGCAAACGCGCAGCGCGTCATCTGGTGGCGGCAATCGGGGTATGATCGCCGCCGTTAGCCGGTCTTTAGCCTGCCCTCGCCTGCAGCCGGAATTGCGCCACCAGCCGCTCCAGCATGAGTGCCTGCTCTTCCAGCGCATGGGCAGAGTGAGAGGACGCGCTGACCAGCGAAGCATTTTGCTGGGTAGTGCTGTCCAGCTCACTGACGGCGCGGGCAATTTGTGCAATCCCACGGCTCTGCTCATCCGATGCGGCGGAAATCTCCTGCATGATTTCATTCACGCGCGCAATGCTGCTGAGAATCTGTTCCATTGTCTCACCGGCGCGCGTCACCTGCTGCTGCCCGTTGCTGATTCGTCCGACAGATTCACCAATCAGTCGTTCGATATCTTTGGCCGCACCCGCGCTGCGCTGTGCCAGGTTACGCACTTCGCTGGCCACTACTGCAAAGCCCCGCCCCTGCTCACCGGCGCGCGCCGCTTCCACCGCCGCGTTCAGCGCCAGGATGTTGGTCTGGAAGGCAATGCTGTTGATCACGGCAGTGATATCAGCGATTTTCTTCGAGCTCTCCGAGATTTCGCCCATCGTGCTGACAACATGGCGCACTGCGATTCCACCCTGATCCGCATTACGCGTCGCCTCTGCGGCTATCAGGCTCGCCTGACGCGCGTTTTCCGCATTGTTTCTAACCGTGGCAGTTAACTGCTCCATGCTGGCGGCGGTTTGCACCACGGCGGCGGCCTGCTGTTCCGTGCGTGACGAAAGATCGAGATTGCCCTGATTTATGGCGCTGGCGGCCTGCGAGACGCTGCCAACGCTGCGCAGCACATCGCCAATCATCGCGCGCAGGCGTTCATTCATCCGCCCCATTGCTGCCGTAAGCCGCCCCAGCTCATCATGACAATCGGTCGCAAACTGCGAGCTTAAATCGCCACTGGCGATGCGCTCCGCCAGCGCCAGGTTATGAAATACCGGCCGGGTGATCTGACGAATGATATACCACGCCACCAGTACGCCAGACAGAATTGCCAGTCCGCCAGTCAGCAGCATCAACGCGGCCGAGTCGCGAGTCAGCGCATCATTGCGCGCTTTGACCAGCGTGATGATATTTTTGATCGCGGCACTGCTGTTATCACCGGCGACCTTTACCTTTGCTTCTGCCGTTTGCAGCTGGCCAAATGCACTGGCCGCCTGCAGACTCAGCGATTTGAAGGTTTCCGTATCCTGCCAGAGCGCAGTAAACTCCCCCTGCTGTTCCGGCGGCAGCTGTGCCAGCAAGACATTCATTCCCTGTTCAGCCTGCTGATAGTGCGTTTCCAGCTGGCTGCGCAACGCATCGGAAACATTAAAACGCAATGCCCACGCCTCTTCGCGTACGTTGCTGATGGCAAACAGCTGTTGATAAATCTGGCTGGTGAGTTCGGGCGTTGCGACGGGCGTACGGATGAGTTGCATGTAGCGGGCGGTCATATCCTGCTGGCTCAGGCTATCGAGCCTGGCGCGTAAACCCTTGAGCTGTTGCATTGCCTGCGACATGGCGCTGATGCTCTGCCGGAAATCACGCAGGTGGGCTGGCACTTCATTGACAAAGGCTCTGGCGGCGGGCGTCCAGGGCAGCTGCTGTGCTTCCTGCATCATCTGCTGCGCATGGCTGACGTAATCGGCCATTGTCTGGCCGGCCTTATCATCGCCGTAAAGGTACTTTAACCGGTTGATTTTGGCCTGAAAGACATCGATGTTGATGTCGTAAATCAGATTGGTTTCCTGATAAATTTCATGGGTTTGATTAAACCGCGTGACGCTGATCGCGGTGGCCAGCGCCACCAGTAACAGCACGATACCAAATCCTGCCGATAATTTACGGGTAAGGCGCACATTACGTAACCGGGATACCAGCCCCATATTTCACTCCCTTGCGATGGTTATTGTTTTGAGCATGCAGGGAGCGTTATCGGCACATCGCGCAAAGAGTTTACCGTGGTACAGGAAATTCTTCTTCGCTAAGGGTTCAATCTTCAAGACTGCATGGCAGGACCAGCTGACCACCCGCGGCTTTATCGTGTTGCATTTCCAGCAGCATGTGCAGAGCACGCAGGCCGGCCTTAGCAAAGCCCAGCCGTACCGAGGTCACTTCCGGATGCAAAAACGCCAGTAAAGGCGTGCTGCCGATGCTGGACACATCCACCTGCAATCCGCGGGCCTGTATCGATTTCAACGCACCCAGCGCCAGCGTATCGGTCGCACAAATCAGCGCCTCACTCTCCTGATCAAGCAGCGTTTCTGCCAGCGTAAAACCACTCTGATAACTGAGATCGCCCAGCCGCGCAGCGCCGGAAAAACCGTAGCGTTTACACCCCGCCAGATAGGCCTGATAGCGTGCACGTCCGGTGGTATGGTCCTGCTCATCAACGCCGATAAAACTGACGTTGCGCCGGCCGCTGGCATGCAGTCGCGCCATCAGCAGATCTACCGCCCCGCTGTCATCATAGGTAACGGAAGCAAAGCCAGGCCGCTGGCGGGCAATCAGCACCAGACGATGCTGCCAGGGCGTCAGATCCACGTCGTCCATGCCGCTGAAGCCAAACAGAATAACGCCTTCTACCCGCCGGCTTTCCAGCACGTGCAGATGCTCCTCCAGCCGCCGTGGATCCAGCATTGATTCCTGCAAAATGGCGTCATATCCCGCCTGGTAGGCCTCAGCCAGGATGGCGCGAATCGCCCGGTTTTCGGCAGCCGAATCCAGTCGCGTCATGATGATGCCGATGATTTTCTCACGCTGCGCGCGCAGCGCCCGCGCGGTCAGCGACGGCGTATAACCATATTCTCTGATGACCGCCTCAACACGTTCGCGGGTGGCCGTTTTGACCCTGGGACTTTTATTAATGACCAGTGAGACCGTTGACTTGCCGACGCCGCTCAGTGCAGCAATATCCTTCAGGGTAAGGTTTTTTTTGTTCATGTAAGCCATCAGGTAACGCATACCAGTGAAAACAGGATATTAGCACGAGTTAGCGCGTTTAAGGTCAGACGGTTCCCGCGCATTCGCCAGCAATTTTTATGTGATCGCTGCCATTAATTGGAACGTTCCGACTTTACGCTTTCGCCACGTTATCACTACTATCTGGCGCGAATGGAACGATCCGATTTTTCAGCAAGGTGAATGATATGGCCAGCAAAGTGAATAACAGCGATACGGATCAACTGATCCGTTTGCTGGGCGGACAAGACAACATCCACGCCGTAACCCACTGTATAACCAGACTAAGATTTGTGCTTAACGATACAGCATTAGCCGATAGCACGGCCATTGCGGCATTACCGATGGTCAAAGCCTGCTTCAGCAATGCTGGACAGTTTCAGGTGGTTATCGGACCGGATGTTGATCGCTGGTATGCGCGATTACTGGAGCGTACCGGGCAACAGGCAATTACCAGAGATCAGGTGAAAAGCGCAGCACGTCAGCAAATGAAGTGGCATGAGAGTCTGATCTCACATTTTGCAGAAATTTTCTTCCCGCTGCTGCCTGCGCTGATCAGCGGAGGGCTGATTCTGGGCTTCCGCAATGTGATTGGTGAACTTCCGCTGGATGAAGGCAAGCCGCTGATCGCGCACTCTGTCGTCTGGAAAAGCCTTTACGATTTTCTCTGGCTGATCGGTGAGGCCATTTTCTTTTACCTGCCGGTTGGCATCTGCTGGTCGGTGGTGAAGAAACTGGGTGGCACGCCCATTCTCGGTATTATTCTGGGCATCACGCTGGTTTCACCCCAGCTGATGAACGCTTATGAGCTGGGTCAGCATGTCCCGCAGCTGTGGAATTTTGGCCTGTTTTCCATCGCGAAGGTGGGCTATCAGGCCCAGGTTGTACCTTCCCTGCTGGCCGGGATTGCGCTCGCTTTCATTGAGCGTGGCCTCAGACGCATCGTGCCGGATTTTCTGACGATGGTCGTGGTTCCGGTGATATCACTGCTGCTGGCGACCCTGCTGGCACACGCGCTGATTGGTCCGTTTGGTCGTCTGGTGGGTGAAGGTATCGCCTGGGCCGTCAGCTATCTGATGACCGGCTCACTGGCCCCCCTTGGCGGTGCGCTGTTTGGTTTTCTCTATGCGCCACTGGTGATCACCGGCGTGCATCAGACCACGCTGGCCATCGATCTGCAGCTGATACAGAGCAACGGCGGTACGCCGGTCTGGCCCATCATCGCGCTTTCCAATATCGCACAGGGTTCCGCCGTGCTGGGCATCATCCTGATGAATCGCAATGCCAAAGAGCGTGAACTCTCCGTGCCGGCTGCCCTCTCCGCCTATCTTGGCGTAACTGAACCTGCCATGTACGGCATAAACATGAAATACCGTTTCCCGATGCTGTGTGCCATGACGGGCGCAGGCTGTGCCGGGCTGATTTGCGGCCTGGCCGATGTGGTGGCAGGCGCGATCAGCGTGGGAGGTCTGCCCGCCATCCTGGCGATAAAACCGGCGTTCTGGTCTGTTTATGCCACGGCCATGCTGGTGGCGATTCTGGTGCCGCTGTGCCTGACCATGGCCGTCTACAAACGTAAGCAAATCACTGGCCGTCTGGCGACCATCTGACGCAAAGGAGACAACAATGCAGGCAGCACAATGGTGGCGTCAGGGCGTCATCTACCAGATCTACCCACGCAGTTTTCAGGATACGTCCGGCACCGGCACCGGAGACCTGCAGGGCGTCATCCAGCGTATGGATTATTTGCACTGGCTCGGCGTTGATGCCATCTGGCTGACCCCGGTGTATCCCTCGCCGCAGGTGGATAACGGCTATGACGTGGCCGATTACTGCGATATCGATCCGCTGTTCGGTGATATGCAAACCTTTGACGCGCTGGTTGCCGCTGCGCGCCAGCGTGGCATCCGCGTGGTGCTGGATATGGTGTTTAATCATACCTCCATTGCGCATCACTGGTTTCGCGAAGCGGCGAGCAGTCGCACCAGTCCCTGGCGGGAATTCTATATCTGGCGCGACGGCACAGAAGGCACGCCGCCGAATAACTGGCAGTCGAAATTCGGTGGCAGCGCCTGGCAATGGCATGCCGAAACGCAGCAGTATTATCTGCACACTTTCGCGCCCGAACAGGCAGACCTTAACTGGGAAAACCCGCAGGTGCGGGAAGCGCTGAAAGCGGTCTGCCATTTCTGGGCAGACAAAGGCGTAGAAGGTTTACGCCTGGATGTGATCAACCTTGTCTCTAAACATCCGGACTACCCGGACGATGCCGAAGGTGATGGACGCCGCTTTTATACCGATGGGCCGGCCATTCATGATTTCCTCGAAGAGATGAGCCGCGATGTCTTCCAGCCGCGCGGACTGATGACGGTGGGGGAAATGTCCTCGACATCGCTGACGCACTGCCAGCGCTATGCGCGACTTGACGGTCGCGAGCTGTCAATGACGTTTAATTTTCATCACCTGAAAGTCGACTATCCCAACGGCAATAAATGGCAGCGCGCCAAACCCGACTGGCTGCAGCTGAAAGCGCTGTTTACGGCCTGGCAAACGGGCATGCATGGGCTGGCGTGGAATGCCCTGTTCTGGTGTAACCACGATCAACCCCGCGTGGTTTCACGTCTGGGAGATGAGGGTCAGTGGCGCGTACCGGCCGCAAAAATGCTGGCTATGCTGCTGCACGGCATGCAGGGCACGCCGTTTATTTATCAGGGTGAAGAGATTGGCATGACCAATCCCCATTTTACGCGGCTTACGCAATACCGTGATGTGGAAAGCCTGAACGCCTGGCAGATGCTGCAACAGCAGGGCATGCCGGAAGCGGAGATCCTTGCCGTGCTGGCCGATAAGTCACGAGACAATGGCCGCACCCCGGTGCAATGGGATAACAGCCGGAACGGCGGATTTACCGCGGGGGAAAGCTGGATTGATCTGGCGGATAACGCCGCTGACATCACCGTTGCCGCACAGCGTGACGACAGTGATTCGGTGCTGCACTGCTATCGCGATCTGATCCGGCTGCGCAAAAACCTGACTATCCTGCGCGATGGCGACTACCGCGATCTGGCCGCAGACAGCACCCTTATCTGGTGCTATCAGCGTCAGGCGGGTACAGAGACACTGCGGGTGATCGCAAACATCACCGCAGACGAAATCGCGCTGCCGGCAGATATCGCGATACCGCCCGACGGATGGCGGCGCATTCTGGGCAACTATCCGCCTGCAAACGGGACCGCCAGGCTACGTCCGTATGAATGTATCTGGTGGCTGGCAGAGTAATGCTTTGGTCAGCGCCGCCGACGATAGCGCCTGACCTTCATCAGCTGGCGATTTCAGCCTGAAATCGCCAGCGCATTTCGCCGTTTTACCAGCGTGTCGCCTGCATATCGATGACAAAACGGTACTTCACATCGCCATTTAGCATGCGGACAAACGCCTGCTCGATCTCTTCACCGGCAATCAGTTCAATATCCGCCGTGATATTGTGCCTGCCGCAGAAATCCAGCATCTCCTGCGTTTCCTGAATGCTGCCGATTGACGATCCGCTGATGCTCAGACGACGGAAAACCATCGGGGTAACATTGGGTGACTGATGGGGATGATCCGGAATGCCCACCAGCACCAGACGGCCATTGGTTTTCAGCGTCGCCAGGTAAGGATCGAGGTCATGAGGTGCAGCAACACAATCAATAATGAAATCCAGCGAAGTCTGGCAGGCAGCCATCTGTGCAGCATCGCGCGAAACCACCACCCGCGATGCGCCAAGGCGACGGGCGTCGGCGCCCTTTCCTGGCGAAGTGGTAAACAGCGTCACTTCCGCACCCAGCGCGCTGGCCAGTTTTACGGCCATGTGGCCTAACCCGCCCAGCCCGACCACGCCCACCTTATCACCCGGCTGAACGTTGAAATGCCGCAGCGGTGACCAGACGGTCACGCCAGCACAAAGCAGCGGCGCGACGCCCGCCAGCGGCAGGCTTTCCGGCACTGATACCACAAAATGCTGATCGACCACCACATGCTGCGCATAGCCGCCCCATGTACTGTCACCGGTATATTTATCGATGCCGTTGTAGGTCGCGGTAAAGCCGGCTTCACAATACTGCTCTTCCTGCTGCTGGCAGAAATGGCACTGGCGGCAGGAATCCACCATGACGCCAACACCAACGATATCCCCTTTGCGATGCTGGCTGACGGCGTCGCCGGTTTCCACTACGCGTCCGACAATTTCATGACCCGGCACTAACGGATAACGGCTGACGGCCCACTCATTGCGTGCCATATGCAGGTCAGAATGGCACACGCCGCAGTAGAGGATCTCAATTTTGACGTCCTGTGGCTGCACGGCCCGCAGGGTAATGTGAGCTGAAGAGAGAGGTTGAGCCGCATCCTGTGCGACCAGAGCGTTAATTTTCACAGCGCCTCCGGTTTTATACTGGTCTGAACAATCTAAAGGCGGCAGACTATAGTGAACGTGGAGCAAGAATGAAAGTAGTCACCATTTGGTAACCATATACGGGAGATCACCATGCCAGCCTGGGTTGACGGTAAACTGTTTTTTTATGCGGATTCCCCACCGCGCCGTTTGATGGAACTGTTTTCGGTGAAGTGGAGCACGATGGTGCTGCACGCGCTCTATCACTGGCCAGGCCACCGTGCACGTACCGGTGAGCTGCAGCGCAGCCTGCAGGGCATTTCGAAAAAAATGCTGTTTCAGACTTTAAAAGCGCTGGAGCAGCGCGGGCTGATCGTGCGGCATGTCTATGCGGTGGTGCCACCGAAAGTGGATTACCGGCTGACTGAACTGGGCATGACCTTTGCCGCACCTGTTGAGCAGATGTATCAATGGGGACTGGATAATCAGGCTGCGCTTGACGCAATGGAAGCCCATTATCGCCAGGCGCACGAGGCGGCTGGCGAGACGGCACAATCAGAGGCAGAGTGAGCACCCGATTATCTTTAGCCGCTGCAGGCATCAGCACGCAGCGGCACGGAGCCGGGCGGAGAATCAGTTAAATGGCGTTTCCCGCGCCAGCAGACGGGCAATCACGTTGAGCGCCCCTTCGTCGTTGTTGCTTTCCGTTTTATAGCGTGCGACAGCGTTGACCGGTGCCGCGGCGTTCGCCATCGCAAAGCTGTAGCAGGCCTGACGCAGCATTTCGATATCATTCGCGCTGTCACCAATCGCCAGCACTTCACAATCGTCGATGCCCCACTTCTCCTGCAACAGCGCAATCCCGTGTGCCTTGTGGCAGCCCGGAATAATCAGATCGACAAAACCAAAGCCGCTGGAAACCGGCTGCATAATATTTTCAACCGCGCTCAGTTCGCTGTGCAGGCGAGCCAGCAGCGCATCCACATCTTCGTGGGCCAGGTTCAGAGAGAATTTAAAAATGGTGTCATCGATATCGTATAGGTTGTCGCGCTTTTCCAGCCGGCGATAGTGGTTTGCCAGCATCGCCATGACATCATCCGACATCGTGCTGTGGACATACGCGCCATTACGGCCACACACCACAACGCTGATATCGGGTTCTTTTGCCAGGATATCGAGCACCTGATGTACCCGCTCAGGTGCCAGTTCACCGCAGAAAATTTCTTCGTTACTGTCTGATACCCAGGCACCGTTTTCCGCCACAAAGGCGATCTCATCCTTAATGTCCGGGAAGTAGTGCTGTAACTGGTAATACTGATTGCCGCTGGCGACCACAAAGCGGATACCTTTCTCTTTCAGCAGCGCGTACTGGCGCGAAAAACGCTGCACGTTGTACTGCTTATTGTCATCGAGAAATGTTCCATCCATATCCACCGCAATCATTTTTACTGCCATCATGCTCTCCCGTATCGGTTCGCCGGTCATCCATCCGGCGCTGAAAAAAGATTTCTTCAGAGCTTACTCGCGGTGTGGATTAATGAGAATGTGAATAATGAGTTTGTTAACCGCTTTCAGAGCTTTCCAGTCCATTTTTGCGCCAGCCGCAGCGGGCGCTGCAGACCGGGTCAATGTCAGCAGGCAGTATAGGCCATCTGATGGCAAACAGCGTAAGCAGGGATCGCAGAAAAAAACGGTTAAGGCTGCGGGGTGTGCAGGCGGGCCGGCTAGCCCGCCGCAGGGGATTACTGATTGTCCGGGTAGCTGAGTTCGATCGGCTGATCCGGCAATTTGGTGAATTTTTTGATAATGGTGTGGAAATCCGCTACCGGCTTGAGATCGGCAAACTGTTGCGGATACAGGTCTTTGGCCAGAATTTCCATACCAATGATGTTGTAAGGGTGATTATAGAAGTGGTGATAAACGCCATACGCCCTTCCCGCTTTCACCGGTTCGATCTGCGCCAGCCCGGTACGCTGCAGCAGCGTGCGGAAGACGGGCTTCACGCTCTCCGGCCCGACGTTATAACCAAACGGCAGCACGTTGCCGTTCGGGCGCTTTGATCCGGTCATGATATAAACGTCCGGTTTCATGGCAATGATTTTCTCCAGCGCCACAAAGCCCGAACTGCCCGGCAGCAGCGCTGAGCCAATATTTTTACCGCCGACCGCTTCAACCAGACCGCCCCAGCCATTATGGCTGTGGGTGAAACAGCAGTTATCGCTGTTCCCGGCAATCGGTTCAATAAACACGGTGGGTTTATGCGGCACCGTGGCCACCGTTTGCGTGATACGGGCAAACTGCTGCTGATAAAAATCGGTATAGGCTTTGGCTTCGCTTTCACGGTTAAGCACTTTGCCCAGCAGGGTGACGCTGGATGCGGTGTTTTTAGCCGGATTCAGTTCGTAATCAAGGAAAACCACCGGGATATGCAGGCTGGATAAGGTATTCAGCACGCCGGACTGCTGCAGCGCCGGTTTTGCGCGCAGCTGCGCAATCATCAGGTCAGGTTTCTGTGCCAGCACGCTTTCAAGATTAACCTGTCCCTGATCGCTAAAGCCCATATCCACGATGCGACTGGCCTGCGGCCAGCGATTTTTCAGCATTTCCCAGGTCTGGGTGTCCTGCTTTTTCGGCAGGTTATTCCACGCGACAACACGCTGGAACGGGTTATCACGATCGAGCAACGCCAGTGTTAAAACATCCCGGCCATCCTGCAGGATGATGTGCTGCGGCTCCTGCTTAATGGTCTGCGTGTGACCGTCCATGTCAGTGACGGTCAGCGGATAGGTGGTGGCCGCTGCCGCAGTGGAAACCAGTAAACCCATTGCCAGTAACAGGCGCGTTTTCATGCCAGAACTCCATGCTAAAGAAGAATAGTTATTATTATTAATTAGCTTAACACAACCTTAACTGATGAAAAATAAACGAACTGGCAGACATTCCCCGGTGTTCGCGCTGCCGTTTGTCACGCGCAACAAAACCAGTTCCCGCTACTCAGGTAAAATCTGACAGTTTCTGTCCCGACGTAATCAGCTCCTGCAGCAGCATTTGCCGTCGCGCCTCCGGGGTGTCGCGGCTCACCATAAAACAGAGCGCTGCCACCGCCTGCCCGTTGCGCGAACGAATCGGCGCGGCCATGCAGCAGGTAAAACTTTCCGATAACCCTTCCGTCATGCAGTATCCCAGCTCTCCGGCACGGTGAATTTCGTCCAGAAACGTCTGCTTGTCGAGGATCCTGCCGCTGGCGAGCCGATAATCTTCTTCCGGGATCAGCTCAAGAATAGCCCGATCGGACCAGTTGCTGAGCAGCAGTCGTCCGGTCGCCGTCCAGGTAATCGGCACCCGCACGCCGATGTCAGAGGTAATTTTGAACGGATGCGCATTACTCTCTGAGAGCACCACCGTGTACTTGTTACCTTCCAGCATGCACAGCTGCACCGTTTCGCCGTGCCGCGCGACGATTTCCACCATTAGCTGATGCGCGCGCCGAATCAGATCGTTATGCGCCATGTAATCCGCACCGTAATAGTGCATTTCCCGGCCAAAAAACACCGCGCCTTCTGCATCCAGTTCAACCAGTCCAGCCTCACTTAACAAACTGACCAGTTCATAGATGCTGGAGCGCGGTGCCCCTGTGGCCTCGATCAAATCGCGCATTGCCATCGGCTGACGCGCAATATGCAGCTGACGAAAAATCTCAATAACCCGGTCAACGCCGCGCGCGCGCGAAGTTTTTTCATCCGGCATAGCTTTTCTCCCCGTTACAGTGAAGCGAATCAGTGACGCCTGAAAAGAAAAGCATCATACACCGCCCGCTTCTATTGCCTATCACTGATTAAATAAAAAAGTCATTTGCCATGTTAAATAATGCCTGTGCCAATTCGGGGCCTCATTATGGCGCAATGGTTTTCATGAAATCATTAAAAGGCCGACGGAACTCACATTTTGAGTTATTAAAAATGCACATCTAAAAACTATTTTGCGATCGCGACAGCAGCATAAAAAATTTAATCGCCCTGACCATATTGCAAAAATAAATCGACTGTGCAAATCTTGCCCTATCCGGTATTGCGGATACAAGTCTGGTATATCAGACAATTTCAAAAAGCAGGGAGAACAGGCAGCATGACAATCCGACGTTATGGCAGTGAAGGCGGTACCGGCACTGGCGGCCAGAAACTGCCCTTTTCGCGTGCGGTTGAAGCGGATGGCTGGCTTTATATTTCAGGCCAGACGCCAATGCGCGACGGTGAGGTGGTGGAAGGTGGCATTATTGAACAGACACAGCTGGCGTTTGATAACTGCCTGGCCATCATGCGTGAAGCGGGGTATCGCGTTGAAGATGTCGTCCACGTCACCGCCGTGCTGACGGATGCGCGCTATTTCAGTTCGTTTAACAAAGTATTCAGTGAAATATTTCATGGCCATCCGCCCGCGCGCATTTGTAGCGTGCAGGATCTGGTCGTCGACTGCAAAGTCGAAGTGGATATGAAATGTTTCCGTGCCGACCGAAAATAATCATCACAATGAATACTGCCTGACGCCTTTATATTTCTTCGTCAGCACCAGGGCCGTCTTTGATTTAATTATGCATTTCAGTTTGCTGTGAAATAGCAGTGACATCTCGTGTCGTTTCCATTTTATAAGAGAGCATAAAAATGATCGCAACATCGCTGAAAATAAGCGCTCAGGCTATGGCAGGCGCGCTGGTATTGCTGGCGCTGGCTGGCTGCACACCTGCTGATGAAAAAACAGCGCCCGGCGCCGCGCCGCAATCCACGTTACAGACTGTATTACAACGCGGCACGCTGCGCGTTGGTGACTGTCTGAGCTTTGCGCCGTTTGGTTTTTACGATAAAGACGGCAACCCGGATGGTTATGACGTTGATCTGGCGAAAGCCCTGGCAAAAGAGATGGGGGTGAAGCTGGAGATGGTAAACACCACCAGCGCTAACCGCATCCCTAATCTGCAAACCAACAAGGTGGATGTGGTGTTCTGTAATTTCACCCGTAACCTTGAACGCGCCAAAGAGATTGGCTTTACCCAGCCTTATGTGGTTGCCAGTGAAGCCATGCTGGTGCGCAAAAACAGCGGTATTCAGTCAGCGCACGATATGGCCGGTAAAACCATTGCCACCGTCAAAGGTTCCACGAACGGTGATGAAGTGCGCAACCTCGGTATCGACGTAAAGATTCAGGAATATGACTCGTCACAGGCGGCCATCCTCGCGGTGAAACAGGGCCAGGCGGATGCAATGATCGAAGATAATAACTTCCTCGCGTATCAGGCGAAGCTGGATCCTTCCCTCACCGTAACCAATGAAGCGCTGGTGCCACTGGAGTACAACGCGTTTGGCGTCAAACAGGGCGATCAGGTCTGGACCAACTACCTCAATGAATTCCTGTTTGAAATTAACGCTTCTGGTCAGAACGCACAGCTGTATGAGAAATGGTTTGGCAGCAAACCGCGCTATCCGCTCAATCCGCAATATTGATCGTCTGCGGCGCGGGTCTCTGCCCTGCGCCGCCTGAAGGAGTCACACCATGAATTACCAATGGCTCACCCTGTGGCGCTATGCCGGAACCTTTCTTGATGCCGCGTGGCTGACGCTGCAGGTGACGCTGCTGGCGTTTGTGCTGGCCGTCGCGCTGGGTCTGCTCTCCGCGCTGGCCAAAGCCTCTCCGCTGGCGCCGCTACGCTGGATCAGTCACGGGTATGTGGAATTTATCCGCAATACTCCGGTGCTGTTGCAGATTTTCATCATCTTCTTTGGACTGCCCTCACTCGGTATCACCATGAGTGCCTTTACGGCCGGCATTCTGGCGCTGGGGATCAACGTAGGGGCCTATCTGTCGGAAACCTTTCGCGCCGGCATTCAGTCGGTGCCCAAAGGCCAGCTGGAAGCCGCCTGGATTCTGGGGATGCCGCGGAGCCAGATTTTTTTCAACGTCGTGCTGCCGCAGGCGGCCCGCGCGGTGTGGCCCGCCATCATCAATAACCTGATTCAGCTGCTGCTGGGCACCTCCCTGCTCTCTGCGATTGCGCTGCCAGAACTGACCGGCACAGCAACGATAATTAACGCGCGTACGCTGCTCTATATCCAGACCTTAAGCATCGTGGCGCTGGTGTATCTGCTGCTGAGCAATCTGTTCTCCTGGCTGGGTAACGTGGCAGGACGTCGGATGTTCCATCCGCCGCTGGTGACGCCCGTAAAAAAGTCCGCCTGGGGCTGGGCCGGAAAATGGCTGATTAATGCTGCGAAACGGGAGAATGCATGATGAATGATCTGATTGTCAGCGCACTGCCCATCCTGCTGAAAGGGCTGGGTGTGACGCTGCTGCTCTCGGTAGCCGCAATCGCCGGCAGCACGCTGCTGGGTTTGCTGGCTGCGATACTGCGCACCAGCCGGCTGCCGGTGTTAAAACCGATCGCCGTGCTCTACACCGAATTGTTCCGTGGCACGCCGGTGCTGATCACGCTGATGTTTATCTATTTTGGCGTGGCTTACTTTGGTTATGAGATCAATCTGTTCGCGGCGGGCATTCTTGGACTGAGCATCTACCAGGGCGCGTATATCGCTGAAGTGTTCCGCGCTGGCATTGAGTCCGTGCCAAAAGGTCAGTGGGAAGTCTCCTGGATTCTGGGGCTGTCAAAGCGTCAGACCTTCCTGAACGTAATATTGCCGCAGACGCGCGGCATCGTCCTGCCACCGCTGGCAGGGCAATATTTGTCACTGATTAAAGATACGTCGATTGTCAGCATGATCGGTATGTCCGAACTGATGCATCAGGGCCAGGCGATCGTGGATCGCATTGGCCAGCCGGTGGTGATTTATGCGCTGGTTGCTGCGCTGTACTTTGCCATCTGTTTTCCTCTTTCCCGTTGGGTTCAACATCATCACACCAGGAGCCAGATATCATGAGCCAATCCGCTATTACGCTGAGCCGGATTACAAAATCCTTTGGTGCCACACAGGTGCTGAAAGAGATCAGCCTGGAGGTCTCACCGGGTGAAGTACTGGTCCTGATTGGCGCGTCGGGCTCCGGTAAGAGTACCGTGCTGCGCATCATGAGCGGACTGGAAACCGCTGACGGCGGTGAGATTTGGGTTAATGACGTGCCGCTGCACGATCGCCGGCGCAGTGCTGAAATCTGCGGTCACGTTGGCATGGTGTTCCAGCAGTTCAACCTGTTTCCGCACAAAACGGCGCTGGGCAATGTCACGCTGGCGCTGATCAAAGCACAAAAACTGCCGGAAGCCGAAGCCAACCGCCGCGGCATGGCCGCGCTGACCCGCGTGGGGCTGGCCGATCGCGCGCATCACTATCCGGCGCAATTGTCTGGCGGGCAGCAGCAGCGAGTGGCTATCGCCCGGGCTCTGGCCGTTGAACCGCGCATCATGTTCTTCGACGAGGCCACCTCCGCGCTGGATCCGGAGCTGGTTGGCGAAGTCATGGAAGTGATGCGCAGCCTGGCCCGGGAGGGGATGACGATGGTGGTGGTGACGCATGAAATGGGGTTTGCGCGTAAAACGGCCGATCGCGTGGTATTTATGGATCAGGGTGTGATTGCGGAACAGGGCACGCCGGAACAGATCTTTGTTCACCCGCAAAATCCGCGCACGCAGCAGTTTTTGTCACGGGTTCTGGAACATTAAGGAGCGGCGATGTCGATTCATTTTCCCCTGCAGCCCGATGGCCAGCTGGATACGCTCCGGCCAGCGCCACGCTTTAAATCCGTCGCCGGATCGGGCGACACGCCGCTGCCCACGGGCACCTGCGTGTTCAGCAGCGACGCGGTGTTTTCGCCAATGATGATCATGAAACAATCCGCGCTGGAGCATAACCTGCGCGAACTGGCCGCGTTCTGTCGGGAACGTGGCGTAATCCTGGCCGCACATGCCAAAACCTCAATGGCACCGGCTATTCTGCGCCGCGCTGTCAGTGAAGGCGGTGCCTGGGGCCTGTGCGCGGCCACCCCGGCACAGGTGCGGGCGCTGCGCCAGGCGGGGATTCGCAATGTGTTTCTGGCAAATCAGCTGGTCGATCCGGCCGGCATTCGCTGGATTGGCGCGTGGCAGCAGCAGCATCCCGACCACGCTTTTCTCTGTTATGTCGATTCACTGCAGGGAGTAAAACTGCTGCAGCAGCATCTCGGCGGAGCACGGATCGCCGTGCTGCTGGAAATGTCAGTCAGCGGCGGCCGTACCGGATGCCGTTCAGCCGAGTCTGCATTGCAGATAGCCGAGGCGATTCACGCCAGTCCGGCGCTGCAGCTGGCTGGCGTCGCGGGCTATGAAGGCGCACTGGGTGCCGCCCGTGATGCGGCGGGCGTGCAGCGCGTACAGGCTTATTGCCAGATGATGATCGACACTGCGGCGATGCTGGCAGAAAAGCAGCTGTTCAGAAGCGCGGAAATCATTCTCAGCGCCGGCGGCGGCGCGTGGTTTGATGTGGTCGCGGCATGCTTCTCCGCAGCACAGCTGCCGCTGCCCGTTACCCCGCTGATTCGTTCCGGCGCGTACATGGCGCACGATCACGGTCTCTATGCGCGCATCGCTCCTTTTGCACAGCCCGGCGCGCAACACCATTTTGTTCCGGCGCTGGAGATTTGGGGGCGGGTGCTTTCACGTCCGGAAGCGGGCCTCGCTTTTGTGGATTTTGGTCGCCGCGACGTTCCGTTCGATCAGGATCTGCCGCAGCCGCTGTGGATCCGGCAGGCAGACGGTAGCGCACCGCGTGATGGCCGCCATCTGCGCATTACAGACGTCAACGATCAGCACGCCTATTTGCAGGTGCCGCCGGAGGACGCCTTAGCGCCGGGAGACTGGGTGGGCTGCGGCATATCCCATCCCTGCACAGCCTTCGATAAATGGCGTTATCTGCCGCTGGTGGATGAGGCCTATTGCGTCACAGATTCACTGGAAACAGCATTCTGACGAAAAAGCGCCCACAAAAAAGGCTGCCGGTTATGGCAGCCAGTTCTGGCACATCCCTGTACGACCATTTGGGTCTGGCGAGACGCCTTCAATAAACAGATAGTAACACAGATAACAATTAGTCTGCTAGCTATTATTGTGTTGTTTGTTAACCGCCGGGTAAGCCACCTGACGTTACAGCGATAAATCGCGGGCAAAAAAAAGCCCGGTATCAACCGGGCTAAGCACTTTAACGGAGAAAAGCATATTTATTTATAGAGTTCAGCCGTCATATCGACGCCGTTGTCCGCACGGGCGCTGGTGATTTTATAGCTGTCTGCGCCTGCGGCTTTCGCCTGTGCCGCAACCTGTGCTTCTGCGCTATCCAGGGTGCTGCCGTGAACAGAGATGCTTTCCGCAGCGAAGCTACCAAAAGAAGCAACAGAGAGTGCAGCAACAGCAGCCAGCGTCAGGGTTTTAATGGTTTTCATGGTCATATTCCTTGCGTATGTGGGTCAGAGCGATGTGCTCTGTATGGCCGTTATAATAACCATTGTGATTATTAACGACCTAACACAAAGTGCGATCTCTATCACACTTTGTGCTGCCCTGCCCTGGCGGCTGATCAGGCCAGCGACACCAGGGAAAAAGCGCCAGCCGGATGTTAAACAAATGCAGCAGCGGCGTGAACAGCGCTTCATCCCGCCGTGCTGTGGCCTCCAGCGCCAGCAGCAGCCGATCACACTCTGCCAGCAGAGGCGCTGACGGCGTCGCGTCCAGCGTTTTCAGCCGGCACTTCAGAAACTGACTCAGCGCATGAAACAGCGCGGCGCTTTCTATCTGATGCGCCAGTAACAGCGTCCGATGGCGCGTGTAATAGTCATAGCAGTTGGCGCCCAGCCAGGCTTCCGCAATCAGGTTGCCGCCGGAGACCAGATCGGGCGCAGGATCGATGCGCTTACGCGGCAGGATGATGTTTACGCGATCCAGCGTGCGGGCAACAAACTGCTGACGGGCGGTCAGGGTCACCGTGTTCATGCGAATCGCCGCAATAAACTGCAGCAGGTCGCGTATACCTTTACGCAGCGCACGCCGGGCGGTCCATGCTGGCCGCTTGTTCCGAATCAGCAGGGTCAGCACCAGCGCCCCGACAATCCCTACCAGCGTGGCAAGCATGGCGTTCACTATAAGCAGCAAATCGGGCCGGAAATGATGACTCATACCAATCAGTCCCGGAATCTGCGTGGCCACAATCAGGCCGATCAGGTTAGTGGCAGGATTGGCAATCACCAGTCCCAGTGCAAACAGGCCTGGCGCCAGACAGATGACCAGCGCCTCAAAGGTCACTGACTGCGGTATCAACAGCGTCACATAGACCAGGCTGATGCCCATTGAAATCAGTACGCCTTTGAGAAAAAGCGTCATCGGTGCAACCGGGCTGTCCAGTCCGGCAAAAAATGAACACAGCACGGCCGCCATCATGGGTGCGGTGGCACCCGCCTGCCAGCCGCTGCCGATCCAGAACAAACAGGTGGCAAAAGTCGCCAGGAAGGCAGTGAAGCAGGAGAGCAGCAGCAGACCTTTATCCACATGTTTATGCGCGCGGGCCATTTTGCCGGGCCTGACCGCAGGCGTCCATTCACTGACGCGCTCGCTCACGCTCTCACAGGCGTCGGCAATACGGACAAAGTTCAGCAAACGTTCCAGCAAACCCACCAGCAGCAGCGCGTCTTCGCTGCTCAGCCGTTGCGCACGCCACGCCTGCTGCAATTCCTGCTGTGCCGCGCTCAGTACCGCACGTACCGGCAGCGTCGTATCACCATTCAGCCACAGCAGAAACTGCCGGAACGCGTCTGCCACATAATCAGGAAAGCGAATCTGCTGCTGTGCCAGCCAGGTCAGCCGTGACTCAATAGCGGTCAGTGTCGGAATCAGATAAGACAGATGCTGATACTGAACGCTCACCAGCCGCACCAGTCGACGCGCCGCATCGCCTTCATACACGCAGTGTGTAATCAGCGTCTCGACGTTAAGCGGATAATTTGCCATCTGCACCAGAATATCTTCCCGCTCAACCGATTTTTCCGCAGGCATCGCCGTGATCAGTTCCCCGCACAGCTTTCGCGCATTCTGGTACCACACGTCAATGCTCTGACCGAGCATATGGCGCATGGAAACCGGCAGAATCAGGCAGTGCACCAGGCTGCTGCAGAGGATCGCGACGGTAATTTCTTCGATACGGGAAATCACCGTATAGGTGATGGCCGATGGCGTGGCAACATCGGGAAAGCCCATGATCGCCGCGCTGTAGCCGGCCAGCATGAAAACATAACTCTTTGGCGTTCGATCGTGCAGGGAAAGATAAAGGCACAGCGCCACCCACAATGAAATACAGAGGCTGAACAGCATGGGTGATTGCACCGTTGCCGGATAAACCAGCAACGTAAACAAGCCTCCCAGCACCGTGCCAAAAAAGCGGAACACCGATTTCGAGAGCGTGGAAGCCGAATAGAGCTGTGAGGCAACGTACACTGTAGTCAGTGACCAGGCCGGTTTATCCAGATTAAGCGCCAGCGCAATGTAAAAGGCCAGAAACGCCGCAAGGCAGGTTTTGGCAGAAAACAGTACGGCACGTTGAGAAAACCATTTCATAAAACACGGGAAACCTATGGCAGGCAGGATAAGGGCTTATCCTGACAGAAGCCCGCCGGGAAGGCCTTTTGATTTGTTATACAAATTATTACCGTGCTAATCATTTGCCTCTCTATGTAACTCGCTCACTATAGTGAATGATCGCGATAACATATCATTAAGTTATATACATTTTAAATTTATTATTTATTGGTTATATGAACATGTTGATAAGGTGGCAAAAAAACCACCTGAGACGCACTATGCATATGACACGTTATTCCCTGAGCGCGCTGGCCCTCAGCCTTGGCCTGCTCGCTGTACCGGCACTGGCGGCAAACCCGGAGACGGTGACGGTCGGCTATCAGAAAGCCAACATTTTTGCCCTGTTAAAGTATCGCGGCACGCTGGATGAAACACTCAAAAAAGACGGGATTACCGTACGCTGGGTGGAGTTCCCGGCCGGTCCGCAGATGCTGGAGGGGCTGAACGTTGGCAGTATCGATCTGGCAGCGACCGGCGATGCCCCGCCGGTGTTTGCGCAGGCCGCTCAGGCCGATCTGATTTATCTCGGCCACTCCCCGGGCAATCCAAAAACCGAAGCCATTGTGGTGCCCAAAGACTCGCCAGTTAAGCGCGTAGCGGATTTGAAAGGCAAACGAATCGGGCTTAATAAAGGCTCCGATGTCAACTATCTGCTGGTGAAAGCGCTGGAAGAGGCTGGCCTGGATTATAAAGCGATTACGCCGGTCTATCTGCCGCCCGCCGATGCGCGTGCGGCTTTCCAGAAAGGCGCCATTGATGCCTGGGTTATCTGGGACCCGTATCTTGCAGAGGTGGAAGCCACGACACAGGCGCGTGAACTGCGCAATGCAGAAGGGCTGGTTCCGCATTACACCTTCTACCTGGCCAGCCGCCCGTTTGCAGAAAAACATCCGGAAACCGCGAAGCAGGTAGTGAACGAGCTCAGCAAACTGAGCGACTGGGCGAATCAGCACCAGGATGAGGCGGCCGCCATCCTGGCGAAGTCCACCGGCCTGCCGACGACCGTCTGGCGTACCACGCTGCAGCGGCTGCCGTATGGGGCCTCACGTATGAGTCCACCGGTATTTGACGCACAGCAAACGCTGGCAGACACCTTCACGCGCGTGGGTTTACTGCCGATCAAGGTTGACGTGCGCAGCGCAACCTGGTCGCAGGATAAACCGTAATTCCCTGGCGTGGCGCGGTGTTCCGCGCCACCCTCTTCTGCTCTCAGCGGTCGGCCCCTCCCCTGCCAATTTGCCAGATACCGGTGGGTGATTTGCCATTTACTTTCCAGTCTCCAATATCCCGCGCTTTATAGATCACCGGATTGTGTGAAGCCACGGTGCGCGCATTACGCCAGTGGCGGTCCAGCGCTTTGCCTGCGCGGGTATCTGATGCACCCAGCGCATTAAACAGTGCGGTGGCCGCGCGCGGCACCAGCTCGCTGGCGATCACCTGTGCCTGGCCCGCCTCCGCTTCGGCCCGGTCGTTGATAGCCTGTAGCGCACCGTCATCGTCACTGAGATGGGCTTCATAAGCTGACTGCAGTGAATGGGTGGCACGCAACACCGTGGCTTCCACCGCAAAGGCGTGGCTGGTGATCTCGCCAATGACCTGCAATACCTGCGCATCCTGCCGGGAAGCTCCCGCATTACTGTGGCTGTAGATGCGCTCGCGGGCAGCCACGCCTGCCGCACCGTCCCGGGCGATTGCCCGGCCGATACCTGCCAGCGTTGCCAACAGCACATGCTGATAGAAGGCCGTCTGATAACGGAAGCGGGTGGTGAAATCGTAGACGTGATCCGGTTCCACCTGCGCGTCAGCAAAGCGCGTGGTGCCGCTGCCAGTAAGACGCTGTCCGAACCCATCCCAGTCATCTTCCCGCGTGACTGCCGGCTGATGCGTGCTGACCAGAACAATCACATCGCGCTGGTTATCACTGCGTCGGGCGAACACGTCGATCCAGTCAGCGTAAAGCGCACCGGTGCTGTAAAACTTCTCACCCTGCAACGTCCAGCCCTGCTCTCCGGGCGTCACGCGGGTCAGCACATCGCCAATTCTCACACTGCCGGTCTCGGTCCAGCCGCTGCCAACCAGCTCGCCATCCAGAAAGCGGCGGAACCAGCGGTCGCGCTGCGGCGAATCCGGCTGGTTCAGCCGGTCCTCTACAAAGGCAAAGTGCGCGCGCAGCGCCTGCGGCAAATTGGCATCCGCTTCCGCCAGTTCTGTCAGCAGCTGAAACAGCTGCGGCAGTGAAGCCCCCCAGCCGCCTTTTTCCCGAGGAAGGCGTACGGTGCCCAGCCCTGCCGCTTTCAGCATCTGAATCGCGTCATGGAGCAGCGTGCGCGTGTGTTCCCGTTCCGCTGCACCCGCGGCGATACGTGCGAACAGCGGGCGGAAATGCGCCGCCAGCGCCTCATAATCTGTACCCGTGGAAAATAGAGTCATCGGTTACTCCTGATCGTCAATGTCGTGGCGCGTCGGTTCATGGCGCACCGCCAGCAGAAAGAAAATGGGAATCAGGGCAGCCAGTGACACTACCCAGAACATGTTGGTTCCCAGCGCGGCCTGAAGCATCGGCAGGATGAACAACGCCAGCGCGCTGCCGATGCCGGAAAGTGCGCGACTGAAGCCCACGCCGGTGGCGCGAATGGAAGTGGGATAAGAGAGCGCCGGATACACCATCAGCTGCGCGCCGGGTCCGAATCCTTCAGCGAATAACCACAGACCCAGCATCAGCACGGCAAACACAATGCCTGCCAGCGCCTGCGGATGCCCCGTCAGGGCCAGCGCAATCAGCGCAAAGAACTGCAGCGCAAAACCGGCAATCGCCACGTGACGCGAAGGATATTTCCACGCCAGCCGCATGCCTAATAACCCGCCGGTAAAGGCAAACAGCGCATTCAGACCAAGCGAGGCCGCGATGGTTTCAAATACGCCGGCACCGAGGAACTGCGCCAGAATAGAGGGCAGAAAAAAGGCGATGGCGGTGTATTCAAAAGAGATGCAGACATTCATTACGCCAGCCACCAGCGTACGTTCGCGCCACGGTTTCCGGAACAGGACGCGAAAGCTGACGGCGGGTGCAGCGGTGGCAGAGGCGTCAGGCGGTGCTTCGTGCGCATGGATGCCATATGAGTCGCGCAGAATCCGCACCGCGGAAGCGAGATCGCCCTGATTGGCGGCCCAGAGCGGAGATTCGTTCATAAACTTACTGCGCACGGCGATGATCAGCAGCGCAGGCACTGCCCCGAACAGCAGTGACGCGCGCCACAGCCAGTCGGTGTGCGTTGCAGGTAACAGGAAGTAAAGCGCAAAGATCAGCAGGAAGCAGAGCGTGGAGGCGGCGTACCACATCGGGCACCACGCCGCCAGCCGCGCGGCTTTGTTACCTTTGCCGGCAAACCGGGAAAATTCTGCCAGATAAGACATGGCAACCGGTAAATCGATCCCCACGCCGATTCCCATCAAAAAACGTGCGCCAATCAATACCCAGACATTGGGTGCCAGGCCCGCAGCGATGGCCGAAACCACAAAGAACAGCATGTCGGCCATAAAGACCGAGTAGCGGCCATATTTATCCGTAAGCCAGCCGCCGATCAGGTTGCCGACAATGGTCCCCACCATGATTGACGACGTTACCAGCCCGGTAATAAACGGCGTAAGCTGGAATTCACGCACCACATCGTCAATGCCCCAGGACAGGGTTGTCAGGTCATATGCATCAAGAAATACGCCGCCCAGCGCAAGCAACACAATCATACGGGCATGATTGTTTCTGCTGCTGCGGGTGTTGATCAGCCTTGCCACATCACCGACCGAGCGCACCGGTTCCGAGACCGGCAGGGTGTTTTCTAAAGGAAGAGCACTCATAACGCCTCACGTTGTTGTTTTGTTGTGCAGGTGAGGAGGTTATAAGCGGGAAAGGCAGCGGGCCAAAGCAACAAATACTGCTATAAAATTGCTATAAATCAATAACATGATTCATTGCAGCAGCAATACCCGGACACGCGCAGCGCGTCCGGGTTAAGTCACTTTCCCATCACGGCACGCTGCGGTGCCGCCTGATTTAGCGCGGCGTGGTGGCCGCCGCGTGACGGCTGCTGCGGATACGATAGCCTGCGCCGGGATGCGGTGCCTGCAGCTGCGCGCCGCCGCCAAACAGTTTTTCCCGCAGCGTACCGGCCGCATAATCCTGTTTATAGACGCCGCGCTTTTGCAGTTCCGGAATCAGATGCGTCACCACATCTTCAAAGGTTTCATGCGTCAGGGCATAGGCAAGATTAAAGCCGTCGACATCGGTCTCTTCTACCCAGCTTTGCAGCTCATCTGCGACGGTTTGCGCACTGCCCACCAGCAGCGGTCCAAAGCCGCCGATGCCCACCCACTCCGCCAGCGCCTGCACTGTCCACTGCCGCTCAGGATCAGCGGTTGAAAAGGTTTCCACCGCTGACTGGATGGCATTGGTGTGCAGATACTTCAGCACCTGCTCCGGCTGATACTGGCCAAAATCAATACCGGTCCAGCCAGAGACCAGCGCCAGCGCGCCTTCATAGCTGACCCAGTTTTTATACTCCCGCCATTTGGCCTGAGCGGCGTTATCGGTCGCGTCGACAATCACCGTTTGCAGATTAAAAATCAGGATGCTGCGCGGATCGCGTCCGGCGGCTTCCGCCCGCTGGCGAATGTCTGCCACCACGCGCTTCAGCAGGACTTTTGACGGTGCCGCGACAAACACGCACTCGGCATGTTCGGCGGCAAACTGTTTACCCCGGCTGGAGGCGCCGGCCTGATACAGCACCGGCGTCCGCTGCGGTGAAGGTTCACACAGATGGATTCCGGGAACGTTAAAGAAGGTTCCCTGGTGATTAACAGGATGAATTTTTGTCGGGTCGCTGAAGATGCGACGCGCGCGATCGCGCAGCACGGCATCCTGCTCCCAGCTGCCTTCCAGCAGCTTATAGATCACCTGCAGATATTCGTCGGCATAGTCGTAGCGGCTGTCGTGATCGGTCTGCGTTTGCTGCCCGATGTTGCGCGCGCCACTCTCAAGGTAGGAGGTCACAATGTTCCAGCCGATCCGCCCTTTGGTCAGATGATCGAGCGTGGAGAGGCGGCGTGCAAAGGGATACGGATGCTCAAAAGAGAGGGAAGCCGTCAGCCCGAATCCTAAATGTTCTGTCACCAGCGCCATGGGCGTAATTAAAGCCAGCGGATCGTTTACCGGCACCTGTGTGGCCTGACGCAGGGCGGCATCGCCATTGCCGTTGAACACGTCATAAATGCCGAGCACATCGGCAATAAACAGTCCGTCAAACTTACCCCGTTCCAGCAGCCGGGCTAAGTCGACCCAGTAATCGAGATCCTTGTACTGCCAGGATCGGTCACGCGGGTGCGCCCACAAACCCGGCGACTGGTGTCCGACACAATTCATATCAAATGCATTCAGGCGTATTTCACGTTGCGATGGCATAGCAGACTCCATAGCGAAGCCGCAGTCAGCGTGTGACCGGGCGTTCGTCAGTGTGATTTCAGAAAGTGGGAGATAACGAAATTAACGGCGACATCGCCCGTCATAGGCGGCATTGAGCGTATGCAGAATTTGTCGTGCGACGGCAGCAGCGTGATCGGCCACCTGAGGTAAACCCATGAGTTCGCCAAAACGCCCGCGCGCCGCCGGTCCCGCCACCAGCAGGTGACCGCTGGCCTGGCCCTGATGATTGAGCGCGCGTGACTGTGCATCGACCGCAATACCGAAGCCGAGTGCATCACCCTGGATCAGCCCCTGCTGAGCCAGCGATGACAGCAGCGGCTCCCGGGTCAGCAGCGTGTCATGCGCCGGCCCGGAGGTAACCACCATATGGTCCAGCAGCTGCGTTTGTACCGCACCCGATCGCAGCCGCAGCGTCAGCGCCAGCTGATCACCGCAGGACGTGATGTCTGTCATGCGCGCAGCCAGCACCTGCAGTGTACCCTGCGCCAGGCGATGCGCGATCGCAGAGGCAACCTGTGGCGCAACGCGATAACGATGCACATCCCACCAGCTGCGCAGATGGCGCGCAAAGCGTTGCTGTTCGGCCAGGGGCAGCGCCTGCCAGATTTGCTGACCCTGCGCCCGCACGGCGTCCAGCACCCGTTGCCATGGAATGCCCTGCGCAGCCGCGCGGGCAATCTCAGCGCGCGTATGCCTGAGCCAGGCACGGGCGCGGGCCGCGGGGCACGGTGCCAGCGTCCACGCCGGCCATTCACCGCTCAGATTGGCGCGGGAGCGCTGGCCACGGCGGGAAAATGCCAGCAGCGGACCGCGATGCTGACGCCTTTCCAGTGCGGCCACCACGTCTGCCATGCTCAGCCCGGTACCGATAATGCCGACCCGCGCCTGCGGGTCCAGCGTATCCAGTACCCCTGGCTGCCACGGGTTAGCGATTAACGCCGGATGGCCGGAGAACGGCTGCAGCAACGCGGGCAGTGACGGCGGCGGATGGCTGATGGCCAGCACCAGAACGTCTCCGCGCAGCACGTCGCCATCACTCAGCAACAGCTGCTGCCCCTCCCAGCTCAGCGCCCGGGCGCGCCGGTGCTGCAGTTTTACCTGTGGGAAGCGACTGGCCGCCGCAAACTGCTGTGCCAGATAGCGGCCGAACTGCCCGCGCTGTGGATAAACACTGCCATCGGCACAGTGTGCTGCCGGGTCCAGTACGCTTTCAGGTTGCTGCCGGTACCAGCGATCAAACGCGCCCGGTTCGTCGCCGGATAACTGCATGCGGTCAGCGGACACATTAATGCGATGCGACGGTTCTGCAGTGGAGTAAGCGACACCGCCGCCCGGCATCTCGCGCGGTTCAACTACCGTAATCTCTAACGGCACAGACGACATACGCGCGAGTTCAATCGCCACCGCGGTGCCGCTAAAGCCGCCGCCGGCAATCAGTATTCGTGCTGCTGTCATCGTCATCTCCTCTTCAGCTGGCGCGTGCAGGGCGCGAAGGTCGCATATCCCCGCCAATGGTTTCACCGAATGGCCCGGTATTCAGGGTGTGGGCACGCGGCGGCTGCCCCTGTGCCAGCGGCAACAGCGGCAGCAGCAGTTCCGCCACCCGGTGCGCCTCCTCCAGATGCGGATAGCCGGACAGAATAAACCGGGTAATGCCCAGCGCCTGATATTCGCTAATACGGGCCGCTACCTGCTCTGCACTGCCGACCAGCGCCGTGCCAGCGCCCCCGCGAACCAGTCCGACGCCGGCCCACAGATTGGGCGCGATATAGAGGTCCTGTCGTGAACCGTTGTGCAGTGCACGCATGCGCGCCTGCCCGGTGGAATCCATGCGCGCAAAAATCTGCTGTGCCTGAGCGATAGTGTCATCATCCAGATGAGCAATCAGCTTTTCAGCCGCCGCGCGGGCTTCTTCTTCGGTTTCCCGCACGATGACGTGCAAACGGATGCCGTATTCCAGCTCGCGCCCTTTTGCCGCGGCACGGGCGCGAACCTCTGCCAGCTTTTCCGCCACCTGAGCCGGTGGTTCACCCCAGGTCAGGTAGGTATCAACTTGCCCGGCGGCCACCTCTATCGCCGCATCGGATGAGCCACCAAAATAGAGCGGCGGGCCGTTCTCCTGCACCGGTGGGAACAACACTTCCGCTCCCTCAACGTGAATATGCTCGCCCTGATAGTCAACTTTCTCGCCGCGCATTAGCCGGCGGTAAACATCGAGAAACTCCCGGGTGACTGCGTAACGCTGCTGATGGTCGAGGAAAATGCCGTCACCTTTGTTCTCTACCGGATCGCCCCCGGTGACAACGTTAATCAGTAAACGCCCTGCTGAAAGCCGGTCAAGCGTGGTGGCCATGCGCGCAGCCAGCGTTGGCGGTTGCAATCCCGGACGTACTGCAACCAGATAACGCAGCCGCCGGGTTAAAGGCACCAGCGCCGCCGCCACCAGCCAGGCATCTTCACAGCTTTTTCCGGTTGGGATCAGCACACCGCTGAAGCCGGCGTTATCCGCAGCCAGGGCCACCTGTTGCAGATAAGGCAGATCAACCGCCCGCCCGCCTGCCGTGGTGCCCAGATAGCGTCCGTCACCGTGTGTAGGCAGAAACCAGAACACCTCAATATGTCCGTTCAGTTCATCGCGCATTATGCCTTTCCTTTATAACTTAATATCAAACAGCTCAGGTTGAGCCGGATTTTTTAGTTATATGGCTGTTAGCGAAATCCGTGCCAGAACCGGATGCGGCTGAACAGGCTGTAAATCAGCGTGATAGCGCTGAATGCCCCTCTCGCGCTGTTGCGTCTGCAACAGGTGAGCGACGGCATTTGCTGCATTTGCAACTGCTTATGCTTTTTTCCTGCTGTTATCCGATGCAGTGCAGCGATAGCCTGTGCTCATTGAATACGACCGGATAACGACAATGACCTCAGCGGATATGGCTTCTCCTGACACGCTGCGGCTGGTGGACCCCGCCTCCCGCGCCTTTCAGTCCCTGCTGGATAAATTCGCCCCTGCCGATGTAACCGTGCTGATCGCTGGCGAAACCGGCACGGGCAAAGAGGTCGTGGCACGCTATCTTCACCAGCACAGTGGCCGGCGTCATGGTCCATTTCTTGCGGTCAACTGTGGTGCCCTGACAGAGAACCTGGCAGAAGCCGAGTTGTTCGGACATGAAAAAGGCGCTTTTACCGGCGCTACCCATGCGCATCCGGGCTGGTTTGAAGCGGCGCAGGGCGGCACCTTACTACTGGATGAGATTGGTGAGCTAAGCCTGTCACTGCAGGTCAAACTGCTGCGCGTATTACAGGAGCGGGAAGTGACGCGGGTAGGATCGCGTAAAGCCATAAAAGTGGATGTGCGGGTGATTGCTGCAACGCATGTTGATTTGAAACAGGCCATTCGCCTGCAGCGCTTTCGTGAAGACCTTTTTTATCGTCTGAATGTCGCCGTGGTCAATCTGCCGCCGCTCCGTCAGCGCCGTGAAGATATTCCGCTGCTGGCGCAGCACTTTCTGACGGTATATGCCCGACGCCTTGCGCGTCCGGCGCGGCGTCTTTCTGCGGATGCCCTGGCGGCTCTGCATCACTACAGCTGGCCTGGCAATATCCGCGAACTTGAAAATACGCTGCACAATGCAGTTCTGCTCAGTCGTGAGGAGACGCTGAACGCCGGACATTTGCGCCTCGCGGATTTGCACCCTGCGCCTCTGGAAGAAGTATCCGACACCACGCTGGAAACCTTCCTGCATCAGCAACTGATGGCGCAACCTCAGCAGATATTTGATCGTGTCATACGCTCGCTGATCAGCAGCGCGCTGATGATTACGGATAATAACCAGACGCAGGCGGCCGCCTTATTAGGTATCAGCCGTCATACGCTGCGTACGCAGCTGGCGCACAGCGGGGCCATTAAAGGGCGGCGCAAGCATGAGGGAGCGAGGCGGGGAAGCCGCGCCGCGCTGCCGCAGCCTGAACGGGAGTTACGTATTGGCTACCAGAAATTTGGCAACCTCGGCGTACTGAAAGCGCGTCAGACGCTGGAACAGAGCCTGACACGCCACGGCGTCAGCGTGCTATGGAGCGAATTCCCTGCCGGCCCGCAACTGCTGCATGCGTTACAGCATGATGAGATCGATTTCGGTACCACCGGCGAAGTTCCGCCGATCTTTACTCAGGCTAGCGGCAATGCACTGACGTATATCGCGTGGGAGCCACCAGCGCCTGCCAGCGTCGGCGTGGTCGTCAGAGTCGATAGCGGCATCACAACCCTGCGCGATTTACGCGGTAAACGTATTGCGGTGAACAAAGGTTCAAATGTGCACTGGTTACTACTCCAGTTGCTTGAAGAAGCAGCCATCCCTGCGGATGAGGTCAAAATAATTTACGCACCGCCAAAATACCCGCTCACCGCCAGTGATTACCTGTCCGTTGATGCGTGGATGATGTGGGATCCGCTCCTCAGCGCAGCGGAAAATCATCCTGAACTGCGGATTGTCGCGAGCGGTGAAGGGCGGGTAGATAACCACCAGTTTTATCTGGCGCGACGTGATTACATCCGGCAGCACAGCGACATTCTGCCGTTGCTGGCAGAACAGCTGCAGGAAACCGGCATCTTTATAGACAGTCACCGCCGTCAGGCTGCCCAGCTGCTGGCACAGGAGATGGGGATAGATCCGCAGGCAGTATTACGTGCTCTGATGCGCCGTAGCCATCAACCGCGCGTAATGACCATCGATATCATCAGAGCGCAGCAGGCAATCGCTGACCGCTTTTATGCGCTGGGCATACTCAGCAGACCGGTGCGCATTCGCGATGCTGTGTGGCAACCGGCGGATAAGGCGGTGCTTATTCCCTCTTAAAAGTTATCCACGGATTCTGTGGATAAATCATTGAATATCGTCTGGCTAACGCTTACGGGCGGCCAGGTTTATGCACTACGACAGGTGAAAAGCCTGGCGATTTCAGCCTGAAATTTTCCTGATAAATTATTATTTATCATAAAGTTAAGCATGAAAACACTGCGGCGAGCCCTTATAATTTCAGTGTGACCGCTGCTCACCCCGGATTTATGATAGCGGGCTGCTGAATTCGCATTCAGTGATGTCAGGGATATTCGCGCCCTGTAAACCACAGCTAAGCAAGTCACTGTCAGAGTGAAATTGTGGCGATTTCAGGCTGAAATTTTAACTGCAATACCCGTTTTATCATCAACTTAGTGTTGAAAATGACACGGCGAACGCGTGCAATCAGGCATGAAAAAACCGCCCTGAGGCGGTTTGTTTTTACTGATTGAGATATTTATTAAGCGTTTCAGAAATCACTCTGTCGAGTTCCTCCTGTAGCTCTTTGGACTGACGATTGAACTCATAGCTGAACATCCGGCCACGCGTTTTTTTGCGGGCAAAACGGTCTTTATCCGCAAAGTTCCATAATGGGACGGAGACAACTTTATCTTTGGCAGGTGACTGAATTAACGTCTGACTGCCGTTACGCACCAGACGTAAAATGCCGTTCTTCACTTCGTCTTCAGCCAGTCCTTCACGCGCGCAGACGCTGTCAACATCCATGCTAATGGTTTCAATCAACGCATCAACGCTTTGCCCGGTCTCCTGCAGCTTTTCACAGGCCTGCAGCAGTGTTTTATAGTCCGGGTAGGTCAGTTCAGAATGATTCGGGAACAGGGTTACCAGCTCTGAGGGCACGCTGGCTGCCTGCAGTGCACGGGTGACTTTTGCCTGCGAAAGCCCCTGCGTTTGTGCGATCTCCTTTTGCGACAGCCCGCTGTCTTTCAGCGCCATCAGGCGCATTCCCACCTCACGCAGATTGTGTTCGCGCGCGGTCTGGATGTCCTGCGCCAGTCGGCGCGCCTCTTCGGCTGAAATAGCGGCATCCGTGACCAGCACATCCAGCCCGGTTTTACAGTGCAGCGCTGCGGCCCGGCGGCGTGAACCATCCAGAATCTCGATGCGGTCGCCGCGTTTTACGCCAATCGCCGGAAAGAATTGCTGGAGTTTAATGGTGCGAATAATATCGCGCAGCGACTCTGGCGTCAGGCCAGCCTGATCTCGACCATTGGTTTCCATCACCACGTAAGTTTTTTCTTCTACTTCACGTGCGGCGATGTGCTCAAGCGTGAACAGGGCGCGTTTGCCCGTCGTCAGAATAAAGGTCTGGGTATGACCTTCAGCGCGGGTCTCATTTTGCAGAGGTGTCTGGCTGAAGGTCCGGCCAATGGTAATTCTTTTTGCGCTCATAATAACCTCAGTTCAGGCGGATAAATTCAATACGATCAAATACGGCTTTGGCAAAATCCTCTGCCGCCGAACGCGCATTTTTTAATGCCTCGCTGCTGCCAACATAGGTAGAGGGATTAGCAGAAATGACGGTATCGAAGGATTCGCCGCAGCGCTCAAATCCATCCAGACGCGGCAGTGCCGCATCCAGCATATCGCCGCCGAAAATCTCTTTCGCCAGGCTGTGGCACATTTTATGGTCAGCTTTATTGGAGAGTTTCGACATAAAGCCAATATTGCCCTGCAGACGGCAGGTTGCGCCGGACTCCTCAATGATGCCGATCAGCTCCGGCAGACGCGTCAGATATTTCAGCGTGGAGTGAAAATCCACCTGTGCCGGCGGCACTGGCGTCATCAGCAAATCTGATGCCGCAATGGCATTCTTCAGGAAGGCATCAAGGTGCGGGCCGCTGTCGATAAAGATGAAGTCATAATCTTTTTTCAGTTTGGCCACGACGTTTTCATACAGGACAGCATGAACGTTTTGCTGCGGCAGATGCTCGGCGCACAGCTCTTCCCAGCGGGAGGCGATAAAGGCGTCGTCAATGGATGCTGGCAGCACATCCACGCCGGGGATAATGGAGGGGACAATAAACTCATTCTTCAGCTCATCGCGGCTGACATTCTGCAGCATTGCCTGCGCCGCCGTCGCCTCCACCAGTCCGACAGAACGCTCATGATTCAGGAACATGGTGGCGGAAGATTGCGGGTCGAGGTCAATGACCAGTATGCGTAAATCTTCAAACAGCAGATGGGGATGCGCGCGCAGGGCATGCGCCAGAGAAACAGTCGAGACCGTTTTAGAAACGCCGCCTTTAAGATTGCCAACAAAAATGGTAAAGGCTTCCGGATGACGATCACGATATTTAGGTACACCGCGATGATGATAGATATCGATAATGTTTTGAATCGACATCGCGTACTTGGTGGAGCTGCCTGCCGCGCGTTTGTCGAAAGGATAGCCATTTTCTTCCATTTCGTTAACGGCATAATCCACGCTGGCCCGCGTCAGTTTAGGCAGTTTTGCCAGTGCGGCTTTGGCATAGACCTGATAAAAGGAATTTTCCTGTAACTCTTCTTTTTGTGCCTGAATTTGCTCTGTCAGGCTCATTAGCATCTTTTCTGAGCGCTGCGCGACTTTCAGGACCTGCTTGTCATCATTAGCCATACTTGCTCCACACATGTAGGATTTGTGACTTTATACAGAAATCCTGCACACGAGGCAAATACTTATCATATCTCTGCCATGCTTCCGCACAGAGCTGGCGTTAATCAATAGTGAGAAGGGATAAACGTTCACTGTAATCAGTAGCGGATGATGGTCGTCACGCTGCTGATGGCAGCCCTGGCCGCGTTTATGAGGAAAGATTCACTGTAATCAGCAAACGCCGGGAATGAGCCCGATATAACCCATGCAGGAAAAATCTAAAGTCCGGCGTTCTGGCTCACCACATCCTGAGGGCAGAAGAGAGCAGGGCAGGAACAGGACTGATGCCGCGCCGGGAGCAGCAGCTGCAGCTGCAGTAGCAGTAGCAGTAGCAGTAGCAGCAGTAGCAGCAGGAGCAGGGACAGGGACAGGGACAGGGACAGGGACAGGGACAGGGACAATAGTAGTCAGTAGAGAACATGCCGCAGCAAAGTCACGACAGGTAAGTTTCCAGACAGACAAAAGGACGCTAAGCCAGTGGCAGGCTGTGACTAGAGGCATCACCAACAACGTTCACTGTAGTCAGCACGTCTGAGAATGAAAAGATTCACTGTAATCAGCAAACGTACACTGTAGCCAGCTACATTTTGCACAATGATTCACTGTGATCGGCGCGACCTGTACGGATCGTCCCGCTGTCTGCCATATGGGTTAGCGCTAAGCGTAAAACATTCACTGTAATCATTCACCGCTGATGGCAGACGCTGGATGAGGTAACCAAAACGTTCACTGTAATCAGCAACCAAGGGCGGCAGAGGATCATCGCAGGAACACAAATATTCACTATAATCAGTAAGAGCCTATTTAGCGCTCAATCATTCACTATAATCAGTAAGATCCTTTCGGCGTTTTAATGAGATGCTGTTCGTTCATGCTGAACATTCACTGTAATCAGCAGGCTCTCCCGACCGTTACCTGCTGCGTTCACTGTAATCAGTAACACTGACTCATCGTAAGGGCGCACAAAAGTATACCCGGATAGAAGCGTCGCCATCAGCAGTGCTCATCAGCCCGGCAGTAATAAAGCTGCACGGACAAAGATTCACTGTAATCAGTAAAGCTGAGCCGTTACGCAGCCCGTAAAAGCTGTGCGATCGGCGCTATTGTCACCGACAATACCCCATAAAAAGCGATTTAGTGACTCAGCGGTTCAGCGGTTCAGCGGGTCAGCGGTTCAGCGGGTCAGCGGGTCAGCGGGTCAGCGGGTCAGCGGGTCAGCGGGTCAGCGGGTCAGCGGGTCAGCGGGTCAGCAGGTCAGCAGGTCAGCAGGTCAGCAGGTCAGCAGGTCAGCAGGTCAGCAGGTCACCAGGTCAGCAGGTCAGCAGGTCAGCAGGTCAGCAGGTCAGCAGGTCAGCAGGTGACCAGGTCACCAGGTCACCAGGTCACCAGGTCACCAGGTCAGATTAAAGCAATGCGCAACTGGCGTGTAATAAGTAGCGCCAGAACTGTAAACGCCTCGAGCGGCGTTCACTGTAATCAGTGATCGCGCTATAGAAATGGGTAAGACAGATAGTTCACTGTAATCGGTAGTCGCGTGACCGCAGGCTGTCAAGGCAAAGCGTTCACTGTAATCAGCAAGCGTATCAGGGCGCATCTTGCTATACCCAGCAGGGCAGGGGATAGGTAACAAGCGACACCCCTAACCGTTCACTGTAATCAGTGAAGCGGGAGAGGTTGCCTGACAAATACGCACAGCAGCCAGCTTGCTGATACATTCACTATAGTGAGAACACACGGATAACATTCACTGTAATCAGCACGGGTTGCGCCCTGTCACTTTTACTGGTTACATTTACAGCATCTTCACTGATTACAGTGAACCTTTGCACGCGCAGAAATTATTTATAATAAAATCAATAGATTAAATTGATACATTCACTGTAATCAATAAGCCTTACCACAACAGTCTGGTCCTGATGAGCCGGCATGAAAACGCAGGTCAGGCGTTCACTGTAGTCAGCAAAACAGGTTAAAACAGAGCATTTCATCTCTGTTTAACCCACCTTGTAAGTACTTACTATCATCTAAAGATGCATTAATGCGGGAAAAAGAAAAGGGCAGCATACAGGCTGAGAGATATTAAGATATCATTCACTGACTACAGTGAACGTACTGCGTATAGTGAACGGCGTAGCGACATACTGATTACAGTGAATGTAAGTGCAGAGAGCAGAATGTCACTTTTTAAGCAAAAGTGACATCGCCACAGGGGAATTGCTGATTACAGTGAATCTGCCGTCAGTCTTCAAAATCCAGTTCTTCAAGCGAATCGATGCTTTCCAGATTACTGATGCCATCCAGCTTCGGCGTGCGGCTATGAATAATAAAGAACACCGAGCGGCCTCGCTTCACCTCTGAATAATCCAGATAGCCAATCTCTTTCAGCTGTTCCATCGCACGCCGCACAACGTGGTTCTGCGTGGTGGTCTTTGAGCCCAGATTAAGCCGCATACGCAACCTTGCCAGTGAGATCGGCGCGGGATTGGTAGGCAGGCTCTCCAGGTACGTATAGAGCGCCTGAGCCGACTCTTTCCGCTTCAGCCGTGAAATGGCCCGCAGCTGCAGCAGCACCTTATGGTCAAAATTATACAGCTCGAACAGTTTTGGATCGGCCTGAATGCGCACCAGATCTTTCTCGCGATCGTAATAAGCCGACTGAACCAGGTGCGTATGGTAGGCTTTGCCGTTGCCCTCAAACGACAGCGTGTTGGTGGCAATACGACGAAGCGAGGCGTCCAGACGCTTACGCAGCGCCGCAGAGGAGTTGGCAGAAGGGATCCCACACATTTTGACGAAGTCGATAAACGGCAGCGTCACCGTGTCGCCTTTTGACGGATAACGTGAAAAGGACTGAATGATACCCGCCCAGGTTTTGAAATCGTTATCCATATCCAGCCTCGCGCCGGTAATGGTAATCTTTTCATAACCTTCGGCCTTTACCAGCGACAGGTTTTTAAGTTCTTTCGTGGCGTCCGTGGAAGCCATTGCCCCGGATTTTCCACGTGCCGTGGATTTCAGGGTAGGAACAAACAAGCCCAGGCGCATCAGCGCGACCGGTTGTACGGTGTTATTTTTGTTGGGATGAAGCTGAATAACTTCACCGCTGTTTTTTGTCACCGACAGAAAAGGTTCAAGTAACGCCTTGTTTTCACTCTCTTTGTCTGCCAT